>JBGSUA010000223.1:0-35502 GCA_041753575.1 Desulfatiglandaceae bacterium
GATTATCGCTGAGGACGATCCACTATGAAAAGGTAGAACCGATTACGCCAGGCGAAATACTATTAGAAGACTTCATAAAACCCATGGGGCTTAGCCAGTACCGTCCAGCAAAGGAAATCGGCGCTCCTGCACAACGAATCAGCGAGATTGTGGCTGGTAGGCGTTAGATAACGGCAGACACAGATTTGAGGTTGTGTAGATTCTTTGGTCTGTTAAACGGTTATTGGCTGCGTGCTCAGGCTGCTTACGATACCGAAGTTGCAGAGCGCACAATTGGACCCACGCTAAAAAGAATAAAAGGGGGCATCTTAATGAAAACAGTTTGGATACTGATTACTTATGCCGCGAGTACTCTTCTCGCCCATGCTTGTGCTTTACCGGCGAGAGCTCAAACTTATGCGCCCGCGATTGATTACACATCGTTGCTCAACATGAGATTTCACGATAATGGAGTGTTGCGTTTCGACGATATCAATCTCGCGTTTGCGCCAGCGGATACTGTGGATGCTTCGGTTGAAGTCGTAAATGCAGAAGGTAAGGTGATGGGACAATTAGATTATTATCCTGAATACTCGTTTGCAGCCAAATCTTTCGGGCGGATTCGCGTCAAAGGTAACCCCGAAGTGCAAACCAGCGCGCCCGGAAACTATTTTATCCAGTTCAAAGTCAGCGGCAAACCGTCCACGCGCTTTCCCTTCAACGTAAGAGTTCTCGGATCAGGAGATCCTTTCGACACCGCCAAAAAATATCAATTCGACGGCCCGTGGCGCTCAATGGCCTATCTTTGGATGCGCCCTTATAAAACGACCTCACTGCCGGACGTGGTTTTTTGGACCGGCAGTGCCGACTTGAAAGCGGGAACAACCAAAGATCAAACCAGGGCCAAACTCTTTCGTAGCGGACAGATGATCGCCCACAGCAAAACCGCTCAAGGCCATATCGCCGCCGGCCACTACCGCCAGAGTACTCATGCCTTTTTCGCGCCGCACGAAGCACGACGCAGCCACGAAGCGCCGCCTCTCACTCGGGAGCAACTGCTGGTCGATGGCAAATACAATATCCATATTGAGCGCCAATCCGACGGCGCGCTGCTGCGTAACTTTGTCTTCACCGTCGCCGGCGGTCAGGTTCAGCAACTTCCTCGCTCGGTTTTAGGCTACCAGCCGCACGAGAACTTCATCGTGCCTCGCGTTCCCGTTTACGGCTCCAGTACTTACGAATTCAAACCCGCAATCTGGATTCAAGACCCGACGCGTTGAACACGCGCAATGAACTACACCTGGCAATCTGCGCAGGGTGATGCCTTGATCGGTAGGCATTGGACTGAGATGACAAGATAGAAAGAGTTAAGGCTTCGGCTGAAGGAGATTTTATTACAGCATACAGTCACTTGTGGCGGCGCAAATAGGGCATGACCTCGGGGAGCAGAAAAGCCTCATCAATGTCAGTACTCATTACGGCTTTCCTGCTTCTGTTTTTCAAGAAGTATCTAATATCCTCCAGTATGGCGTAATAGGCAGGCACTATACAAAGTACCAGTATGGTCGAAAACCCAAGCCCCCACATAATCGCGGTTGCCAGGGGAGCCCAAAAAGGAGATTTCCCTCCAAGCCCCAGGGCCATGGGAGCAACACCGAAAATTGTGGTGACGGATGTAAGTATTATGGGGCGAAGGCGAACGTGGCAGGCACGCACAATCGCCTTGTACGTTTCCCCCTGGTGTTCTTCTCGATACCTGTTGATAAAATCAATCAGCACGAGCGAATCGTTCACAACGATTCCGCTCAGGGTTAACATTCCTATCAAGGTTACAAAGGTTATTGGGTTGTTGCCAACCAGCAGGCCCAGTATAACTCCGAGGCTCACAAACGGTATGGTTATCATTATTATAACAGGCTGAAGCACAGAGTTGAACTCTATAGCAAGGATCAGAAAGATTAAAAAAAGAGCCAAAATACCCGCGAAACCTAGTTCCCTAAGGGACCTGTCGGTATCCTCCTGGACTCCGCCTGCCACAAGCCTTGCTTCAGGGTAGCTCCCTCTGACCCTTTCAAATGCCTCCTCCGCCA
This sequence comes from Desulfatiglandaceae bacterium, assembly GCA_041753575.1. Classification (GTDB taxonomy): domain Bacteria; phylum Desulfobacterota; class DSM-4660; order Desulfatiglandales; family Desulfatiglandaceae; genus CG2-30-51-40. Next base: position 2,070 of record JBGSUA010000223.1, read on the forward strand.
GCGCATTGGCCCGAACAGGGGTCATCCTCTTGCCGGTTATGTTTTCAAAAAATCCCGAATCCTTGCCTTTGGTTTCTGTGTTTACTGAGGCCGTAAGCCTTACCGTCTGCTCCCCATTATAATGGTATATGCTTTGGAATCCCGGAGAGATGCGTATCTCTGCCAGGTCCTTCAACGCCACCTCACCGCCCACCGGAACACCTACCTTCATGTTCATCAGATCATCAAAGTTGTCTCTGTACTGAGCAGGGTATTTAAGTTTTATCTCCTGCTCATCCTTTCCCTGGTTGTATTTTGCTATCGGAAGTCCATAGAATCCGGCCTGGACGGATGCCGTAAGCAATTCCTGATCAATTCCCAGTCGCTTGGCCTTTTCCTCATCCACAGTTATTTCTATAAACTGCTTATCTCTGGAGAAGCCGTCCCTTATGTCAACTATGCCCTTTGCTTTACCCAGCTCATCACGGATATAACGCGATAACGAGGCGGATCTTTCCCAACCCGAAGTCTGAATCTTCAGATCAACATCCGGTCCAACCGGAGGCCCCTCGAGCATCCGGTCAAGAACATAGGAGGTAGCACCTCTTTCGGTCAGGATCCGCCCTGCATCCTCCCTTACTCCTTCCATCAGCTCCACAACACTGTGCCTCCTATCCTTGCCTGTCTTGAGAAGCACGCTCAACATACCGAAGTGGTATCCCAAAATGGGCTCGTAGTTGATCTCCTTCATCCCGGCTATGGCTACCGGGGCTTCCAGTTCCGAACCTATGCGCTCCTTTACAATATCGCTTAAGTCCATCAGGACGTCTCTTGTCTGCTCAAGGCTGGTATTAACGGGCATATCAAAATATATGTTGAATCTTGGGAAGATATCGCTTTTTGGAAACATGACAAAGTCGGTCTGGAAATAGAGGAAAAAGGCAAGAACAGTTGAAATAACAATAACTCCAACAGCGGCTATTTTATGTTTTAATATCGTTCTGAGAAAAGGAAAATAAACTTTTCTTACAAATACAAAAATATCAGCCCTTTGTGGCCTTTCCTTTCTGCCTCCTGCAGGCGTGAACTCAACAAGGTGGGAAGGCATCATGAGAAAGACTTCAAGCAACGAAGCTCCAAGGGCAAATATCACTACCTTTGGCAAAGGGGACATGTATCTCCCTATGACGCCCCCCACCGTCACAAGGATAGGGAAAAAGGCCGCCATGGTAGTGGTAACAGAGGCAATCACCGGTCCGATGACCTCTTCTGAGCCTTCTATCGCAGCCCTTATGGCGGGACTCCCCATCTCTGTGTGACGCTGGATATTTTCAAGGACAACAATGGCGTCATCAACCAGTATTCCAAGCACCAGTATGAGGGCAAAAAGCGTAAGTCCGTCAATAGAAAAGCCGGCGAGCTTCATAAAAATAAATGTCAGGAGAAAGGATACCGGAATCCCCAGGCAGGCAAGGACGGCATTTCTTGCCCCCATCGCAAGCCAGAGTATTGCGAAGACGGCCCCCATGCCCATAAGAGCATTATTTTGAAGCTCCTTTATTCTTTTTTTTATCTCGTTAGACTGGTCAAAATAGAGCGTAGTGATAAGCCCTGGTTGAGATTCAGATTCTCTCGCCACCAGGGATTTCACCTCATCCACGATTCTTATGACATTGGTCTCGCGCTTTCTTTTAATTGACAAAACAAGGGCGTTTTCTTTGTTAACGGCAGTCAATGTGTTCGGTTTCTCCAGAGTCTGTACTATCCTGGCCACATCACGCAAGAAAACCGACCCATGATCACCGCTTCTTATAACTATATCACCCAGCAAAGAGGGAGCCTTCGGTTCACCTTTCATCCTTATGGCGATCTCATGGCCGTCCATATCCATGCTCCCACCCGGGAGATTCCTGACCCGCCCTGAAATTGCCTTTGCCGCCTCTGGAATGCTTATGCCGTAAGCAGACATTCTTCCTGGGTCCAGTTCAACCCATATCTCCTTTTCCCTTTTCCCAAGGATGTCCACCTCTGAAACGCCTTCTATAGATTCGATAGCATCGGCAATGTCCTGGGCCTTTTCCTGCAATTCGATCGCATCAAGCGGGCCTGCCAGGGCGACCATGCACACGGGAAATAGCGCTACATCAATCTCTATTACCCTGGGAACCTTGGCCTCCTTAGGGAGATCATCTACCCTGTCAACAGCGTTTCTAACCTCCTGCATGCCCTTGTCAATTTCATACTCCGAAAGCTCCGTGTTGAAATAGATATGAATCTTGGATGTGCTTTCGTATGAGATGGACTCATGGCGTCTTATCTCAGAGATGCCTTCCAGTTCCTCTTCTATTTTGTTGGTGACGAGACGCTCCATCTCCTCAGGAGAAAACCCGGGGCTTATCGTGTAAATGAAGGCCTCTCCCACTGTGATATCGGGATCCAGGAAGCGAGGCATTGAAATATAGCTATAGACACCAAATACAAGGATGAGAAAAAGTGCTATTCTGACAAGCAGTGGTCTAGATATGGCAAACTCGGTGAGAATCATTGCGCCATCAATAGGCTACCTTTATGCCGTCTTTGACAGAGGCAGGATTTATGATCAGAAGCTCCCCCTCAACAAGGCCCTGGCTTATTATTACTTTGTCGCCGTTATATCCGCCCATACCAACCCGCCTATAGACAGCCTTGCCCCGCTCAACCACGTAGAGGCCCACTGCGCCATCTTTTTCAGCAAGCACAGAGGGATGAACCATTATCGCGCCGGTTTCAGCTCTTGGAATCCTGACCCTTGCCGTCATGCCGTCGGACATCGCTTTGTCGGGATTTATTACCAGCAGCTCTATCGAGTAATTTCGAGTCAGGGGTTCGGCGGCAGGGGATATAAAGGTCACCTCAGCGCTGAATGTTCTCCCTGGAAGCGGATCAACAGTGAACTGAAGAAGAGAATTCTCTCGGACATTTACCACATCCATTTCAGAAACTGCGACTCCTACCTTGAACGAGCTTGAATCCACTATCTGTGCTACAGTCGCTCCAGGAGGCACTATGATTACCTCTCCTTCCTCCACCGCCTTATGGCTCACAACTCCTTCAATCGGTGATCTGATAATGGACCTGAAAAGTCTATCTTTGGCCAGGGCCACTGTCGCCCCGGCCTGCGCCATCTGTGCCTCGGCGATTGCCCTGTCCTCTTTCCTGGCGCCCTCCCTGGCCATTGAGAGCTGCTGAGCCATGGCCTCTCTTCTGGATCTGGCGATGTCCACTGTTCTGAAAGCAGAGTCATATTCGCTTTTTGAAACAGCAGACTTACCGTAAAGCACATCAATTCTTTTAAAATGCTCTTCGGACTCCCTGAGCGCAGAGTCGCCCTCTTCCAGAGCGGCTTCAGCAATGGCTATCTCCTCCGCCCTGCTCCCTTTTTTGACCTTTTCGAGCTGAATCTCCGCTGCCTTTAAGGCGGTCAATGCCTGTTCAACCTCAAGCCTTATCTTGCTCGTGCCTATTTCGGCAAGGATCTGGTCCCTTTTAACCCTGTCGCCGCGCTCGAAAAAAAGCCTTTCAACCATACCCCCCACTTCACTCGAGATTCTGACCTTTCTTATCGCTGCAAGAGAGCCGGCGCGTTCGATATAGCCAAAAGAAAAGGTCTTTTCCGCTTTTACAACCCTTACAAATACTGCAGAATCATGGTTGTTTTCCTCGGCTGCAATCATGTGCCGAGGCGTAAGGCAGGCGGCAGCAGCTAGAAAGACTAAGAAAAGATGGAAGTAAAAAAACCTGCTATCAATCATTAAGCCTGCCGTCCCGATGCCGAATTTTTGCGAGTCCATCAACCATCGAATAATCGCTCAGGAAAGAACATAACCGATCACATGGGCTCCCTCTAACGTAATCAGATACAAAAGAACTGCCTCCTGATCGTCTTTAATAATATACTGGCACTATATGGAATGGTAATGTAACAGTCAATAGACACACCTGTTGCTGTATTTCTGCATGCAAGCGCTTGGGAGGAGGTCTCTCGTGGCCTTCTGAAATGGACTGAAGTGAGGCCTGGAAACCAGATCCCTGAAAGGGTCCTGAGAGACTCCCGTGATTGCTTACGGTTTTCATTTTATTCTTGACCACTCAAGTTGCGGTTCTTATAGTGAATCAAATTTTTTCGTGAAATCTTAAGGGAATGGATAACGATGGAGGTCCTGCGAAGCATCTGCAGATGGATAGATTCCATCAACGAGTGGATCGGCCGGGGCGTCGCATTTATTTCGGCGGGCCTGGTTGTAGTCATGTTTTCCGACGTCGTGATGCGCTATCTTTTTAAGAAAAGCTTCGTCCTGGTGCAGGAACTGGAGTGGCATCTGTTCGGTTTTATATTTTTGATAGGAGCAGGCTATACGCTTCTTTATGACGGCCATGTGCGGGTGGATGTCATCTATCAGAAGCTTAAGCCTGTGGCAAAGGCATGGATAAACCTCCTGGGAGTCGCCTTTTTCCTCATTCCCGGTTGCCTGATGGTCATAATCACATCCTGGAAATTCGCTCACAACTCATGGATGGTCTTTGAGGGATCGCCTGATCCCGGCGGAATCCCGTTAAGATTCATAATAAAAGGGGCCATTACGGTTGGCTTTGTCTTGCTCTTGATGCAGGGCCTTGCCCTCGGACTTCGAAGCCTGACGCAAATTATGGATAAGGGAAAGCCAAAGGAGTAGCCTGGACATGGAATACTTGCCCGGATGGATGTTTCTGGCCCTTACCATACTGCTTATGGTAGGGTTTCCTGTCACCTTCACCCTTATGGGCACCGCGCTTTTCTTCGGCCTGATCGGCTTCGGATGGTCGTTTTTTGATCTCCTTCCCCTCCGCATCTGGGGAGTCATAACCAATATAACACTCATAGCTGTCCCCTTGTTTGTTTTCATGGGCGTAATGCTGGAGCGATCGGGACTAGCTGAGGATCTCCTTGATACCATGGGGCTTCTTTTCGGGCCGCTTCGGGGAGGCCTGGCGGTTTCCGTAGTGATAGTGGGGGCGCTTCTGGGCGCCTCAACAGGCATTGTGGGCGCCACAGTTGTCACCATGGGTCTTCTCGCGGTCCCCACTATGCTTCGAAGGGGATATCAAAAAGAACTTGCGACAGGGACTGTATCGGCATCCGGGACCTTGGGGCAGATCATACCCCCAAGCATAGTGCTTGTCCTCATAGGCGACATAGTCGGAGTACCGGTAGGGCAGCTTTTTATGGGGGCAGTGCTTCCCGGGATTGTCCTTGTTGTTTTGTACATTCTTTATATATTAGGTGCGTCAATATTTTTCCCCAAAATAGCGCCCCCTATCCCCAAGGCGGAAAGGGCAGGAATATCTTCCAGAGACCTTATGAAGAGGGTGGGCAAGGCACTGATCCCTCCTTTGGCTCTGATGGTTGCTGTTCTGGGTTCTATATTCGCCGGGATAGCATCTCCAACTGAGGCTGCATCCGTAGGCGCTGTCGGCGCAACATTGCTCACCGCTTTGAATGGGAAATTAACTTCAAAGGTGCTCTATGACGTAATGATAAGCACCGTAAAACTCACCTGCATGGTATTCATAATCCTCTGTGGCGCCGCCGCCTTCGGGCTTGTGTTCAGAGGACTGGGCGGCGACGGCCTTGTAAGGGAATTTTTAGGCTCACTGGCCCATGCGCACAGCAAAGAGGCAGTCCTAGCTATAGTGATGGGGCTTATCTTCTTTATAGGGTTTTTCCTGGATTTCATAGAGATAACCTTTATCCATGTGCCCGTGCTTGCACCGATCATGATAGAGTTCGGTTTTGATCCGGCCTGGTTCTGCATTCTTCTGGCCGTAAATCTTCAGACATCCTTTCTCACTCCTCCTTTTGGTTTTTCACTTTTCTACCTCAAGGCGGTCACACCGCCTGAGATAACAACGGGTCACATATACAGGGGAATTATTCCATTTGTCATATTGCAGCTTATGGGCCTTTTCACAATTATTCTTTTTCCGCAACTGTCAACATGGCTGCCTAACGTTATTTTCGGGGATTGACATCACCTAACTGCCGGAGGATATTGTTCTTGGAGAAAAGGATTTTCTCAGGCGGAGTTTCTTTGTAGTAAGGCGCGTTTTTTGGATACGCGCTCCTTGTCAACGAACTTCTCATCATGAAAGGAGGTTGTTTATGGAAAGACGTGAATTTCTCAAAAAGGCCGGGATCGGGGCAGCGGCAGTGGCCGCCACGGCGGTCGGAGCGCCGGCGGTCATCGCGCAGAAAAAGTATAGCTGGAAGATGGTGACCACTTGGCCCCCAAAGCTCCCGGTCCTCCAGGACGGAGCCGAACGTTTTGCAAAGAGGGTGGCCGAGCTTGCCGATGGAAGGATCAAGATCCAGGTCTTTGCCGGCGGTGAACTGGTTCCGCCTCTGGGCGTCTTTGACGCAGTTTCAGCCGGCACGGTTGAGTGCGGTGTAGGAGCAGCTTATTACTGGGCCGGAAAGAACCCAGCTACACAGTGGTTTTCAGCCGTTCCCTTCGGACTAAACGCCCAGGGCATGGCTGCCTGGTTCCACGGCGCAAACGGCCTCAAGCTCTGGGAGGAGACTTACGCCCCCTTTAATCTGGTTCCCCGGCCGGGAGGCTCCACTGGCGTTCAGATGGGTGGCTGGTTCAATAAAAAAATCAATATGCTGGACGACTTCAAAGGCCTCAAGATGCGAATCCCCGGCCTTGGTGGCAAGGTCGTGGCCGGAGCGGGGGGAACCGTGGTTCTTACTGCAGGAGGCGAAATATTTACCAACCTTGAAAGGGGGGTCATTGACGCCACCGAATGGGTAGGCCCCCTTCACGACCTCAGGATGGGTTTTTATCAGGCTGCCAAGTACTACTACTATCCGGGATGGCATGAGCCGGGGACCTACCTGGAAATCATGTTCAACAAAAAGGTCTATGACGGCCTTCCCAAGGATCTCCAGGCGATCATAGATACGGCCTGTGTCGAAAACGAGATGTGGACTCTTGCCCAGTTTGAGGCCCAGAACGGCGCGGCACTTCAGACCCTCATAACGAAACACAAGGTGGAACTCATTAAGTTCCCGGATGAGGTAATGGCGGGACTCAAGAAGCTTTCCATTGATATCGTGGAGGCCGAGGCGGCGAAAGATCCTCTGGCAAAGAAGGTCCATGAGGATTTCAAGGCCTTCCAGAAGGTTATAGGCACATGGGGGAGCATCTCAGAAAAGGCTTACTACGAAGCGATATCGTAGGGCAGTTCCTCTTAAGGCTTAGCATACCGGGCCGGGGAGATAAATCCCCGGCCCTTTACTTTCCGTCCTTTGTTTTCAGGGAGCCTTTTCTTTTCAGATGTACCTGTAAGGCCATAATGGCGGCAGGGGTAACACCTGATATTCTTGATGCCTGTCCGAGAGTGAGAGGCATTATCTTTATGAGTTTTTCCCTCACTTCCGTGGTAAGACCATGCACCTGAGAGTAGTCAATATCGCGGGGAAGCCTAAGATTTTCAAGGCGGTGTGTCCTTTCAACTTCCTTTTCCTGACGCTCTATGTAACCTTCATACTTGATCCTTGTCTCCACCTCTTCTGATATTCCCTCTTCCAGACCTTCCAGAAGGTCATCAAATACCTTCAAATCCTCGATGGCAATTTCGCTTCTCCTGAGGATCTGGGCCAGAGAGGCGGGATTTTTGATCGGAGCCGTGCCAAGGGAATGCAATTTCTCCTCAATAGAAGGGATTGGATATATCACCTTTTCATTCAACCGTCTGATTAAACTTTCTATCTTATCTCTTTTAACGCAAAATTCTCGGTAAGTGCCGTCGGAGACAAGTCCAATGTCCCTCCCCAGGTCTGCCAGTCTGATATCTGCGTTATCTTCTCTCAAGAGCAGTCTGTACTCTGCCCTGGAGGTAAACATGCGGTAGGGTTCTCTGGTGCCTTTCGTAACCAGATCATCAATAAGAACCCCGATATAGGCCTGAGATCTTTTGAGAATAAGCGGATCATCACCCCTTATGAATCGCACGCTGTTGATCCCTGCAATGAGACCCTGAGCGGCTGCCTCCTCATAGCCGGAGGTTCCATTGATCTGTCCTGCGTGGAAAAGGCCCTTTATCAGCTTTGTCTCAAGGGAAGAAAGAAGCTGGGTCGGTTCCACATAATCATATTCTATGGCATAGCCCGGCCTTATAATCTCCGCATGTTCAAGACCTGAAATGGTGCGTACCATCTTTTTCTGCAAGTCCAGTGGGATGCTGGTTGCAAGCCCGTTGGGATAGACCTCTGTGGTCTCAAGACCTTCCGGCTCCAGAAAGACCTGATGTCTTGGCTTTTCAGGGAATCTCACCACCTTGTCCTCGATGGAAGGGCAGTATCTGGCACCGACCCCCTTTATTACGCCGGTGAAAAGAGGAGAACGATCCAAGCCATCCCTGATGGCCCTGTGGGTTGCTTCATTGGTATAGGTGACGTGGCATGGGACCTGCGGGAGGGGAATGGATCTGGTGGAAAAAGAAAACGGTCTGGGGCTGGGATCACCGTATTGCGCATCCAACCCATCGTAATCTATGGTTCTTCCGTTAAGACGCGGGGTGGTTCCTGTTTTGAGCCTCCCCACTTCAAATCCCAGGGACATGAGTTGTTCGGAAAGTTTGCTTGAAGGAGGATCCCCCATCCTGCCTCCGGGAAACCTTGTAAGCCCTATGTGGATGAGTCCCCTCATAAAGGTTCCTGTCGTGAGTATGACGGTCCTCGAGAGGATCTTCTCTCCGATAGAGGTCTCAACTCCCCCTACGCTGCTGTCGGAAACAAGAAGGCGATCAACAGTAGCCTGCCTCAGATCCAGGTTGGCTTGAGCCTCCACAACCGACTTCATTCGCCTTCTGTATAGATCTCTGTCGTTCTGCGTGCGGGAGCCCTGCACAGCGAGCCCCTTTCTGGTATTCAGCCTCCTGAACTGAATGGCAGTCTGATCCGCGTTTTTGGCCATCTCCCCACCCAGGGCATCTATCTCCTTTACCAGATGCCCCTTTGCAAGGCCCCCTATGGCAGGGTTACAGCTCATGGCTGCTATATGGTCCATGTTGATGCTTATAAGAAGGGTTTTGTGCCCCAGCCTGGCAGAGGCCAGGGCGGCCTCGCATCCCGCGTGGCCCGCGCCTACCACAATCACATCATAGATTTTTTCTGAAAACGACATAGGATTATTCGTGATCACGGGGACCTGTCGGAAACCTTTTCCGTTCCGTTGCCCCGCACAGGTATGCTAAATTGGACCTCCCGCCACATGAAGAGGCCCAGAAATTCCTCCCTGCGATCTGATAGGATAATTTCATTGCGCAAAGATGAAAGAAAACTTAATCAGACCGAGCGCAGTTTATCAAACAGCAAAGGGATCCTTTATGACTATCGTATCTTCTCTTGCCGCGCCTACCGAGACTATGGAGAGCGGCACTCCGGTAACCCCTTCTATTATATCAAGGTATTGTCTTGTTGCAGAGGGAAGATCCTCAATACGCCTCACTCCTGATATGTCCTCGCTCCAACCCTGGATATCCTTGTAAACCGGCAGGCACCGCCCGAATTTTTCAAGGCTGGCAGGCCTTTTCCTAATGACCTGTCCGTCCAGTTGATAACCCACGCATATCCTGAGGGTCTTAAGGCCGGTCAGGACATCCAATTTTGTGATCGCAAGGCTGTCAAGCCCGTTGAGCCTTGCCGCATCCGATACCGCGACCAGGTCAAGCCAGCCGCATCTTCTCTTCCTTCCCGTCGTGGCACCGAACTCCTTTCCCTTCTGCTGGATGTAATCTCCGTTTTCATCCTTGAGCTCTGTAACAAAAGGCCCAGCCCCTACCCTGGTAGTGTAAGCCTTTACGATCCCCAGTATGTGGTGAAGCTCTCTGGGCCCAACGCCAGTGCCTGAGCAGGCGGTCCCTGATAAGGGATTAGACGAAGTAACATAGGGATAGGTGCCGTGGTCCACATCAAGATGGGTGCCCTGGGCACCCTCAAAAAGAATATTCCCTTTGCGCCGGATCACCTCGTCAAAATCATCGCTGAGGTCCCGGATATAAGGGATAAGCCTTTCGGCCATGGCAGTATAATCACTGAAAATCTTTTCAATTTCCAAAGGAGACACCCCAAGATAATTGACAAGATAGAAATTCTTCTCCTTCAGATTAGCCTCAAGCTTTCGCCTAAAAGTCGCCGGTTCCGTCAGATCAACCGCCCTTATCCCGACTCGGCCAACCTTGTCCTCGTAACATGGGCCTATGCCGCGTCCAGTGGTCCCGATGGTGTCTCTGCCCTTAAAGGCCTCCCTGGCCTGGTCAACAGCCTTGTGATAGGGCATGATAATGTGGGCCTTCTCACTGAGAGAAAGTCTTTCCGGGGTCACAGGGATGCCGGCATCAGTCAGCGTATCAATTTCATTCAAAAGGACCTCAGGATCAACAACAACACCGTTACCAATGGCGCATTTCTTTTCCTTATGCAGAATGCCGGAAGGGATCAGGTGGCATATGAACTGCCTGCCTCCGACCACCAGGGTGTGCCCGGCATTTGCCCCGCCCTGAAACCTCACGACCAGATCCGCCCCTGCCGTCAGAAGATCCACAACCTTGCCCTTGCCTTCATCACCCCACTGGGTACCCACAACCACTGTATTGGGCATATCTTAGCTCCCCCATGCCTTTTGCTTTTCCTGGATTCGATGCCGCCGATTCTAATAGCTACCGAGCATCGCGTGGAAATCTACTCCATCGAACGCCCCGTGTCAATAAAACTCGGGCCTTTATCAAGAAGTTGATTGTCCATTGCTCCACAATGCGTTACCTCCTGGTGAAACAGATTTACCTTTCTAGGCTTGTCCTGGTAGGGATTGCCGGCAGGGAACTGAGGCGGCGTATCCGATCACTTTGGAGGGGGGGTCTCCCGCGGCCCTTGGGGATGGAGCAGCGGAAGGCCGCTTCCAAGCCGGAAGACCAGCAACCTAAAATGGATGGACCCCGCCGCAAACCATTACGCTTTTGACAATACCCGGTTAATTTTATCGAGACACTCTCCAGCCTAAGCCAAGCGTCCAATAAATCTATCAGCGATAACCCGGCAATGTGCAAGAAACCTGCCCTTAAAAGTGCAATATTTGGCATTCTAGGTGCCGGCTCTCTTGACACCCGATATAAAAATAGAGGGGTATCTCTGATATCAGCCGCACAGCGCACTATAATTTTCTTGACATGGGGCACCCTGGAGGGCTAAAAGACACCTCCTGATGATTTCAATATGAGCACGCATAGGAAGGCACAATGAAACTCTGGCGGGTACCCTTAGATTCGAAGGTGATACAAGTCCCCAAGGGGATCGTTTATATCCTGGAAGATCGCTGCAAAGGCTGTGGATACTGCATAGAATTCTGCCCGAAAAAAGTGCTGGAATTCTCCGCCAGGTTCAACAAGAAGGGCTACCACCCGCCGGCCGTCATAAAGGAAAACGACTGCGTCAACTGCCACTTCTGCGAGATCATCTGCCCTGAGTTTGCGATTTATTCGATGGAGGATCTGCCGGCATGACAGAAGATCTTCCGAGGATATTTACCGTGAAAATACACTCACCAACCCAGGGGGCGTGGGGCGTGGGGCAGGGATCGGGGGGCAGGGATCGGGGGTCAGGGGTCAGGGGTCAGGGGGCAGGGATCAGAGGGCAGTAAAAGAGGGCTGCTCTCTCAGTTGTGGGAAAGGAGATTTTCATGCTCGGGGGTGACAAAATACTGCTGTCATGAACGTTTGGACATCCCAACTTATCAGATCGCTGGGGTTAGGCGGACTATCGGGGTTTTTTTACAGTAGATGGCTGGGGGCGGCTTTAAAGTCTTGAGTTTCGGAACATAAAAAGGTTCCGGGAGGCCTCCTCTGAATTCAATCATAATTTTAGGATAATATAATTTTTGCGCAACGTATGAACGGAAAAGTACTTACTGGAACTCATTTCATGACAGGGGACGTGGCCTGTGCCGAAGGAGCACTGGCGGCGGGGTGCACCTTCTTTGGCGGATATCCTATAACACCGGCCACTGAGATAGCTGAGCATATATCGGAACGTCTCCCTGAGATAGGCGGTACATTTATCCAGATGGAAGATGAGATTGCCGCCCTCGCGGCCGTCCTGGGGGCATCCTGCGCGGGAGCAAAGGCCATGACGGCTACCTCAGGACCGGGTTTCAGCCTGATGATGGAAAACCTCGGGCTCGCCGTGTGCACGGAAACCCCCTGCGTTCTTGTGGATGTGCAGAGGGCAGGACCATCAACAGGCCTTCCGACTCAGGGGGCACAGGCCGACATGATGCAGGCAAGATGGGGCTCCCATGGCCACTATGAGATTATAGCTCTCGCCCCCATGTCCCCGCAGGAGATATTTTACCAGACGATCGAGGCGTTCAACCTGAGCGAGACCTACAGAACTCCCGTGCTCATTATGACGGATGAAATGGTCGGGCATCTGAGCGAAAAGGTTGTTATACCCGACCAAGGCTCGATTAAGACCCTTTCAAGGCCTGCTGCAAGGGGAAGAAAGGATCGGTTCAAGCCTTACCACCCGGCGGAAAACGGTGTGGCACCTATGGCCATCGCAGGCCAGGGATACAATATCCATGCGACCGGCCTTACACATGATGAAAGGGGCTATCCCGTCATGACCGTTGAGGCCCAGGCTGAGATGATGCAGCGCATCGCGGGAAAAATCCGAAATAATCTCGAAGACATAATAAGAACCCAGTCTTACAGGCTGGATGATGCCGAAATCGCCATCATCTCATACGGCGTTTCGGCGCGGACAAGCCTGGCGGCAGTTGATGAGGCAAGGGAGATGGGGATAAAAGCCGGGCTCCTTAGGCTGATCACCGTCTGGCCCTTCCCGGAGGCTGCCGTTAGAATTCTGGCAGAGAAGGTCAAGGCCCTTGTAACAGTTGAGATCAACCTGGGGCAGATACATCTGGAGGTGGAGCGCTGCGCCGGAGGAAAGGCCCCTGCGATCCTCGTCGGCCACCCGGGCGGCGCTATTATACCACCCGAAAGGGTCATAGAACTCTTAAAAGACATCTCGGGCAAGAATAGCTGAAAGGCTTTTGCCCGGAAGAAGGAACACCATGGAACCATCCGCACACCATAGGCCTCACCCCCTGGACGATCTGCTGAGGGTAGATCGCATACCGCATATCTGGTGCCCTGGATGCGGGATAGGCACCGTTTTTTCATCGTGCCTGACCGCCATGAAATCAAGCCGCATTGATCTTACAAAGACGGTTATGGTTTCAGGCATCGGCTGCTCCGGAAGGGGCGCAGGCTATGTAAACCTGGATTCTTACCATACCACCCACGGCAGAGCGATACCTTTTGCTACCGGGATGAAACTTGCCAATCCGGAACTGAATGTAGTGGTCTTCAGCGGCGATGGAGATCTTTTCGCCATAGGAGGAAACCACTTCATCCACGCCGCCAGACGAAACATAGAGCTCACCGTAGTCTGCGTAAACAACTTCAACTATGGAATGACCGGGGGACAGGCCGCAGCCACAACCCCATATCTTGCCAAGACGACCACAACAACAATGGGCAACCCCGATTCAGCCTTTAATCTCCCCCTTCTGGCCTTCGCCGCGGGAGCAACGTATGTGGCCAGGTGGACCATGCTGCACGCAAGGGAACTTATGGGCTCAATACAAGAAGCCCTTCTCAGGAAGGGATTTTCATTTATAGAGGTCCTTGCCCCATGTCCGGTGAATTACGGCCGCCGCAACAAGCAGACCCTGCAGGATACGATGAGGCTGTACCAACAGAAGACCATCATCAAGAACGGCGCCAGTCCCACAGAACTTGACATTGATTTCTCCCGGGGTGTTGTGCTCGGAAAATTCATTGATGTCCAGAGACTCACCTGTATTGAATCCTATGACAGGACGTGCAGGCCCCAGGAACTCGCGGAAGGAAAGGCGGCATAAGGAGAGGCGATTCTATGGCCAACTCAAGCAAGTCAAAAAAGCGTGCCGAGATAATCCTTACAGGATTCGGCGGTCAGGGAATCGTGCTTGCGGGTAAGATCCTGGGGCAGGCCGCCGCCATCGGAGACAAGAGAGAAAGCACGCTGGTACAATCATACGGTCCAGAGGCGAGAGGCGGAGCGTGCAGCGCGCAGGTGATAATCTCCGATACCGCTATACACTATCCCCACGTGCGCCATCCGGATATCCTTGTGTGCATGTCGCAGGCGGGCTTTGACAGGTACATCGGAGAGCTTGAAGGAGGCGGAATCCTTTTGATTGACCAGGACCTGGTTCAGCCACAAGGCCGGGGGCCGGAGTGCTTTTCCATTCCTTCAACCCGCATGGCCGAAGAACTGGGAAGGAAGATGATGGCCAACATAATAATGCTGGGCTTTCTTATTGCCGTGACAAACGCGGTACACCCTGATTCCGCGAGGGTAGCCGTCTCCTCTTCCGTCCCTAAAGGGACCCAGGATAAAAACATCTCCGCCTTCAACAAGGGCTATGATTACGGAACCGCCGTTCTCAAGGGGAGGCAGAAGAAAGCGCAAGGGGAGGCGGAATCTGAGCAATGAATACCTTTAAAGACAGACTCCAGAGGGTTCTTATAATAGGAGCGACACCGGCAGGGGTTTGCGCCGCCAACAAGCTGGGTGAACTAGGCATCCCCGCTACCATTGTTGACCAGGATTTTGATCTTGACAGAAAGCTTTCACGTGACGAATGGCGCCTTGATTCAGGTCTGTCCCTCAATTTCGCCCACCGATCCGGACTCCTCAGAATAATACGCAATCCCTCTATAAAGACCATCATGCCGGCCGAGGTCTTATCCATCCGCCATACACCACAGGGTTTCAGAGTACAGATGAGAAGGGCCGCTACCTATATTGACAAAGACCGCTGTGTCCTCTGCGGCAGGTGCATAAAGGCCTGCCCCGTCGAAACCATGGACGGCAAAAAACCTATCGCTTTTGGAGGCAGAAGGAGCCTGCCTGGCGCTCCAGCCATTGACAAACGATCCATCCCCCCATGCCAGGAAGGATGCCCTCTCGGCGTAAGGGCCCAGGCCTATGTGGCTCTTGCCAGGGTCGGCAAGTACAGGGAGGCCCTTGAGGTGGTAAGGGAAGCAAACGTCCTCCCGGGGATCTGCGGCAGGGTTTGCACTCACCCATGCGAAGAAGCCTGCAGGAGAGGCGAGCTTGACCAGCCCATAGCAATTAGAGACATCAAGCGATTCCTCTCGGACCATGAGGCATCCAATCCGATATTGCCGAGCGTGAATCCCAATGCCGTCAGACCTCAGAAAGTAGCAGTAGTGGGTTCGGGCCCAACTGGAATAGCAGCGGCCGCTGATCTCGCGCGAAACGGTTACAATGTAAAGGTCTTTGAAAAGGAATCCATGCCGGGCGGGCTTCTCAGGTACGGCATTGGTTCTCATAGGCTCCCCAGAGAGGTGCTTGACAGCGACCTTGCCTATATAAAGGCACTTGGAGTTGAATTTGTTTCCTCAACCCCAATAGATCTCAAAAACGGGCTGGACGAATTAAAAAACGCCTTCGAAGCGGTGGTGCTCACCTGCGGAACATGGAGAGACAGGGCTCTTGGTGTCTCTGGGGAAGATCTGGCCGGAGTATATGGCTGTGTGGGTTTTCTTTCAAGGTTTTACAGAGGAGAGGAAACCTCCATGGAGAGAGAAGCCGCCGTGATAGGAGACGGCAATGCCGCCTTTGACATGGCCAGAACCTTGAGGCGGATGGGAGCAATCGTCACCATAATTTCCTGGTTTCCATCCGACCTCATACCAGCGGACAAGGAAGAGATAAGAGCCGCGGTAGCAGAGGGGATCGTCATTAAAGACAGGATCAAGGTCGTGTCGTTTGTCGGCAAAGAGGGAAGGCTCTCCGGGCTTATTTGCCGACCTACCGAACCCGGGCCTCCAGGTAAAGACGGCATAAGATGGCCTGTTCTGGTCCCGGATAGCGAAACCTTTGAGCTTTCATTTGAAAAGGCGTTCGTGGCCATAGGGCAGGCGGGGGGATATATCCAAACCGATGAGACGATGCGCACCTCCCTTGAGGGAGTCTTTGCCGCAGGAGACGCCGTAACCGGCCCCTCTTCAGTCGTCAAGGCCATGGCCTCAGGCCGGGCCGTCGCCCGTTTCGTGCACAGGTATCTTGGAGGCGAAGATAAAGCCGGCAGCCTTAATAGGCCGCCGGCAAAACCGTTTCCCTCGATACCCACGCATATACCTGCGCTTGCGAGGCCTGCGATGCCAGAAAGGCAGCCACTTGAAAGGCTTTCAGGCTTCGCTGAGGTTTCTCTTGGATTTGATGAAGACCAAATTCGCTATGAAGCAAGGCGCTGCCTCCAGTGCGGCGTCTGCTCCGAATGCCTCTTGTGCATTGAGGCATGCGGAGCATTGAAGGCCATAACGCACGATGACAGCGATGAGGAACTGCTTGAGCAGGCTGGTGTTATAATCATAGCAGCTCCGGCGGCGGCCCCTTCCATCAGGGGCGATGACGTTATCAGGGCATACGGCCCTGCCTCGGCCAGGACAGATGTCTATGGACTGATTACAAGGGGATTTGCCGCTGCCGCCCGTGCCGCCGCTCTTCTGCAGGGAACCTCCCAGAGGTCCAAAGGGCGAGGATTCTCCTTTAACCCCCCTGATCCATGGATATCACCCGACATCCGAATAGGCGTTTTTGCTTGTCGCTGCAACGATTCTTTTGGATGGCTTCCTTCCATGTCGGAATATGTTGAGGGATTATGCGATAGAGAAGAAGTCGTCCACTCGGAGATATTGAATTCAGCCTGCGTCTCTGAAGGCTCTGCCGCAATAGTTCGAAGGATAAGGGAAAAGGGTATCACAAGGGCCGTTCTCGCAACCTGTGTTTGCTGTCCTCTGGATTTTGTCTGCAGCGCCTGCTCGGATCAAAGAACTCGTTTAAAGGATGCCATATTCAATGGGACAGGCATAAGCCGCTCAATGGTTGAGACATGCAACCTGAGAGGCGAGGCATTGAGGCATCTTGCAACAGACAAGGATCTGGCCCTCAGCCGTTTCAAGGGGCTCATTGATCGTTCCATCGGAAGGGCCGGAAAACTCAAACCTCTTGCGACACCGGGAAGGATTTACAACTTCACCACAGCCGTGATAGGCGAATCCGAGGCAGCGGTCCACAGCGCCTTGACCCTTGCTGATCTGGGGGTGGAGGTCTTCATGTTCGGTTCAGCCCCTTTAGAGCCTTCCCAGGCGATTGACCACCCGAATATCACTCTCTTTAAAGGGGCCATCGTAAAGGAGATGGGGGGGACCCTGGGGAACTTCCATGTGCTGGTTGATGTGGGAGGGCTTTCCCAGACCTTTCAGGTAGGCGCCGTGATAATAGGCGAAAGATTCAGAACGCTTATACCCTATATCCCGCAGGAGGGACTGCCCGGGAGATTTGTAGCGTCCACAATGCAGAAAGCAGGCGAGCCCGGGATCCCTTTTCTTTATCCAGGGGCAACGTCCATAGCCGGTCTTTTCCTGGCCAATCCCTCCGGGCTTAATGTCTCTCAGAGAAAGAAAGGGGCTGCGGCGGCCGCCCTGGCAGCCGCGGTTATGCCGAGGGGGCCGAGACATAATAAAGGATATACAGTAGTAATTGACCAGATAAGATGCAGGGGCTGCGGCAGGTGTTTTAACGTATGTCCATATCAGGCGATAAGCTTTTCGCCCAACCAGGTGGGAGGAAGACATGCCTCTGTTGACGAGGCGTTGTGCAAGGGATGCGGCAATTGCATCTCTGTGTGCCCGACGGGAGCAGCCGACAGCCCATATAGAAATCAGGCTTTTCTGGAGCAGATACTGGAAGAGATCCTGATACAGCCGGACCAAACTACAGCAGCGGGTTAGAAAGCTTTTGGGATATTTCAGGTGAAAAACTATAGCATTATATTATTTCTGTGTAGCTGGGGACCTCATCCTGCCTATCAGACCCTCCAGGACATGGCTGCCGATATACCGTCTGAGATCAAGATGGTGCGTATCCCGTGTAGCGGCCGTATAAGTAAGGCCCTTCTTTTCAAGCCTTTTGAGATGGGGGCGGACGGGGTCGCCCTGGTCGGTTGCAAGGCAGGATCATGCCGATACGGTGCCGGCACAGTAAGCGCCCAGGCAAACGAGGAAGACACCAGGGGCATACTCCATCTGCTGGGGCTTGGAAAAGAGAGACTGCGACTGGCCACCTTCATGCCCGAAGAAGCTGATCAGCTCCTTTTTTTCCTTAAGGATTTTACGGAAGATATAAAAAGAATCGGGAAGAGCCCGGTTTCCCCCCCTCCGAGGATCTCCGCCCTTAATGACACAGGAGGAAAAGTAAAAGAAGCGGTACTGAGAAACAATGTCTTCTCATGCCAGGATTGCGGCAAGTGCTCTTCTTCCTGCCCGCTCACCCTTGCAGGTAAACCTTTTTCCCCAAGGGCTCTGGCCGCTTCCATAATCTCAGGCGCGCTTAGTGAACAGAGCGTTCAGGAGGGAATCTGGGCCTGCCTGACATGCGGCCTGTGCTCGGAGCGATGCCCTTCTATGGTAAATTTCCCTCAATTCATAAGGGAAATGAGGGCGATATTGCGCAGCTCTCAGGCTCCCTCCGCTGAAGTGCATGGAGGGTTTCTCCAATCTTTCATGAGAACGATGTGTTCCGCTGATCTTCACACAAGGCACTGGGACTGGCTGCCTGAGGACCTTCGCACTGACCAGCACTCAAAGACCTTGTTTTTCGGCGGCTGCGCAGCCTATTTCGACGTATTCTTCGGCCGCCATCTTAAATTAAATACTGCGAGGATGCTCTCGGATAGCATCAGGCTTCTCAACTTCTTTGACATATCGCCGGCCCTTATAAAGGATGAGCGTTGCTGCGGCCACGATCTTCTCTGGAGCGGGGATGAGGAGAATTTCCTTTCGCTCGCGCGGCTTAATCAGGAGGCATTCCGCTCATCCGGCGCGGATCAGATCGTGACGGCGTGCCCAGAGTGCTACAGGACCCTTTCCGTGGACTATCCTGCTTATGGCGTAGAGATTCCAATGAAGCTAACCCTGATCCACGATCTCGTGGAAAAGGAAGTGGATAAAGGAGCCGTAGCCTTCACTCCCTACAAAGGAAACGTAACTTTCCTTGATCCTTGCCGTCTTAGGAATATGCCCGATGGAAAGGAGCTGCCGAGAAAACTCATTTCAAGGCTCAATCCCTCCGCCTTCAACGAACTGAAACAAGGAGGAGCTGTTTCCGATTGCTGCGGAAACTCCGCGTGGATAGGATGCGATTCATTCAGCAAGGCCCTCCAGGTAAAACGCCTGGGGCAGGCAAAGCGTACCGGGGCAGATCTATTGATAACCGCGTGCCCCAAATGTCAGATCCACCTCAAGTGCGCCATGGAAGATCCGTTCTTCGGCGGAGATCTCGAAATGGAAGTGTCAGACCTTACGACTCTTTTAAGCAGCAGCATACACTGGGAATGAAACCTGGGAGAAGACTAAGGACGGTGCTGGCAACCGGTTTTTAATTACCGGCAGGAATCCCAAGTGATCGTTCACATTCACCGCAAGAGGCAAAGTTACTGTGATGGAAAACAAAGCTCGATTTGAACCAGCCCATGAGGAACGCCCCCGCATAGGAGTATATGTATGCCACTGCGGGCTCAACATCGCCAAGACCGTTGACTGCGCCGGGGTGGCTGATACGGCCGCTGGTCTGGAGGACGTAGCCGTGTCCAAGGATATCGATTACGCCTGCTCAGAGCCCGGGCAGCAGCGCATTAAGGAAGACATAAAGGAGCTGGGTCTCACCAGGGTGGTAATAGCATCATGCTCGCCCAGACTCCACGAATCAACCTTCCGTCAGATGCTTCAGTCAGCGGGGCTCAATCCCTACGTCCTTGAGATGGCAAACCTGAGGGAGCAGTGCAGTTGGGTGCACATGGATGATCCTGAGGCCGCGACAGCCAAGGCCCTCGATCTGGTAAAGATGGGCGTTTCAAGGGCCAGACATCTCGCGCCCCTTAAGGAAGGAGTTCTCCCTCTGACCAAGCGGAGCCTTGTGATAGGAGGAGGAATAGCGGGTATCCAGGCGGCGCTTGACCTCGCAGACAATGGTTACGATGTGGTGCTGGTCGAAAAGAGTCCTACCATCGGCGGCGCCATGGCCCAACTGGATAAGACCTTCCCGACCATGGACTGTTCTATTTGAATACTGGGTCCTAAGATGACGGATGTCGGTCGGCATCCAAGGATCACCCTCTATACGATGAGCGAAGTGGTTGACGTCAAAGGCTATGTTGGAAACTTTGATGTCAGCATCCTTAAGAAGGCCCGGTATGTCAACGAAAAGGAATGCACCGCTTGCGGCGAGTGCGCCAAGGCATGCCCCGTTTTGAGACCTGATGAATTCAACCTTGGCCTTTCATCAAGAAAGGCCATCTACTCGCCTTTTCCTCAGGCGGTTCCATCGGCCTACACCATTAATATAGCCGAATGCCTGGGGAATAATCCCGTTGTGTGCGGCAAGTGCGTTGAGGCATGCGACAAAAAATGCATTGACTTCCACATGTCGGATCAAGAAATAGCGGAGAAGGTCGGTACGATAATCGTTGCGACCGGTCTTGAGGTGTATGATCCAACCGAGCTTGATGAATACGGATACACCCGTTTTCAGAATGTCGTTACAAGTCTTGAGTTTGAAAGACTGATTAACGCGGGCGGTCCTTCAGGAGGGGACCTCATAAGACCGACCGACAGAAAGATTCCACAATCCATAGGCTTCATCCAGTGTGTCGGATCACGCTCGGCGGTAAGGGGCGCGGCCTACTGCTCCAACATCTGCTGCATGAACACAATAAAGAGCTCTCTGGTATTGAAAGAACACTATCCCGATATGGACATCAAGGTCTTTTATCTGGATATAAGGGCCTTCGGCAAGGGTTTTGAAGACCTCTACATGAGGAGCCGGAGGCTGGGGGTACATTATATCAGGGGATTTCCTGGGACGGTCGAGGAAGAACAAAATGGAAACCTCAGGGTCACAGTAGAAAATACCGCAAGCGGCAAACTGGAAATCTATAACCTTGAAATGCTCGTCCTTGCAGTGGGTATCAAGCCGGCTGAAAGCACTAGAAAACTTCAGGAGATGCTGGGTCTTCAGCTCACGTCGGACGGCTTCTTTCTTGAGGCACATCCGAAGCTCCAACCAGTTGATGCAGCTACCAGGGGAGTATTCTACGCCGGCTGCGCCGAGGGGCCGAAGGATATAAAGGAAAGCGTGACGCAGGCCTCGGCAGCGAGCGCGAGGGCCATCCGCCTCATGCACACTGGCCATATAACATCCGAGCCCATTATCTCGGAGGTCTTTGCCGAAAAATGCAAATCCTGCGGCAGGTGCGCTGAAGTCTGCCCCTACAAAGCCATAACAGTGGACGTCAAGAATAAGAAGCCGGCTGTTGTAAACGCCGCGGCATGCGCCGGATGCGGGACCTGCGCGGCCGAATGCCCCTTTGACGCCATTGAGATGAACCATTTCACCACTACCCAGATCATGGGACAGGTAGATGCGCTGCTGCATGAGAGGTCGCAGGAAAAGATCCTGGCCTTCGCCTGCAACTGGTGCTCTTACGCAGGCGCGGATTATGCCGGGGTCTCCCGGCTCCAGTATCCGGCCAACGTAAGGATCATCCGAACCATGTGCTCAGGCAGGGTGGATGAGGACTTCATCTGGGAGGGCTTCAGGAAGGGGGCGCCGGTAGTGCTAGTGAGCGGGTGCCATATAGGCGATTGCCATTATATCAATGCCAACCACTGGACTGAAAAACGCATCGAGAAGGTCAGGAAAAAGATGGCAAAGCTAGGCATAAGGCCGGAGAGACTTCAACTTGCGTGGATAAGCGCCGCCGAAGGTGCCAGGTTTGCCAACGTTATGAAGGAGATGGAGGTCTTGAGAGCCGCGGTGACGGAGGATGAGATAAGACAGACCGTCGCATTACTTCAAGAGAAGAAGTGACCACTATCTATCCGAAGCGCAAAGCATGCTGCCAACAACGATAAAGGCGATCCCCGCGAGGTTTGCCACAGGGAAGAAATAACCGTCCGATGCCGTAAGCAGGACGCCGATTCCGAGCGGGACGCCAAAAATCCATCTGCTGTGGGTTTCTTTTCTCATGCCTTCCTCTGAACTCTTATCTGAATCATCTTGCACTCAATATACGCAACAACTGTGCCAGCCCTGTCCATGCAAACCCCGGACAGCGCCTGGAGCCGCCCATTGTGAAGTACCCTACCCTTTCACTCTGCGGCCATCCCGGAGTTGCACGATCAAGCGGCCTTTGATTTCCTTCTGAAGAGGATTTATTATGGCCGCGTCGGTTGAGTGGTCATATTTGACCATGCCACAGGAGGCCATTGATCATTTCCGACCAGAAGCAAATTTGACCAGCACCGCAACGACAAGGGATGCCTCTCAAACCAAATAGATGGACTTTCTATAGAGTCATCATGGTTGCTTTACCGAATTATTTATGCAATAAAGTCGTATTCATACCTTCTTAAAAATTGATGGAGACGCCTATATGAAAAGGGAACTTTTGTGCGGGAAAAGCCCGGTAGAAGTTGATCTACCCGATAGGGCAATAACGCTGGACATGG
The DNA here is from genome assembly GCA_041753575.1 of Desulfatiglandaceae bacterium. Taxonomy (GTDB): domain Bacteria; phylum Desulfobacterota; class DSM-4660; order Desulfatiglandales; family Desulfatiglandaceae; genus CG2-30-51-40. The sequence continues at coordinate 24,774 of JBGSUA010000223.1, forward strand.
TGGAGATGAAGCCATTGTCGGATCCGCCGGGCGAAATCAGAAAGGCCCTGTTGAATCCTGTCCGGAGTCAGCCACTCAGTATGCTTGCCAGGGGTAAGAAATCCGCCTGCATTGTCATCTCAGACATAACCAGACCTGTTCCCAATAAGGTGATCCTGCCCCCTATCCTTTCAACACTTGAAGAATCGGGCGTCAGACGCGAAGATATCACCATCCTGATTTCGACAGGCATGCACCGTCCTAACCTCGGTAAGGAGCTCGAATCCCTGGTAGGCAGGGATATAATGGACTCTTACAGGATATTGAATCATTATTGCAGGGATCCATCCTGCTACAGGAAGGTCGCTGAAATAGACGGTGCGCCCATAGAGGTAAATACAGCCTATCTGGATGCGGAGCTTAAGATACTCACGGGCCTCATTGAACCTCATTTCTATGCAGGTTTTTCAGGCGGCGCCAAGAGTATCCTCCCTGGCATATCAAGCTTTGAAACCATGAAGTTCATGCATTCTTTCCGCATGATAGCCCACCCAAAGGTGACCAACTTCGTTCTTGACGGAAATCCATTCCATGAATACGGGCTTAGGGTCGCTGAGGCCGTGGGGGCAGACTTCATTCTGAATGTGGTCATATCCATGGAGAGACAGGTCGCGGGCGTGTTTGCCGGCCATTACAAGGAGGCTCACAGGGCCGGATGCGAGATGGTGAAGAGTCATTCAGCGGTGGATGTTGAGGGATATGCTGACCTTGTGATAACCTCGGGAGGGGGCTTTCCCCTGGATGCTACCTTCTATCAGATAAGCAAGGCCCTGATATGCGCCAGAAACATACTTAAGAAGGGGGGCAGCATAGTGGTCGCATGCGGCTGCAGCGAAGGACTCGGAAGCCCTGAGTTTTGCGGCATAATGCGATCGGTATGCACGCCGGATGAATTTAATACAAGGCATTGCGATCCGGCCGATTTCGTCATAGATCAATGGTGCGCCCAGAATATATTCCAGGTGCTGGACTATGCCCGAGCTGTTCATGTATACTCACCCGGACTTACGGAAAAGGATATAAAGAGCTTCGGGGCTCATAAGATAAGGGACATTCAGGCGACGGTTGACGCTCTTGTTTCAGCTAATCCTGAAAGGATTGTTGTTATTCCGGCCGGACCTTACGTGGTCGGCATGGTCAAGGGATAGGCAGCAATTACAAGCTGTTGTCGGCCGTGGTGATAGTTGGCATAGGGGTTTTAGGCGAACACCATTCATTTTTTAAGGAGCTGCAAGATGGCAATAGTCGTTATTTCAAGGCAGGTAGGGAGCTTCGGGGATGAGATAGCCGCTAAGGTGGCGGGAAGGCTCAATCTTAAACTTGTGGATCAGGCCGCTGTGCACGACATGGCACAGCAGTGCGACTCGGAGTTTGAAAAGGCCTGTACCCTCTATGAGACAGAGCTTGAGCCGGGCTTTTTTGAAAAGTTCTTTTTCAGCAATGCCGGTTACACGAGCCTTTTTGAATCCCTCAACCTGGAACTGGCGAGCAAGGGCAATGTCGTGATCATAGGAAGAGGCGCCCAGATAGTCTTAAAGGACATAGCGGGCATCTTCAAGACCAGGATAGTCGCCCCCAAGGATGTAAGGATCAAGAGAGTGGCCAAGCAGAAAGGCGCCTCAACGGGAGAGGCCGCAGATTTTGTGGAAAGATACGACACACAGAGAAGGGCCCTCATCAGAACCATATATGAAAGAGATCTGAAGGACTGGGACCTCTACGACCTTATCCTGAATACCACAATCTATGATGTTGACGCAGGCACAGACATCATCTGCCGCGCCATAGAGCTCATGCCCAAAAGAGATGATGAAGCCGCCATAACCAAAAAACTGGCACGCCTTGCTTTTTCAAAGAGGGTCGAAAGCAAGATCATGAAAAAGGTAACGACCTCCCCGTACAGAAGCATTGAGGTCACCGCCGACGAAGGAGGAGCCATAACCATTTCAGGCTTTGTCTCTGATAAGAGGACAAAGGAGATTATCGGAGAAATAGCCTCCCAGGTAGGGGGCGTATCCAGGGTTGACAACCAGCTCAGAACAACGGGGCTAAGTTTCTAGCAAAGAGGCATCACTTTAGGCAGTCTGATGAAGATATTTGCTAAAGCTGCATTATTTGCGGTACTCTGCGCCCTGTGCCTGCCGGCTCCACGAGGCTATTCGGAAGCCTCATGGCTGATAGACGAACCGGCATTTCACATCTCCGCCCATGGGCAGACATCCTGCTCTGAGTGCCACGAAGATGCCTCAAAAAGGGGGCCGCATCCCAATCCCGCGAATGTGACCAAGAACATACTGGTTTCTTTCTCGAAAGAAAATTGCATCCAGTGTCATGAAGAAGTTGACAAGGATCTCGCAAGGGCCATCCACGGAAAGAGTCACGTTGCGGATCCTGCTGTCTACGATGCATGCATCAACTGTCATGATCCACATACTCAACTTTCCCTGAGCGCGGTACGGGAGGGTAAAGTTGATCCCGGGGTTCCTCCCGTAAGCCAGTGCGCTAACTGTCACGATGAGCGAAAGAGCCTTCCAAAGCCGGATAAGGCTCAGGAGAACTGCCTTTCCTGCCACAGGGCCCCGGTTCAAGGAAAAAGCGGGGCTGAAGATGCCGTGACTGACCTTTGTTTTTACTGTCACGCGGACGGGGGGCCGGCTTCGAAAATTACCCCATCGGCCAGAATGCCCATTTTGTCCATGGAACAATATCTCAAGACCCCGCATGCCGGCTCATCATGTCTTTCCTGCCATCCGGAGGCCGCTGCCTATGAGCACGCCGGGCAGAAAAGGGCGGATTGCAGTACCTGTCATAACCCCCATGACGAAAAGGTCGCACACGACGCACACATCACGGTTTCGTGCGAGGCCTGTCATCTGCCGGGAATAGCCCCCGTCAAGCATAAGGAGCGCGGCGAGATCCTGTGGAAAAAACCGGAAGGCGCTAAATCCACCGCGTCCCATATCCATGAGATGATAAAGGAAGAAGGAACGGAAAGCTGCAGGAGATGCCACTACGACGGCAATAACTTAGGTGCTGCCGCCTGGATATTGCCCCCCAAAGGCATCCTGTGCATGCCTTGTCATGCGGCCACATTTTCCGTCTCGGATACCTTCACCATTTTGGGCCTCGGCCTTTTCCTGGCAGGCCTTATAATAGCCTTTTCTTATGTATTTTCCAGCTCAGACAAAGAGCCATCCCGCCTTAAATCGAATAACGGCGATGAAACCCATCAAGGTACCGGCCATCGTAAGTCCGGTCGGCTGTCCGCCTCCTTAAAGGCCATAGCGCTTGATGTCTTTTTGCAAAGGCGGCTTTTTGCGCGTTCTCTGGGCAGATGGCTCATACACGGGCTTGTGTTTTACGCATTTTTCTTCAGGTCCCTGTGGGGCATAGTCGCGCTTGTTGCGTCCCTTTTGGATCCTCCGTGGGAAGCCTTTCGTTTCATGCTGGATAAGAACAATCCCGCAACGGGAATGTTCTTTGATATCTCAGGCCTTATGATACTGCTTGGACTAAGTCTTATGCTGGTGCGCGGTCTCCTCACTCCAAGACTTCCAGGTCTCCCGGCGCAGGACAGATTAGCACTCGGCCTCATAGGGGCTTTGGTGATAATAGGATTTGTTACAGAGGGCCTGCGTATAGCCATGACCGGGTTCCCGGAGGGATCGGATTGGTCTTTCGCAGGATATGGGATCGGCCTGATTTTTTCAGACTCTCAAAAGCTTTCCGGTGTCTATGGTTACCTCTGGTATATCCATGCAGCCCTTACAGCGGCCTTCGTGGCCTATATCCCCTTCAGCAGGCTTTTTCATATCATCATATCCCCTGCGGTGCTGGCCTTAGGGGCCCTGAAGAGACACTGATAGCGGCATGCGGCTGAGGGAGCACTATTATAAGGAGATAGCACTATGGATGAGAAATTAAAGAACGGCCTTATCGGGATAGTCGGGGCTGAAAATTATAGCGAAGATTTAATAGACATGGTCTCTTACAGCTATGATGCCTCGCAGCACAGCGCAAGGCCTCTTTGCGTGGTGTGGCCCCAGAACGCAGAACAGGTGTCAAGGCTTATGGTCTTTGCTAACGAGACGCATGTCCCCGTGATCCCCAGGGGAGCTGGCACCGGTCTTTCAGGGATGGCTGTTCCGATCAAAGGCGGAATAGTCCTTGACCTCAGCCACATGAATAAAATCCTTATGATCAGCATAGAAGACCGGCTTGTGATAGTGGAGCCGGGCGTGGTCTATGCCAATCTCGAAAAGGGGCTTGCAGCATACGGATTTTTTTTCCCTCCCGATCCTGCGAGCGGCAAGGTCTCAACCCTTGGAGGCAATGTGGCAACGAACGCGGGAGGAGTGAAGGGCGCCAAATACGGCACAACCCGCGACTATGTCCTGGCCCTTCAGGTGGTACTGCCTGACGGCAGGGTCATGCGCACGGGCTCAAGGGCCATGAAGAGCGTCTCCGGCTATGATTTGACAAGGCTCTTTGTGGGTTCCGAGGGAACCCTCGGCGTTGTAACCGAGATAACACTTAAGATAAACCCCAGGCCTACCGCGACAAGCACCGCGTCCGCCACCTTCGGAAATCTGGAAGACGCGGGCCGGGCGGTAAGCCAGATCATGCATAGCGGGATAATCCCCAGCGTCCTTGAGATCCTTGGTAAGGAAACCATCCTTGCCATAAACAAAAATACCGACCTCAATCTCCCTGAGGTGGAGGCGATGCTCCTGGCCGAAACAGACGGATACACGAAAGGGGAGACTGAATATCAGATGGCAAAGGTAACAGAGGTATTCGCCAGAAACAATGCCCTTGAGATCAAGCAGGCAAAGTCCGATGAAGAGGCGATAAATCTTTGGAAAGCAAGAAAATCCGCCTATGCGGTGCTTGCGAGGATAAAGACCCACTTTGTCCTTGAAGACGTCACCGTGCCCATGGGAAAGGTTGCTGATCTCCTCAAAGGCATTGAGGCGATAAGCAGGAAGCATGACATACAGATAGCCACCTTCGGCCACGCAGGCGACGGCAATCTCCATCCTCAGATCCTCTACGACGGATACAACCCCGAGGACGTAAAAAAGATGGAGGCCGCTAGCGCCGATCTTTTTGCGCTGGCCATATCCCTTCACGGAACCCTTACAGGTGAGCACGGCATCGGCCTTTCCAAGGCCCCATTCATGACCCTGGAGCATGACCCGGCCGCGATGAATGTCATGAGATCATTAAAGAGGATGTTTGATCCCAACAATATACTGAACCCTGGGAAGATGGCCCTTGACGATGCGGGCGGGCCCGCTTCTGAGCCAGGCATTCACGGCTGACCGGGATCAGCACCAGGACCAATCCAGTTGTCCACAGGAGAATGCTAATGGAAGCAAAGTACGATTTTGAGAGAAAATACCGGGAGCAGATACTGCAATGCTCCCGTTGCGGTTTCTGCCAGTCCGTCTGCCCCGTTTACGGAGCAACCCTGCGACCGGCCTTGAATGCAAGGGGGAAAATGCTCCTTCTCAAAGAGGTGATGGACGGAAAGATAGAACTCGGGAAAGAGTTGATAGACAGCCTCTTTCAGTGCACCACCTGCGCGAGTTGCGCAAACAACTGCCCGTCGGGGGTCAATGTCCCTGAAATAATAAAACAGGTAAGAAAGGACATGGTCAACATCGGTTCATGCCACCCCGCATTTGCAGGCATGAACGAGGTACTGCAGAAGAGCACCAATATTTACGCTGAAGACGAGCTCCCTGATTTTGACAGAAAAAGGGATCAAAAGGCGGCTTATGTATATTTTATCGGATGCGTGGGGGCCTACAGAGAGGATGAGGCAACAGAAGGGGCACTGGATCTCCTGGATCGCCTCTCCGTTGACTATACCCTCATAAGCGAGGTCTGCTGCAGCGGGGTGCTTGAGGACGTCGGCTACAGCCTCAATCCCAAACTCGCATCTCAAAACCTTGAGCGAATATTCGCAACCGGGGCGAAAACGGTAATAACCGGATGCCCATATTGTTACAGGACCTTCACCCACAGGCAGGAATACGATGAGTTGCGGAAAAGAGGGATAACGGTTCTGCACATTTCGCAGTTTCTCAAGGATCTCGACTTTGGAGTGACGACAGACAAGAAGGTCACATACCATGACCCATGCGATCTGGGAAGACACTGCGGCATCTATGAAGAGCCTAGGGCAACCATAAGAAAAATCGCCCCCGACTTTGTGGAAATGCAGCATCATCACGCTGATTCCCTTTGCTGTGGGGCAGGCGGAGGCGTAAGGGGGGCATACGCGAAGAACTCCCTTGCCATGGCTAGAAGGAGACTGAAGGAGGCGGAGGACACAGGGGCCGAGATACTCCTTACTGAGTGCAATTCATGTGTTCACAATCTTGCCAATGCCAAGCTGAGGAAACAAAATATCAAGATCTATAACACCACCGCCTTCATAAATGAGCTAATGACCAAGAAGGTAAGGAATAAATAAAATATTATTCGATTATGGTGGAGGGAAGTTCCGAGAGCCTCTCCAACGATCGCTTACAACAAATAAATTCAAGAATAAAGGAGGATACACGATGGAGATACAGGGTTACACACTGCCGGATGAACTATACTATGAGGAGAATCATTACTGGGTGAAGGAAGAAGGCGATCTCCTCGTAATGGGCATGGATGACTTTGCCCAGAAGATGGCCGGTGAAATAGTCTTTGTCCAGCTTCCTGAAGAGGGAAAGGAACTAACCGCCGGGAAAAAGTTTGCCAAGATCGAGTCAGGCAAATGGCTGGGAAAGGTCTTTGCCCCGGTTAACGGAGAGCTTGCGGCCGTCAATGAAGAGCTTGAGACCAATCCCGGGCTCATAAACTCAGACTGCTACGGCAAGGGCTGGATATACAAGATAAAGCCGTCTGACAAAGGCGAAGTGGCCAACCTCATTCATGGAAAAGAAGCCGTGGAGAAGTGGGTGCTTGCCGAGATAGAAAAATACGCGAAGGAATAGCATGATCAGTAAAGACTATAGCCCCGCTCAGCTATTTGAGACCGAGGCATGCACTAACTGCCGGATATGCGCGGATATCTGTCCTGCCGTTACCGCATCCGCAGACGGAAAAGTTTCAGCAGTTTACAGGCTTGCGCGTCTCAGGGATATCCTCAAGAGGCAAAGAGGGCTTCTGGGAAAAATCTTAAGACTCAAGGGGCCTTCAAAAGAGGAATTGGCGCTTTATGGAGACACGGTCTTCCGCTGCACCCTGTGCGGCAACTGCCAGGAGGTGTGCCCGGTGGGCATACACCTCAAGGACCTGTGGCTCAACCTGAGGCAGGATCTTGTCAGGGAGGGCTCTTTTCCCAAAAAGATTGATATGATTCGCGGTAACCTCCATGAAAGCCGGAACGTCTTTGCCGAGGATAACGACGAGAGGGCCGACTGGGTCGAGGACATGCGCATTGCGCCCAAGAACGGTTTCATCAAAAAGCGCGCGGAGGTGGTATATTTCACGGGCTGTGTTGCTGCCTATTTCCCGCTTGCGCAAAAGATTCCAATAGCCCTGGCAGAGATCCTCCAGACCGCCCAGGTAGATTTTACACTCCTGGGAGGAGACGAATGGTGCTGCGGTTTTCCCCTGCTGGGGGCCGGACTCATGGATATGTTCTCCGAGTTCAGGGAGCACAACATCGGCGCGATAAAGGCCAAGGGCGCGAACAGGGTAGTCTTTGCCTGCCCTTCATGTTTTCAGATGTGGAGGGAGCACTATGACTCAGGCATAGAGATCTCTCACGCCTCCCAGTTCCTGGAGGAACTGGTTAGCAGGGGAGCAATCCCCTTCAAGGAGACAAAGCTCACCGTCACCTATCACGATCCATGCGATCTGGGAAGGGGGGCAAGGGTATTTGATGCACCCAGAGATGTCATCCGATCCATCCCCGGGGTGAAGCTGGTTGAGCTTCCCAGAAACAGGGAAAACTGCCAGTGCTGCGGCGGGGGCGGAAACCTTGAAATGATAGATCCCCAGCTCTCAGCAGACATAGCGAAAAGGAAGATAGAGGAAGTCATGTCAACGGGTGCCCAGGCGGTTGTAACATCCTGCCAGCAGTGCGTGCGCACCATGACCACCTACGTCAAGAGAAACAAGGTGCCGCTGGAGGTAATGGACATAACCCAGCTCCTTCAGAAAGCGCTCAAGAAGCCTGCGAAATAGGCACCGCATTATCGCTTTTCGCACCCAGCTTCAACACACGATGAAAAGGAGAGCCTCAAATGGGAAGAAAGCGCGGTGAAGTATATCAGCTCAAGATAACCTTGAAGGGAATCAAGCCTCCGGTGTGGAGAAGAATCCAGGTGCCGACCGCCTTCAATTTCAACGATCTCCACTTTGCCATACAGGATGCCATGGGATGGGAGGACAGCCATCTGCACGGCTTCGAGCTGATTAGCCCGAAGGATGGAACCTCCGAACTCATAGGGGTCCCTGAAGATGATATAATGGGCCAGAGGACGATTGATGAGAAAAAGAGAAAGCTCTCTCAATACTTCGGGAAAGGAATTGAAAAGGCGGTCTATGTCTATGACTACGGCGATGACTGGACCCACGAGATAAAGCTTGAGAAGATCTTTCCCATGGATGAGGCCGAAGCCTATCCGGTCTGCATAGCAGGGAAGAGGGCATGCCCGCCGGAGGATGTGGGAGGCATTTATGGATACCTTCATATGCTCGACGTCCTGGCAGACCCCAAATCCGATGAATACGATGGCCTCCGGGAATGGCTCGATGAGGACTTTGATCCGGACAGGTTCTCCCCGGCCGAGGTGGTTTTCTATGATGCAAAAGAGAGAGAACGCCTCGGCATAGAAGATGACACCGGAGACGACTTTGAAGACGCTTGGGATGAAGACAACGTTGACGACATGGGCGACGAAGGCCAGTATATGGAGGCGGATGATTATCCTGATGAGGACGAACCTGAAAATGTCTCTCAGGATGAATCCGTACAGGAATTGATAGCAATGTTTACCTCATCTGAGGTGCGATCTCTATTTGAAAAGGCCAAGAGGGGAGAACTGAGCGGGCTCAACGATGAACAGACAATGCTTGCCATTTCATTACAGGAAAACATGGAAGATGTTTCTTTCGCCATGGATATCCTAAGCGATCCGGAAAGGGACGCGGATGATGAAGAGGATGCCGTTTCCGTTCTCATCAGCGTCATTGCCCAGTCAAGAGCGGCCTATCAGGTCAAACACAAAGACCCTGCAGAGGCCTTTACCTTCTACCAGGCCATGATAAAGAAAGGCCTCGACCACAGCGATATCCTCAGCGTTATGGCAGATCTCTATGCGTTAAGCCTTGACGAGGGAGACGATGAGGGCTCCCTGGATCACTACAAGGCAAGGCTTGCCAGAATGGCAAAGCTTTCGCCAAAGAAGATCTTGAAGGAGTTGGATAAGGAGTTCTCCGCCCATGGCGAAGAGCCCTGACGAAGTTGCCAACTCCCGATAACCTTCAAGAGCTTCAGAGCTGCCGCCTTCGCTAAAACCGCTGGTCAAAAAGGCTATAGAGCAACTCGCCGGGGATCTCCTGAGGGCAAAGCCTGCAAGCGACACTGTGCCTCTCATCTACCCGTGCCATTTTAATAAAAGCTGCGTTGAATGGCCCAACAGCAGAAGCCCAAAAACCAAACGCGCTGAGTTTGGGCTCCAAGACCGATGATCTACTGATCCCTGCCGGGTATTATGTCCTCGTCAAGAGGTTTTTTTTAATGGGAACCGGCATTCCCGCTGACACGGCAAAGGGACTTGCTGCCTATCTAAACTCCACAATCGTTGACTCATATTTTAGACAGTTCAGCGGACATACACAGGTTAACGCATCAGATCTCAGATCTTTTCGGCATCCGAAGCTGTATCAGCTTATGGCTCTTGGCACCAGAGTCGCGAAAAGTTTCCCGGATCAGGAGGAGCTGGATCACATTCTAAAGGAGATCGTTGCCATTGACTCCCGCCCGGATTTATAGAAAATCATCGCCCCGCGCAAGACTTATCTTAGAGGCTCTCGAGATCCTCAAAGGCCTGGGAGTCCCAAGGGAGCAGCAAAACGAGAGATCAGCCCTCACTCTCCTTGCCCTTCAATGCACATGCTATCTGCCAATTTTGCTTCTTAAGCTTGACATTCTTAAGCTCATAAAATATTATCGTCCTTTATGTGGATTGAAAGGGAAATCGCTACTGAGCTGCAACACCTTGCTGCCACCTTTCCAGTCATAGCCCTGGTCGGACCGCGTCAGGTAGGCAAGACAAGTCTGCTCGAACATGTCTTTCCAAAATACGAATACTGTAGCCTCGATGTGGGAGTCAACGCCGAGGCTGCTGAGACGAGGCCGCAGGAATTCCTTGAAAGACATCCACCTCCGGTCATCCTCGATGAAGTGCAGTACGCCCCTTCCTTCTTCAGACAGATAAAGACATTTGTTGACCGGAGGAAAGGCGAAAGAGGCCTTTTTCTTCTCACAGGTTCCCAGAACTTCCTGCTCATGGAAAATCTGTCGGAAAGCCTTGCATCCTAAATTCCCGCCAAAGTTATAACAAGGATTGTGCAAAAACATTATAGATCAAGGCTTAAGGCATTTTTTGCTTGACTTTTCTGCCCTTTCATTGGTATAATTATACCGATGAAAGGGGTGTTTATATGTCGCTTG
>JBGSUA010000224.1:0-38061 GCA_041753575.1 Desulfatiglandaceae bacterium
GAAATCTTCCCATCGCTTGAAAAGGGAGCAATAGATGCGGCTGAGTTCTCAAGTCCTTATGTTGATGTGAGCCAAGGATTCTACAAGGTTGTCAAGTTCAACTACTTTCCAGGCTGGCACCAGCAGACATCCATCCATGAACTGATCATAAACAAAGACATATGGAACAGCTTGACGCCCGCACAGCAGGCACAGATCGAGCTTGGCGTGCGAGCTTCTCTATTGCAGACGCAGGCCATAGGAGAAGGAAGCCAGGGTGACGTAATCAGGGATAATGCCGAGAAGCGCGGCGTCAACAATATGGTGTGGTCAGACGAAATGCTGGAAGCATTCAGGAAGGCATGGGAACAAGTGGTCACAGAGCAATGCGCTAAGGATGGCATGTTCAAGAAGGTTTGGGAGGACCTTTCAGCCTTCCGAGCCGAGTATAAGATCTACAGCGACTTGGGGTTCCTACCCAGAGGAAGCGGCAAGAAGTAAGAGCCACAAAGATTTGCCTCGATCTCAAATAGCCCTGCGGCGCGGAAAGAAATCGGAAGTCTCACCGCGCCGTATGGATTAACCCGGCGGCTGATGACGGAAGCCAATGGTGTTTGGTTCTCAGGTGCAGTATGCAGGAAAGCCAACAAGAACTACCCCGAATCTGCAGGTTCATAGACTCCTTCATGGAGCGGCTGGGCTCTGCTGTATGCTGGCTGAATTCGATACTGGTGGTAAACATCGTGGTTCAGGTCCTTCTTCGCTATGTACTTGGAGAAGGAAAGATATGGCTTGAAGAGCTTGAATGGCATTTCTACGGGGTACTTTTGCTCGTTGGCCTGTCTTATTGCCTGGCTTCCGATACCCATGTAAGACTCGATGTTTTCTACCGCAGATTTTCCGTGGTCCAGAAGGAGTATGTGGATCTTTTCGGAATGCTATTTCTCGTTTTGCCGCTTTTTGCCGTGTTGTTTTTTCATGGCCTGGGATTCCTGGCTACCGCCTGGAGCGTCAACGAGAGTTCTCCCCATCCTCTGGGATTGTCTTATTGGTGGATCATAAAGTCTTTCATTCCATTGACAATGTTCCTTGTGGTACTCGCCGCGTTATCACGAATCATCCGGGCGCTGGTGATAATAGTCAATGTAAAAAACGAAGGAAAGCAGGGATAGACGCATAATGGAAACCTCCGATTTCCTTGTCATTACAATGCTGGCTACCTTTATCGCCCTATTGATAACAGGTTTTCCAATTGCGTTCGTCCTTGGGGGGTTGTCAGTAGTTTTCGCAGTGGTCGGGTATTTGTCAGACATGTATCTGGACACTACCACCGGACTTGATTTCAGTGTGCTGGGCATGATCGTCATGAGGGTGTTCAATCTCATGAGCAACTGGGTTCTGGTGGCAATACCAATGTTCATTTTTATGGGGTTGATGCTTGATCGAAGCGGCATAGCCGAGAAGATGATGGATGCCATGCAGAAGCTCTTCGGGAAGGTAAGAGGGGGACTTGCCGTCTCAGTGGCGCTGATCGGGATAATTCTTGCCGCATCTACGGGAATTATAGGGGCTTCGGTGGTGCTTCTCGGAGTTCTGTCTCTGCCGATAATGTTCCGCCAAGGCTACGATAAGTCCCTGGCGCTTGGGACTGTTGCAGCTTCAGGAACACTTGGAATTCTAATCCCCCCGAGTATCATGCTGGTGATAATGGCGGACCAGTTGAATCTTTCGGTGGGTGATCTCTTCATTGGAGCTGTTATTCCTGGACTGATCCTGGGATTTCTATACATAGCCTATATCCTGATAACAGGCCTCCTAAGGCCAGAAACTGCGCCTGTGCCTTCAGACCGCCAGGACATATCTCTCAAGGTTTTACTTGATGTTTTTAAGACGATGCTTCCCCCTATGGGATTGATTCTTCTGGTTCTGGGTTCGATATTTGCCGGCATAGCGACCCCTACAGAGGCCAGCGGAGTAGGTGCCATGGCGGCGACCCTTCTGGTGTGGGCCAATAAAAGGCTTTCCTTTAAGGTTTTCAGGGAGGTCAACAAGTCCACCTTTCAGACTTGCGGTTACATATTCGGGATCTTCTTCGGAGCACAGGCTTTTGCGCTGGTGTTGCGTATGTTGGGCGGTGATGAGTTCATAGAAAGGATGCTGCTTGGCCTTCCTTTCGGCCCCATGGGCATCATTTGCTTCATAATCGGAATGGTATTCTTCATGGGGTTCTTCCTGGACTGGATTGAGATCTGCCTGATCTTTCTGCCTTTGTTGGCACCGGTTCTCCCGGGACTGGGGCTGGAAGTGAACGGATTTGGCGTGATTGAAAAGCCTGAAATGGTTTGGTTCGCAATTCTGATCGCGGTGACCCTTCAGACTTCCTTCTTAACCCCCCCTGTTGGTTTTACCATATTCTTTCTGCAGGGAATAGCTCCTGAGGGAGTCGTTCTTATGGATATCTACAAGGGTGTGACTGCCTTTGTCATTCTGCAGTTGATCGGGTTGCTGATGGTTTTTTGGTGGCCCGAATTGGTACTTTGGCTCCCGGCAGTGGCTTACAGGTAACCCCTTTAGATCGAGGTTTATATCTCGATTGTGGATCACCGTGATCCGGGCTTGTTATTGCAGCGGTTATCAGCAGTCTTCTTGCTGCCTGAAGTGAATTCATGATGGCACCATAAGGATTGTTAAATAAAATTAATTTGGTTTAAAGATGATAAAGGTTGACAGGATAAGAATAACAACTCTGAGCGAAAATTCCGTAGCAGATATAGAATATATAGCTGAGTGGGGGTTTAGCGTTCATTTATCAATAGAGGACGGCCCATCAATTCTATTTGACACGGGTAACGGACATGCATGTACATTTAACGCGAGAGTAGCAGGGATAAGGCTTTCAGATGTTGAAATGATAGTCCTCAGCCATGGTCACACAGACCATACGGCAGGCCTCAGAGATGTCCTTCAGAGAATAAGAAACGAAAGGCCGGAAAGAAATTCGGTGGATATATATTGTCATCCTGATGCCATCGAGTCACAACACGTAAGACACACTGATAAATACTTCTACAGAGGATGCCCTTTCAGTCTGGAAGAGCTGGATAGCCTCGGAGCCAGATTCAGGACTTCACGCGAACCGGTCTGGCTGGGCAAAGACATCGTTATAAGCGGCGAAGTACCTATGAACACTGATTTTGAATCAGTCGCGCCCATCTGTTTTCTGAAAACTCAAGGGCATTACGCAAGAAGTGATGTCGCCGACGATCAGGCGCTTTTCTTAGTGACCGACAGGGGTTTGATAGTCATCCTGGGTTGCGCTCATCGTGGCATGATAAACACCCTTTTTCACGCAAGAGATATAACCGGTGTCAATGAAATCTACATGGTAATAGGGGGAAGCCACCTTATGAACACATCGGTGGCCCAACAGACGGCTACCCTCAGGGCAATACAGCAGCTTGATGTAAGAGCAGTAGGGGTATCTCATTGCACGGGAATGAGACCTGCAAGTTTTCTCTGTGAAAACCTGGGGCCGAAAAAATTCTTCTTTAATAACGCGGGCACAATGATCAGTTTTAAAGATGATAGAATCAATATATCTTCTTTCGAAAAAAACCAGCTATAATTATCTGTTCTTATTTATGAATCTGTATAAACGAATCAGAATGTTTACATGCTTTTTGGGGTCGTACGCAGAAGTCTGAACCTTTCCCCATTGTCAAGACAAAAAGGGCCAATATAAAGCGCAGGCCTGCTAGCTTTCCTGGGCGGGCGGATCCGATGCGGAGCTCAGGCGAGGTCGGCATTCCGTTTTCTTTTCTTTAGCAACAGGAAAACAATCCTGATGTATTTCAGTTACGCGCCCTGCTTGCTATACAAGTCCAAGCTCACCTGCCGCTACGGAGCAAAAGCTTCATATCGGTCGGGTTCAAAACCATGATTGGAAGGGCTATAGTCACGGTTGTAATATCGGGAAGGACCTTGCCAGATATCCCAATCAGTTTCCCGGAAAATCTCCCGGCAGCTATTTACAGTTTCTCCTCGGCCTTCTTCAGTTTGAGCCTCAGTATCCCGGGGATTTGCTCCGACTTCCGCCCAAAACAGATTTGCGCCTCCCATTGCTCCCAAAGTGCAGGGTTCATGTGTACAATTGCCGATGACAGAATGGGGCATCCCCAATCTGGTAACTGCCACAATCTGAGCCATTCGCAGTTCGCTTATGATCCCCCGCCTGGCGATTTCCGTTCCCGGTATAGGAATCCTTCTTGCCGCCCCGCTGTAAGCCGGGTTGAAAGAAGCGGTGAAAGCAATCATCGATGCCAATTCCTCGTTGGTGTGTTCTGGCCCAACTGGCTCGACGCAGGTTCCCACTTCGAGACCGGCTTCCTTAAAGTTGATAATGCTTTCTTTTCTCTGCGTTACCTGAAGAGCGGTATCTATGCCTTCTCGCAGGCGGACAGCATGATAAACTCCGGCAAATCCTGCATCTTTCAATTTTAGGGCATCTTTAAGCGATTGATCGCCGATATTGGCGACAAGTGTTGTCTCGCTCTTGAGGTTGCTTCTGACTTCCTTTGATATTTCAAGGAAACGTCCAAATGGGTATCGCGCTGTCGACATCATAAATATGGCATTTGCACCTTCAATCTCAAACTGACGGGCGTAACTGACCGCTTGATCAGGGTTGAGTTCCGTAGCGTTACTGAAAACGCCGTTCACTTTGGCAAAAGAGCAAAAAAGGCAGTTGCTATTGCATGGCCCCAGATTAACGGCAAATTGGGCATGAACCTCTGCCTTGCCATCCGATAATGTCCTTGAGATGCTATTAGCCTCGGCTAACACCATGTATGTCTCAACACTATCCGGCGATAAAGCGAGCAAGTAGACAAGCTCAGCCTCAGAGAGTCCACAGCCATCTCTCGACTTCTTCAAGATGCTACGAATATCCATTCTGATTAGTTCCTTTTTTCATCGAAACAATTTTTAAATTGACTTTCCCTCGCTGGCAAATTGACTTGCGATTTTAAGGCATTGCTAACTTAGCTCAAGTATCAATCATCAGCGTTGTCTCCTTGGAGCTCCCATGTGCCAGAGACCAGGGGCCTCAGATGCCTCATGCTGTGATTTTACACGCTATTACAATACGAAGAAAAGGCTTTGTCAAAACAAAAAAGCCGGGAACTCCTCTAAAGCGATATACGGCTTTCGGTAAAAAAATCATGGGTCTTCTCGCCGCCTGCTCTTTATCACGCAAACCTTGTTAAGTTCGGACCGTTGTCGCATAATTACTCCTGGTATTTTGCCATCGTCGAACAGATTAGCCGCATTAGTATCATTTGAAGCTTGATAAAGGAGTCCAAGAAAATGCTCAAAGCCAAGGATATAATGACTAGAATGCTGATTTCCATCTCCCCTGACACCAAGATCACGAAAGCTGCAGAAATCCTTATCGAAAAGGCTATTAACGGCATTCCTGTTGTTGATGGCGGAAAGCTGGTTGGTATCCTTTGCCAGAGTGACCTGATAGCACAGCAGAAGGGACTCCCTATCCCATCCCTTTTCGCTATCCTGGATGGTTTCATTCCTTTGGGCTCTGCAAAGCAATTCGAAAAGGCTTTTCTGAAGATCGCAGCGACGACTGTCGCTGATTCCATGACACACGACCCGGTAACGGTTCAGCCTGAGACAAGCATTGAAGAGATAGCCGGTCTCATGGTTGACAAGAACTTTCACACAATCCCCGTCGTAGAGAACGGAAAGCTGGTGGGTATCATCGGAAAAGAAGATGTCTTGAAGACCCTGATACCCGGCGCTGAACCCGCATGAGATTATGGATTCTTAGCCCATGATGGATAGAACGTCCTGATTCCGGCTGGTTTTTTTGCTTCTCAATCACTTTGGGCATGCTCCTACCCCGAAGCGATGTGGATTTTTTAAGGTGACTCCATGGGCTTATTTATAACCGTGCCGCCCCTCATCAGATCCGGTTCCTAAGCTGTTCCATAGAGCTTCTTCCGGTCCCTTTGGATAAACTCCATAAGCTTCTTCGAGAAATCGGCATACAGTACGATGTGTTCGAAGTCAGGATCGCATTCGGTTTTCTGCATAAGAAGGCCGTCACCGTCAAACCAGCGCGGCAGAGCGCCTCCATAGAAATATCCCTTTTCCCGCAGCAGTTCCGTCGCCCTTCCGACCCAAGGTTCGGTGAGGTTGAGCCAGACCTGAAAAACTATTACATTTTTAGCTCGAGCATTGCTTTCCAGTTCGGAGATGCGGGCTGCGAAATCCGATCCCGCATGCTCGACAGCTATACGAGCCACCCCTGCAAAATCAAAAATCGTAAGTTCGGCCCGGGTCGGGGAAGAGGAAGGCAATTCTCCCCCTGAAATATCTATCGTGCGGTCATAATCAAGGCGGGCATAGGTGCGCTTAAGAATTTCTTCATAAACATGCGGCAGGAAGATCTGGTGAGGTTTGGTGACATAGCATCTGAATGCGTCAAGCGCTGCCACCCTGCCTTGAGCGCTTTTCTCCGTCGTATATGCTTCTGCAGGCATGAGAGCAACCTCTATGGCTGTCTCTATATGCCTTGATGGCGGGATCGTCTTCTGCATGAAGACGTGATTGCAGACTGCTTCGCCGAAGAGTTCCTCTATCTGAGGATTTTTAGGAACGAACTCGTTGAAGAGATAGAATAAGGTAGCTTTGCTAGCGCCGGAGTTGCGATAATCCTTCAAGACCAGGCCGACTCCTGCCTCGTAGAGCCCACTGTAGGGCGCGGAGCGATACAGATGACTTACTCCGATGACCTCCCCGTCAGGGGTGCGCGCCACGATTGAAATGTAACTGCCGTCTCTGTTTGCGGCTATGATTGCCTCGCGGTCGTAAAAAAGCTTGATTGGATAGCCGTCGCCGTACACTGAACGGAAGAGGCTGACTATGCCGTCAGCATCTTCTGGCCTGAATGTATCAATATAAAAAGCGTTTTGGTTCTGCGGTGGAATCCTTTTCTCCTCATTGCTCATTTAAATGTCCTCTAGGGAAGGGAGTTACGGGTGGCAGACCTGTCGGCCTGCTCTAATCGTTCATGGCGTATTCTCCATTAAGAGGGCTGACATACTTTTTCCAGACCTGCTTGTATTGAGTTTCATCTCCGTCCGGCCGGATAAGCATGATCTCACGGCAGAAGTCCCGTTGCGAGTCTAGGGTGTTCGGCAGGCTGTAGATCTGGAGCGCGAAACGGGAAAAGTCCCGAACCATGAAATCGAATATCTGATTGAGGATGTCCGGGTCGAGATTTATCAATTGGACCTGCTCCAGGATTAGTTGACCGTAAACAACTATTGAAAACATCTCGCCCAGCGGGAGTGAGAAGACCGGGTCAAGGTCCTGAGACTTTTCAGGCCCGGCTTTTTCGAGAAGTTCACGGAAGATCTCCATCTGGCGCATGAAGAGCTCAACATTGGGCAGATCCCGGAACGAATTGAACACCGGCCTGTAGTCGTGAAACCGTATCTCCCCCAGACCCCGGGTCGGCCCCTGGTTGAATAGAAACAGATCATCTTTGATGGAGAAATCGGGGGTCACGGGGGGATATTCCGCGGGATTGAAGAAATAGTTTTTCATGAACTTTCGGATTAGCTGGACGTTTACGTGAACCGTGCCTTCAAGCTTCGAAGGGCCGCGCACATCCGCTGCCGCCATGTGGAAATAGGTGTCTTTTTCAAATCCCTTTGCAGCGATCACGTCCCAGAGCAGGTTGATCACTTCTTCGGACTGGAGGGTCACCTTCATCTTGCTGGTGGGATTATATAGCAGATAGCGCCGATCCCCTGGGTTGGCCTGCCTGAAATAATCGGTGGCACGGCGGTGATAGAGTTTCATCGCTACCAGCCTCAGCCAGGCATCCATGAAGTTCCTGCGCACGTGCGGCATGTCTGTGACCCGAAGGCCGTAAAGTTTGCGGTTGGCGGCGTGGGTTATGGCCTCATAGAAGCAGTGTTCAGCCATCCCGATGGAAGCAGGTCCGATATTGAATTTTCCTACGTTGACCGTATTGAGAGCCGAATCCCAGGCATGCGGGCCGCGGGAAAGGATATCTTCTATAGTGATGGGATAGTCGTGCAGCGCGAAGTTTGATACATATTCCTGATGGGAAATTACGTTTTTCTTCAGTTCATAGGCCTTATGGCGGTAATTGGTGACGAAGAAAATAAAATCCTCTGTGCCGTCCTTGACCTTGCCGAGGGTGGAAACCATTTCGGCCTCGTTACCGTTTCCGATGTAGTATTTCTCGCCATTGGCTGACCACTGTCCTTCACCTTTGGGTGTAAGGGTTGTTTCGGTTGCATAGATATCAGCTCCGTGTGCCCTCTCTGACAGTCCGAAGGCGAAAATCGCCCCCTCCCTGAGAAGCCGGGCCGCCTTTTCCTTTGCCTTTTCGTTGCGGCTCATCCATATGGGACCAAGGCCCAGGATTGTAACCTGGAAACAGTACCAGTAGCCCAGCCCGTAGAAGGCAAGAAGCTCGCTGTACTCATTATTGCGTGCCGTGTCCCACCTGGAATCGGGATCTCCGCCCGCGTAAGCGCTGGGGGTCAAAAGCTTTGCGAAGATCCGCTCCCTGCCTATAAAATCAACAAACTCACGGTACCAGACCTTCTTGTTGTAGTCGTCCAGCAGGCGGGTTTTGCCCATATTCTCAAAGAAGGCGATGGTCTTTTCCATGATGGCCCTTGATCCCTCATCGGCCATAAGGCTCTTGTACTTCTTGGGCTGCGCTAAAAAATTCATTCGATTAACGCTCCTTTCTTATTCTTTTCAGCGTTATTGTATAACAAATTCAATGAGGAAGTATATAGTTGATAGCCGATTACCCGGCAACCAACGAAAGCTCCGGTATCTGGTGGTAATAAAAGTGAACTTGGAACTCTGAAGAAGGTGCTGCAGGTGAGAGACATGGCTGGCCAACGGAAAAGCCTATGAATTCTACCGCCGTGTTGTTCTAGCGGAAAAGCCATCATATAAATTTACGTCTGATCGGCGTGCCTGGAGGAAAGTAATCCATGAACCCCAAATGTTATCCCTCACTCCTCTAACCAGATGAAGTCCCCGATGCGGGAGCGGTCGTTCATTGGGAGGTCTCCGACATATGATTCGAAAGTGATCACTGCAGTTTTAAGGTCGGGGTGGGATTTTTGAAGTTGATAAGGGATCCCGAGGTGATAGTCGGAATGAAAGTGTCCGCAGCAAAACAGGATCCTGTGATCAAGAAAAGGATTCAAAGCTTCAGCCATGGTGGCGTCCTTTAGAACCTGAGCCTTGAAAAGGGCCTTGGTTTTTATCTTTTTCATTGGAGCCCTGCCGGGCATGGTCTCCATGGCTGCAAGAAAGCGTTCGTAATATTCCTTTGAGTCAAGATAAAAAGCTTTTGGGATATAGGCGATGTCATTCCCGAGCACTTCAGACGAGATCTTATTCTCCATGGCTACGGCTGCTGCTGCGCGGCGCGGAAGGTTGGCTGCAATGACTGGAATTGCTTTTTGCTTAGCAAACTCGATAAGCGGACGGTAATCCTCGGAATAATTTGGCCAGGGGCGAGCCAGTTCAAGGAATTCAGTTTCGGGAATTATCTCTTTGAGATAGTCATCTATCGCGTCCTGAACATCTCGCTCAAACATTTCGAGGGCCAAAACAAGGCCCGCATCCCGCGCAGAAAGTTCAGCCAAGATAACCAATTCTGCCTTGTGGGCAACTGGTGACTCGTGCTCCTCGCCGATAAATATGACTCTGTAATCCATGAGGGCATCAAAGAAGTCCTTCAGTTTAAGGGTATTTCCCATGTGATTCATGGCGTAAGACAATGTTGCCCCCTAAAGGATACAGGGACACATCCCGATTCATTAGAGAGATCGGATCAATCAGAATGTGTCCCTCTTGATATCCATCGAATTCTTATGACTTGGCTCCTGGAGGGACGGGAAGTCCAAGAGTCTCCATGATCTTCACAACACTCCCCTTTACCGAGTTAGCCATGGAGATGGCATCAGCAACTTTTCCTGCCTTGAAGGTGTCAAGCGCCTTGCCCCACGCCTCTTTGGCAGCGGCGAGTCCTGATTTAACCTCTGCGAATTTTTCTGCGGTCAGGCCGGCCGGAAGCTGGCTAGCCTGAGAGAGGATATCCACACGGCTCTGAATTGCCTCGACCATCTTGGGAAGCCCCTGGCTTAGATCCGTCCACTTTTTTGTCAACTCGTCTTTTTTGGCTTTCGCCGCGGCAATAACTTCCTTGGCCTTGCCCGCAAGAGCTTGTGCTTCGGTTAAGGCAGACTTGTAATTACCCTTGGTCAGCTTATCCTTCGCCGAAGCAAGGGCGGTCTCTAACGCTTTTACTTGATCAGGAATAATCTTTTCAGCTTCCGCCTTGGCGTCGCTCACTGCTCCTTCGGCTGCCTTGATGGCCAGTTCCGCCGGGCCCTTATCGCGACTGCCGCAGGCCATAAATATCACTGTGGTTAGTAACAAGACGACTGCAAGACTTACAAGATTTCTCTTCATGAGTTTTCCTTTCAGATTTAGTTCGTTAAACTCAAGATACACTACCGTTCACTAACTGCATGTACAGGCCTGTTCCCCCTGCCTCCAATCATGATGGCTTACCGGGAAGCCATCAAAGCCGTCAACCCGGCAAAGGCCAAGGTCCAGAAGCGGCTTTTTACCCAATATTCCGGCTGCTGCCGAAACAGCGGGGGACTCCATTGTCTGACTTCTTGCTGCCCCATCAATCAAGGAATATACAATTTCTGCCCGATTTGAATCACATTAGGGTCTTTTAAAATATTACGATTTGCCTCGAAAATTTTGTTGTAGAGGTTGCCGTCCCCATAATAGTGCTTCGCGATTTTCCAAAGCGTGTCTCCCTTTTTCACTTCGTGGTATTGCTTCACATCCCATTGATCTTGCCCCCCGGTCTTTTGTTCCTCATCAGCAGCCATCTCTCCTTACCTCCCTTTTTGTCTTTCTGATTCTCATCACTCTATACAAAACCACCTATTTGCCGATTCGTTTGTCATGCCGGCTGGGGGTCAGGTCCGCGCAGACAAATCCTGCCTCCCGTCCTATTCTCGATTCCTGCGTCTTTCCCAGGCCCTTATCCAGGATCAATGGGAATGACATCAAGTGCTGCGATTTATGACGCTCTGTACAGATAGCCTTACAAACTATCAGCATTGAAGGTGTTGCATGACTCGATATCTCCCTGCTCAAAACCCCTGTTAAACCAGCCTACACGTTGCTCCGAGCTGCCGTGAGTAAAACCATCGGGCACTACGTAACCCTGCGTCTGCCTCTGGATTCGATCATCCCCCACCGCGCTGGCGGCATTCATCCCTTCCTCAATATCCCCAGGCTCCAAAATCCGGTGGTTCTCGTTGGCCCTATTGGCCCACACACCCGCAAAGCAATCTGCCTGCAGTTCCATCATTACGGACAATTTATTTCTGTCAGAGGCGCTTGCGCGCGACTGGAGTTGGGACACTTTTTGACTGATTCCCAGCAGCGTCTGGACATGATGTCCCACTTCATGGGCGATGACGTAAGCCTGGGCAAAATCGCCTGACGCGCCAAAGCGCGAATGAAGTTCCTCGAAGAAAGCGAGATCAAGATAGACTTTATGGTCGACCGCACAATAGAAGGGTCCCACCGCCGATTGGGCCATGCCGCACGCAGATTCAACAGCCCCGGAGAAAAGAACCAGCTTCGGCTCTTGGTATGTCCTACCCGCCTTTTGAAACTCGTGCCTCCAGACATCTTCAGTCTCGGCCAGAACTACCGCGACGAAATTGCGAATGGCATCATCAGCAGCCGGAGGGGCGCCAGTGTCGCCGGTTATGGAGGGAGACTGCATGTCTTGCCCGACCTGCAACAGAACTCCCGGATCTACTCCCAGGAGCATGCCTATCACCACAACTGCCACCAAGCCAAGACCGCCTAAACCCCCGACCTTTGCTCCACGAGACAGTGACATCCCTCTGCGGTCTTCAATATTATCGCTTTGTCTTAAATCTTTCCAGCGCGTGGGAATTCTCCTTTAGCCCTTAGGCCATCTTTCAATCTGTAACTAGCTGTTAGTCGAAGGCAGAAATCAAACAGGTCGAAGTCCAACCATCTGTTCGATGCGTCTGGTAACATCCTGGGTAAGACCTAGACCCGACGACAGCTTCCCCAGATAGGCCTTCTCAGCCGGCGTATCCACCTCGATCGCCATAAGAGACGCCGCGTAAATCTGAGCCCCCAGTTGTTGCTGCCCTCTGGCCGAAGAAATCAGCTTCTCTGTTTCCATAGGCTTCTGCATCTCAGTCATTACGTAACGCTGGTCTTCCTTATCAGCACCAACTTCCTGCAGCTTTCCGACGATGCGTTCAATCTCACTTTCGTCTATCCGGCTGTCTGCCTTGGCCGCATTGATCATCGCCTTCAGCACGAGTTCCGTGTGAAGCTCCAGTTCCTGCCGGTCGGTTGCGGTCTGGGGCTCCAGGAGCCCGAGGGGCACCTTGCCTGAGCCCTGTCCGCTGCCTTTGAGAGCCTTGAAGGCCATCGCACCGAGAAGTGCCATCACCCCTCCGCCAAGGGCGCCTCCCAGTGATTTTCCGCCGCCGCCCAAGAGGGCACCGGCTAAAGCTCCCAAACCACCTATGGCCAGGTTCTGCTTTCCTCCGGCCGCTTGACCGGCCTGGTTCAATATATCCCCGAACATGCCGCCAAGTCCTTTACCGCCTCCCGTCTCACTGGAAACCGCGTCCCCTAACCCGCCGATCCGCTGTCCGCCAAGCAGGCCTCCCAGGCTTTCCAGGAGACCTCCGCCCCCTCCACCTAATGCGTTCTGCATCCGCTGATTAGATGATGGGGCCATGCCGGATTGCATCATGGCTCCTAATAGATCGCTGATGCCCATTTGTCGTCCCCCTGTATTGATCAGTTAATAAATAGTCTCAATAATGAACCGATATGCCGATTAGAAGCTCCCCTGATTCTCCTCCATTCATTACTTTGTAATTTAAGCCGTTGCCAAAGCGGGGAGACTTCCCGTTTTTGAAAAGGGAGGCCAAGGGTGAACTACTTTTTCTTTGGCGCCAGGGGAGCCTTGGGCGGTTCCTTGACCTCAATCTTTGTTGCCTGCATGGTGTAGAACACCGTCACCTTGGAGCCTACCTGGAGGTCCCCTTTAATGGCTACGTCTTTGTCGCGCGCGATCTCCCATTTCTCATTTCCCTTTTTCACCACGATAGCGTCGGGTCTCAGCTCCAGCACCGGCCCTGTCACCTGATATTGGGCAGGACCCGCATACACCACGCTGGGGAAAAAAAGAACCGCGCAAAAAATCAGAACGCATCTTTTCATGATAACACCTCCTTGATTATTTGGGTGATTAGTGTATGAGAATTACCTATGTCCAACGAAAAGTATAAGATGAGTGAGATTTGGAATCAATGCCAATTTATTTTCATAACAGAAAATGGCTTATCTATGATTTCTAAGATCTGTAAGACCTAACAGCCCGTTGTGAAAAAGAGGCGTTGGGCAGGCTTTGCAAGCATGCCCGGACGCAAGGCCCGTGAATTCCCGAGGCATGGGTGTACTTGGAAGCACGCCTAAGTGAAGAGGGCGAGCGAAACGGAGCAGATTGGCGTTTTTCAACAGGCTGCTAGGGATGGCCGCGTCTAATATGGCAGCAGGATAGCCAGTCAGAAAGACGTGTTGCCGAAGTCATGGTAAGTCATTGCCGGTCTGGAGATTTTTCCCCATGGAACCGGAGCACGAGCATGGTTATGTCGTCGGACTGCTCGGCTCCTTGAGAAAATGCCTTAACCTCTGCCATCACTCCGACAGCAATTCCTTTCACGGGGTTGCTCCTCAATGAGGCAAGCGCTTCAAATAGCCTTGCGTCTGAGAAAAGATTGCTCCCTATGTCAAATGCCTCCGTTACCCCGTCGGTATAAAGGAAGATTGTGTCCCCGGGGTCGAGTATGAGTGATCGCGACTTCAATACGACATCCTCCATGACGCCCACAGCGGTGCCTCCTGTACCCTGGACCTTCTCCAGTCCTCCGCCTCTTCTTAAAATAAAAGGCGGATTATGTCCGGCGTTGCTGTACCGTACCTCCCCGGTTCGGGTGTTGAGTATTCCCAGGAAAAGGGTCACAAACATCACGGCATCATTGTCAATGCATAGATCCTGATTTACCCTGGTGAGGAGTATGCCCGGCTCAAGGCCCTGTGTCGCCTTGGTCTTTATGAGGGTGCGGGCTATGGCCATGAAAAGGGATGCAGGCACCCCTTTTCCGGACACATCACCTATCGCAAAACAAAGGTGAGTATCGTCAAGAAAGAAGAAATCGTACAGATCACCGCCTACCTCCCTCGCGGGCTCAATCGTGGCGTAAAGATCGAATTCATTCCTGTCAGGAAAGGGAGGAAAGGTCTTGGGAATGATGCTCATCTGGATGTCGTGTGCTATCTTGAGTTCGCTGTCTATCCTTTCCTTGGCCGCAGTTGTCTCCCTAAGGTCGGCGATATATTTCTTGAGCGAGGTCTTCATGAAGCGGAAGGAGTCCGCAAGCTCGGCAACCTCATCCCTTGTCGTTACATCCGGGATTTCGGCGTCGAGGTCACCCCTTGCGATTTGGCCGGCTGCCTTGGATAGTCCTATCAAGGGGTGGGTTATGGATTTTGCTATCCACACGATCACCAGGAGCAAAAAAAAGAAACCGGCAAGCCCTATTAGGATTACAGTCCGGTTAAGTCGGGCGATATCGGTCATCAATTCGTCCTGGGGAAAGAGGACGGCCAAAGACCATCCGCTTGCAGGAAGCGGTGAGTATTTCATCCAGCACCTCTTGCCCGTCACAAGGCTTGTAAAAGGGGCATAACCCGTATCACCTCGAACCATTCTTCTTCCGACTTCTCTTATTTGGGCGTCGCTCCTGGCTTCAGCCACACTGAAGATGGTCTCGTTCATCACGAGGTCAGGGTCAGGATGAGTTATAAAGGTGCCGTTTTTTGAGATGAGAAACGCATAGCCTGTCTCAGAGATCTTCAGTGAAGAGACGATCTCCTGAAGCCAGGAAAGAGATATGTCTGCTGTAACAACCCCGGTAAGGACCCTTTCCCCTTCTATCTTTTTATAAAAAGGAACGGAAAAGGTCGTCATTATTATTCCCCCCGCTCCCTCATCGAAATATGGTTCAGTCCATACCGGCTTCTTGAGTTCTTTTGCAATCTGGTACCAGTCCCAGCCGAAATAGTCATAGGGAATATAAGTGAATTGGAGCTTTCCGTCCTGTTTGAAAAAGTATGGGGCGAAATCTTTTGCATTGGGGCTGTAAGCATAGGGTTCGAATGCGATGGCCGCGCCGTAGATCTCGGGGTTGTTCTCGACTACTGCCTTTATCAGCCCTATCAGCTCTCCTCCGCTGTAGCTGAATTCTTCGAGAAAGACGGCGAGGTTTATGGGGACCCTCTCCACAGCGCTCAAAACCCCGTCTATCTTGTTTACGGTGGACTGCGTAAGGCTTTCGGCGTTTCTTTCAATGTTTGCCTGGATGATCTGTCTTGAAAAGAGATAGTTGTATATAAAGACGATTGAGAAAATAACGGTTATGCTGCTTAGGACTAGCAGGCTGATTCTAAGGGCTATGCCGCTTTTTCCGATCAAGATGCCTCTGTCTTTCCTCTTGTGTTGGCGATGTCACCTTCCGGCATGAGGATGGAGAAGGTGAGAATATTTTGATCTCCTTGGCGTCTGTATGAGAGTCCATCAACCATCCGTCTGATGAACAAGACGCCCAGCCCTCCGATTTTCCGTTCGGATATTGATAGTTCCGTGTCCGGCTCAGTCATGCTGGTCGGGTCAAAGGGGACTCCTCTGTCCCTGAACTCTATTTCCACTCTCTTGTTGGCTGTCTCATGGAAGCTGAGTTGAAGATCCCCAGGTTTATCAAATTTATAGGCATACCTTATGATATTTACAAATGCCTCCTCTGCGGCGATTTCAATCTCTTTACGTCTTTGCAAAGAGAAGGGACGCTCTTTGAGAAACTGCGTCAGAAAACGCAGGAAAACCGGTAGGTTTACTATGTCTGCCTTGAGGGTAAGGACATTCATTTTGCCGGATAATCCTCTGTAGGGATCACTGTATAACTCTAAGAGCCCGCCTTAAGGGCACTCTCGGCAGTTTCAAAACACGGGATGATAGAGTCAAAGCCCGAGACTTCAAATACCTCTTTGACAACTCCCTTAAGGCAGGCGAGCCTTAAAGTCCCTTGCTGCTGTTTGATTTTTTTAGCGCCAGCAAGCACGGCTCTTAGCCCTGCGCTGCTTATATAGTCTAGTTTGGCTAAATCCAGTACCAGGGATTTTTCGCCTTCGGCAATGATACTTAAAAGCTCCTTTTCCAGTTCAGGGGATGTTACCGCGTCCAGCCTCCCCGAAACCGAAAGAACCGAAAAATTATCTTCCTTTCTCTTTGTGATTTCCATAACCTTTTCCTCTCATGATTTATCCTTGGTCCTCAGCCAGTCGGCTTTCACGATTTCAAAGATGCGTTTTCCCCTGTCGAAGTGGACCTGGCATTCCTCCCAGTTCGGCCGCTGCATGATCTTTTGCATAAGGATTCCGTCATGGTCGAACCAACGCGGGAGGAGACCGCCGAAAAAATATCTCCTGCTTCTTAGCTCCTCCACGGCCGCTGAGATCCAAGGCTGTCCAAGACTGAGCCAAACCTGAATCACCAGTGCGCCCCCCCAAAGCAGTGATGCCTCTTCATTACCCAATAGTCCGGCAAAGTCGCTACCGGTTTCCCATACGGAAATCCTAGCCACCTGCGCAAAGTCAAAATACCGGATATTCAACCTGCTCTTGTTTTCTGCCCCAGGCTTCTCGGTCGAGATAAATATTTCCCGAGTGTCATCGAGTTCTGAGTAAAGGAATCTAAGCTCTCCTTCGTAGCATGCCGGGATATGCACCCTGTGGGGCTTCGGAGTAAGGGTCTTAAAATCAAGGAGGGATGATACCCTTCCTGCCGCGCTCTTTTCCTTTTCATACGCGGATGCGGGCATAAGATCAACCTCCATCGCGTGGCTTATCCATCCAAGGCTTCGGCACATCTTCTGGCTGAATACGTGGCTTAGGATCGGTTCGCCGTGCACCCCCTCAACCCCGAAATCCTTGGCGCCTTTTGTTTGAAGAAGCTCAGTGAGCTTTGTTAATATGCCGGCGCCTCCCCTGTAGGAGGTGTGTACAAGGCCTGCTCCAGCCTCACGGATACCTCCGTAGGGCGCGCTTTTAAACATCGCGTTGTGCCCGACCACCTGACCTCCTGTGGTCCTTGCGACAGCGGAGATGATATTGCCGTTTTTGTTTTCAGCTATCAGCCGTTCAGGCTCAAGGTAGGTCCTTATGGGATAATCATTGCCATAGACGGAGACAAAAAGCCTCGCAACACCCTCGGCATCTGAAGGCCGCATCAGATCAGCCTCCCATGCCTGTCCTGCCTCTACAAAATATTCATCATTCTTAAATCCTGTCATGCATTCTCCCTACTTAAGCGTTTTGTTCCGTCCATTATCCCTTATCGTGCTTTTGAGGCATAAAAGCAACACGGCCGATATCAGGCTTGCCAGGGCGCATACATCAAAGAGAAAACCGTAACCCCAGCGTGAGACAATGGGCGCCCCGGCAAATGGGCCGAGAAAGAACCCTCCCTGAAACATCTGAAAGCCGAGGTTTGTATTGAAGGCCCTCAGAGCCGGCTTTGATATGTCAAACATCAAACCGTTAAAGACCGGCATGGCTATTCCCCAGCCAAGGCCCAGAAGAAAGCCCAGTGGAAAGAAAGCTCCGCTCCCCTTTATGCGCCCCAGTACAGCGTATGCCAGACAGAGACCGAGCATGGTAAAGAAGGCGAGGCGTATCTTATCTGTTTTGTCAAAGAAGGCGCCTCCGAAGGCGCGCACCGCTATCTCACCTATTGTGGCGAGGGTAAGAAAAAGCCCTGTCTTTAATATGCCGAGCTCTTTTCCAAAGCCATCCAGGAAGAAGAAGACCAGCGCATAGGCGCTGTATAGAAAGAGCATGGCAAGCAGGACCAGAACAACCGGAACATCTTTGATGTTGGTTAGAATCTCCTTGCCGGATGGCCTCTGACTTGCTTTTAATGAATGGGATGAAGGCCCGGCTGATCCGGCCAATCTGACCAGAGGAAGCACCAAAAGGGTGATTGCGCCAAAGAGCAGAAGGACTCTTGTAAATCCACCGAGCGCGTGGGTCAGAAAGGGCAGGATCGGGGGAATGAGAGTGTTGGGTATCAAAACTATTATCGAGATAAAGCCGAAGAACTGAGCGCTTCTTCCCTCAGGCACATATTCAACGGTAATGGTCATGAGAGCCGCGCCAAGGATGACAAAGGAAAGACCGTGAAAGGATCTTACCGCAAACATCCCCCAGAATTCAGTAGCCAGGCTGTAAGCCGCCAGGGTCGCAGCGAGCATGACGGTTCCGACTGCCAGATAACGGTAGGCGTTTCCCCGGTGAAAAAACGGGCTCACAAGGGGCCTTGCGAGCAAAGATACGGCAGAGAAGACCGATATGAGAAGGCCGAACCATCGGGGATCAATGGGGAGGGTCCGTAGATACTCATAATAGAAAAAGAAAAGCGAGATGCTCGAATAGGCGAGAAAGGTCGCGGCAAAGATAAAGACGATCTCCTTGCCCCAGGTCGTATTCGATTCTGAAAGATACATTCAGGCCCCTAGCCCGCTATCGGTGGCCATGCCGGCCGCAGCGCATTTTCGTCAAGGCCTGCGCCCAGGCGGAGGATGAGATTGCCGGATACCAATCTCCTGTAGGCCTTAGAGGCGCGCACATCATCAATGGGCGATACCGCATCCATTGCAATTCTTGCTGCCTCGCTGAGTGCCCCTGGCTCCAGGCGCTTTCCTGCCAGGCTCGATTCAGCTTCCTCCGAGATTGCCACAGTGGGGCCGACACTTCCCCAGGCAAGACGGGCCTCCTCGATGATGCCTTCCTCTGAAACGCGCAGGAGAGCCGCAAGGCTTGCGATGGAAATGGCCAGGGCCTTTCTTTGTCCGATCTTCTCAAAACTTAAAATATTAAAGGGCTGATCTTTTTTTATCCACACGCCCGCCAGTATCTCTCCAGGGCCAAGATCGGTCCGCCCCGGCCCCTTGATAAAATCCTTAATGGGAAGGCGTCTTGTTTTCTCCATGCTCATGATCTCAACAGTCGTTCCAAGGACGTACAATGGGGGCAGGGTGTCTCCGGCCGGTGAGGCGGTTACTATGTTTCCCCCAATGGTTCCCATGTTGCGGATATGCGGTGAGCCGAGGCGGGAGACGGCCCTGGCAAGGACGGGAAAATGGCGCCTTACTATGGGGTCGGCAAGGAGCGCAGTGTGGCTGGTGCAGGCGCCTATGAATATCCGATCTCCGTCTTCCCTTACTCCCCTTAAGCAATCCATCCTTTCAAGGCATATAAGAGCGGAGGGGTCAATGATACCTCTCCGCATCCGAACCAGAAGATCGGTTCCTCCTGCATAAATGGCCGCTTCAGGATGTTGACGCAGCATGTCCCAGAGTTCATTAATGTTATTGGCAAGAAATACCGGTCTCACTGTTGAGGCACCTTTCTCTTTGAAGCGAAGGCCTCGACCGCGTCCACTATCTTTTGATAGCCGGTGCAACGGCAGAGGTTGCCGCTTATCGCCTCCCTTATCTCTTCCCGGGTCGGACAGGGTTTTAGACCCATAAGATCAAGAGATGTAAGAACCATGCCGGGCGTGCAAAAGCCGCACTGGATGGCTCCATGCTCAATAAACGCCTCCTGCAGGGGATGAAGACCTTCGACCCCGGATATGCCTTCAATGGTGGTGATGCTTCGTCCATCCAACTGGGCCGCGAGCATGATGCAGGAAAGCCTGGTCTCTCCATCCACAAGGATGGTGCAGGAGCCGCACTCACCGGACCCGCAGGACTCCTTCGTGCCGGTCAGCCCCATATCCTCCCTCATTAGATCAACCACCCGGCGATCGGGCCGCGTCTCAATCTCCATATCCTTTTCGTTCAGACAAAAGCGGATTTTCATATAGCTAACGTTCCTCTTGGCAGGGCGGTTTCTTTTTCAAGGCCCCAAGCACGCGCTCCGGGGTCATTGGGCCGCTGAATATCCTTATGCCGCATGCGTCTGCAAGGGCATTGGCCACAGCCGGGAAGGGGCCGTTCATGGCTATCTCTCCTGCGCCCTTAAGCCCGAAGGGACCGTTTTCTTCATGGAGTTCAACGGCTGTAGACTCCATATCGGGAAGGTCCATCGAGGTCGGGATAATGTAGGTGCCGAAGTCAGGAGTCCGGATCATCCCCTGCTTTACCTTAAGCTCCTCAAAGAGGGCATAGCCCAGCCCCTGGGCGATCCCGCCCTGCATCTGCTGCTCAAATATCTGGGGATTCAGGATGCGGCCGCAGTCGGTGAATGCCAGATACCTCTTGATCTCAATTTCGCCCGAGAGGGTATCAACCTCCAAAAATGCCGCATGCGCCGCGTAGGAAAAGATTATGTGAGGGATTCCGTGGAGCGTTAGGTTAGGATCTCCCGTAGGACTTTCCTTTGCCGATGGGGTCCTGTATCGGGCAACAGAAGTTCTTTCCGCCTCACTCAGCATCCCTGCCAGGGCGGAAAGGGGCATCTCCTTTCCGGAAGGCATGTGCCGGACGCTGCCGGGCACAAGCGCCATCTCATCAGGTCCCTTTGCCATCAGGATATCGGAGGCCTTCTCAAGCAATCTCTCCTTCATAGTCTTTGAGGCCTTTACAAGCGCGTTTCCAAAGGTGAAGGTCGTGCGGCTTGCTGATGAAGAACCGGATGGGAGGGTCCTTGCGGTATCCGGGAGCACGAGTTCCATGCCGGATGTTTCCTGGTTGAGTATCTCTCCTGCGATCTGAAGATATGTTGAGGCATTTCCCTGGCCCATATCCACAACCCCGCAAAAGACCCTGAAGCGGCCATCTCCGGTAAGCTCGAGTTTTGCGTTTGCCGTGTCCGGGATCAGGGGCCCGTAGCCCATGCCCTGCATGGCTGAAGCCAGTCCCACGCCCCTTTTCTTAAAGGGCGGGGCATCCTTCTTCCACGTCTCGCTTTCCTGCCACAGTCTGCTCGCCGGTATTTTTCCCAGGCACTCTCCAATCCCTGTCGAACCGGTAAGGGTTGTGCCCGCAGGGTTTCTGTCTCCTCTCCTGAGGGCGTTTTTGACGCGGATATCGAGGGGAGAGATTCCGAGGCGCTTTGCCATCATGTCAACCATCTGTTCCATGGCGGCTGTGACCTGTGGGACGCCGAAGCCGCGGAAGGGGCCGCCGATCGGGTTGTTCGTGAAAACAGCCCAAGCCTTGAGGCTTGTGTTGGGAATGCGATAAGGACCTCCTGAGTGCTCAAGCCCAAGGGCCATTACGGCGCCCCCGAGGTTATCGTATGGCCCTGTGTCAAAGTATATGCGGACCGAGAGGGCATGAAATGTCCCGTCCTTTTTTGCTCCCAGCTTGTAGCAGAGGTGCGCGGGATGACGTTTCACGCTTGCAAGGATGCTCTCCTCCCTGCTCCACCACATCTTGACCGGTCTTCCGGGGTTGCTCCAGGCCGCAAGACCCAGTAAGCTTTGAACCGTTATTCCGTCTTTTCCACCAAAGGCCCCTCCGCAATAGGGAGCGATGATGCGGACCTTGTGCATGTCAAATCCGATGGCCTCTGCCGTCTCGTAGCGATCCCTGAAGGGGCTCTGGGTTGATGCGGTTATCTGGAGAAAATCATCTCTGAAAACGGCCCATCCCACCTCTGTCTCAAGATAGGCGTGTTCCTGGTGGGGAAGCCTGAATTCAGCCTCCACCGTCTCGTAGCATGATTCAAAGGCCGCTTCTACCTTTCCGGTTTCGAGTGAGCCCTTCAACAGAAGATTTCCTTCAGGGTTTTCCTCGTGTACCAAAGGAGCGCCCTGGGCCATGGCATTCTCAGGGTCGAACAGGCCCGGAAGAGGCTCAAGATCAACCTTGATACAGGCCAGGGCCTTTGCCAGCGTCTCCCTGTCTTCTGCCACAACCAGGACCACAGGGTCTCCGCAATGCCTCACCTTGTCGTCCGCGAGTACCGGCTGGTCTTTCCTGACCACGCCCTGCCTGTTGGTGCCCTTCACGTCTTTTGACGTCAGAACCGAAAGCACTCCAGGAATGCGTATCGCATCATCTGTCTTTATCCCCCTGATCCTTGCGTGAGGAACTGCGGCCCTCTTCACTCCGGCCCAGAGGACATCCTGCGCCCAAAAGTCTGCCGCGTACTTTTCCTTGCCGGTCACCTTGGCAATTGCATCGAATCTTGGAACAGACTTCCCAATCTCAAGAGATGTGTTTTTCATGCCTGTCGGTCCGCCATCCTTTGCCTGTTCATGTTCATCAAGATCCCTTGCGGGGCATTTCATCAAGGATCGCCTCAAGGGCCTCAATAAAGGCCTCCATTGCTTCCATGTGGGAGATGGTGATTCTTATGTAGTTTGGAAACCTGAATCCGGTCATGGATCGGATCATGACCCCGCGGGCCATGAGTTTCCGGTAGGCCAGGGTGTCGCTCATGGGAAGCCTCAGCATCAGGTAGTTCCCCTCTCCGCTCACAAAGGCAAGCTCAAGCCTCCCAAGTTCACGCTCCAGGAATCGCCTTCCTTCCCGCACCAGTTGGCGGGTTCGGATAATATGTTCGCCGTCTTCCAGGGCCGCCAGAGCCGCCTGCTGGGCCAGGGAGTTCACTGAATAGACAACGCAGGTGCGGCGGATGATATCCACAACCTCCCTGGATCCTGCAAGGTAGCCTATGCGCAACCCCGCCAGGGCGTACATTTTTGAAAAAGTCCGGAATACTACAAGGTTGGGGTAGCTTTCCATCAGGGCCATTCCGTCGGGAAAATCCTCCTTTTCAACGAACTCGAAATAGGCCTCATCCAGCACCACGATCTGCCGGCCGTCCACGGCATCCAGAAAGCGTAAGAGCTTTT
This sequence comes from Desulfatiglandaceae bacterium, assembly GCA_041753575.1. Classification (GTDB taxonomy): domain Bacteria; phylum Desulfobacterota; class DSM-4660; order Desulfatiglandales; family Desulfatiglandaceae; genus CG2-30-51-40. The sequence continues at coordinate 23,081 of JBGSUA010000224.1, forward strand.
CCCGGTTCCAGTAGTTTCCTGTAGGGTTGTTGGGGTTGCAGACAAAGATGAGCTTGGTCCGGTTGTCAATAGCCCTCAACATGCCCGCGTCGTCAAAGCCGAAGTCCTTCAAAGGCACAAGCCTGGCCTCAAACCCTGAAAACTCCGCTACCCATTCATAGACCGCGAAGGTTTTATCCGCCGTGACGATATTGTCCCCCTCCTGGCAGAAAGCCTTTATCACAAAGGTTATGACCTCGTTTGCGCCGTTACCCACAAGGAACTGATCCGGATGCAGCCCGAATTTCTCAGCCAGCTTGTAACGCAGGTAGTAGGCGTCTCCGCTGGGATATACCGATGCGGCGGGCGGAGGGAACTCGTCTATCACATCCCGGGAAGCGGGCGGAGGGCCGAGGGGATTTTCATTGTTGTTGAGGCGCAAGATTCTGCTGCAGCCGTAAAGCTTCTTGAGTTCGTTGTCCGGCTTGCTCGGGATGTATGGCTCGAAGCGCTTTATATATTCAGGTACGAGTCTGTCCAGGGGGGGCGCGTGCATGATGATCAGGCACCCAACTGGAAGATTACCTGGTCACCTTCTCCGCCGTAGGGAACCACTACCCTGGGCAAGAACCCGCTTTGAAGAAGGGGATGAGTAAATTCGGTCTGCCAGGGGATTCCCAGGTCCATCACAAAAAAGACGTTTTTAAGGGACTCATTTCTCAGAAGATCGAGGTGTCCGATCAGGTTTTCCTGCATGTCCTTTCCGGAGCGAACGGGTCGAATCGTTGCTTTGTTTCCGGATCTTTCAAGATCCGCTGAAAGGACGGAGAAGGGGCTTTTTGTTTCTCCCAGGTCTTTGACGAAGAGGATCTCTCTGGGCATCGCAAGGCGACCGTACTGAGAGCGGAGGAAATGCTCAAGCTCCGGATGACACCACGAATAGGCGCCGGGGTCTTCGTGCATCTGCCTGAAATAGGCGGTTAAGGCCGTTCCATTTCCCTTCTCGTCAAAAAGCGTTAGTGTACCGAGGTCCTCAAAGTGCTCCCTGGGGAGTTCATCTGTGGGAAGAAGGCTTACAAGCCCAAGGGCAGGGGATTTCGCAATAGCTCCGATGCAGGCCTCCATCAGCTCTTCGGACATGGCCGAGCCCTTGGCCTGTCCAAAAAGATACGGCCCGAAACACTCAACCGTCTTCTCACTCACCCAGTGCCACAGCAGTGCCCCTCCCACGGAGCCGTCAAGGCCTGTTGCGGCCATGGCCTCGTATTCCCCGCCCTCAACCATGTCAACCACCTTGCCCGGATATAGGAAGGCCTTTGGGAAAAGGAAAGGGGGGTAGTGGGCTTTGATGGCAGTGGTAATTATCTTGAGCAGTTCCGGCTTCGGCCTTATCAAGGAAAAACGACTGAGCTCCTTCGGCTGCATCGTCAGGATCTGATCCGCTTCCGGGTAAGACTTCTCTTTTACAAGGGAGAGCAGGATGCCATTATCCGGTCCCTGCGTCACATTGAGCCTGTCCACGAACCTTGAGGCGATAAGAAGCCCCATCTGTTCAAGTGCAGTTTCATCCTCGGCTGAGACCCTGGCAGTGAGGTTGAAAAGGCGCATGTCAAAGTCCTGCACAGGGCAGGATATCTCAACGAGATTATAATAACGCCGCGAGGAGGAGCGGATAGTAACCCAGCGATCCGGACTACTTATGCGGCAAAGATATGAGAATATCTCTTCCACGGCGAGGGTAAGGGCCGTGGCCCCTCTCTCGTCAAGCCCGAAGGCAAGCGCCCCATGCTCGACAAAGGAGGTACACATGGGCAGAAATCCTATTTCCGTATATACGCTAAGGCTCAAGGCCCTGCCGGTATCCTTTTTCAAATATCTCCTTCCGATGCCAGGGCGCCGTAAACGGTGGTCCCCTGAGTGGCGCGCAGCCGTCTTACTTATCCGGGCATCACGGCGCTTATTCAAGATCAACACAGTTTAGGGAAAAACTACAGTCGTGTCAATGCGTGGAGCTTTCCAAACGGCAATCTCGGTCGGCTTGAGCCGAAAAGGAAACTGGAGGCTTTCCCGGACACTTGCAACCCTGAAGGAAATTACCCTATCAGACTTCTGAGAAACAGGCTTTGGGCACTAGACTTTAGGTTCTTTCCACCAGGGATAGAAATCAGGCATGTCAGAAGACACTTTCATGGAAAACCTCGGCGGCCTTTTCTGCAAAAAACTTTCAACCCCCTCGTACGAGTCCTTTTGGCCGCCCATCCAAAAAAAGCAGCGAGAGTCTATCAGGTGGACCGATTGAGGGTCAGGCTCCACCTGCCCATGCCACAGGAGCGCCTTGCCGAGGGCCACGGAAACCGCTGATGTGTTTTCAACGATCTCCCTCGCGATGGACATCGCCTTGTCCAGTACCTGCTCCTGCGGCACCACGTGGTTGAAAAGGCCGGATCCCGACTCTGCAGAGGCGCGGAAGACTCGGCCCGTATAAACCCACTCAGTCGCCTTGGAGATGCCTACGATCCGCGGGAGGAACCATGATGAGCAGGCCTCAGGGACAACGCCGCGGCGTGTAAATGGGAACCCGATCTTGGCATCCTCTGAGACGATTCGCATGTCCATGGGCAGGGTCATGGTAATGCCTATGCCGACCGCATGTCCATTGATCGCAGCAATCACCGGCTTGCGACATCTGAGAATGGCCAGAGAAACCTGGCCTCCGCCATCCCGATGTTCGGCGATGCTCACTTTACGGCCATCCTGGGCGCCCCGCTCAAATGCGGAGGGGCCTGAGGAAAGATCCGCTCCTGCGCAAAAGGCCTTGCCTGCACCGGTCACGACCACCACACGCACGGAATCATCCTGATCGGCTGTTCCGAAGATCTCGATCAGTTCTTTCCACATGGTCGGTGTGAATGCATTCATTTTATCCGGACGATCCAGGGTGACAGTTGCTACCCCTTTTTCGATTTCATACCGTGTCTGGGTCAATTTCATCAACACACCTCTCTTCATCTATGGAGTTAAATTGGGGGTCGCGCCAAGCCATCAGCCTGATATTGATATATTTTCATGCCCATGCAATGCGCATTTAGACTGCTTCCTGATGAGCTGTTCGGGAAAACCGAAAAATCGCTGAATCCCACCAGCCGTCCGAGTGAATTGTAATCAATGAGCTTGCACTTAACATAAGTACTGGCCGATGGCAAGGGCGCCGCCGTGAGGCCTTGTCCGAAGGAAGCCTGAGTGCAAAGCTGCAAGCCGACGAACAGAAACGGCATATAAGGGCAAATCTCCGGGCAAGTCAGCATGACATGACAAAACCCGGGATTTTTGAAATGCAGACCTCTTTGCCATACAGGGGCGGCATGGTCAGCCAATAACAAAGTGCCTGATCTTTGTCAGGGCCGCTTTCAGTTCGGAGCGAAAATCGGGGTGAGCAATGGAGATCAGAGCCTCTCCACGTTCCCGGATGGTCTTGCCGTGAAGGTTCACAGCGCCAAACTCGGTCACCACCCAGTGAATGTGCCCTCGTGTGGTCACCACTCCGGCCCCTGGCTTAAGCGCGGGGACGATCCTTGAAACTGTCCCTTTGGCGGCGGTAGCAAGAAGGGCAATAATCGGCTTCCCGCCTCTGGAAAGAGCAGCCCCGTGGATAAAATCCATCTGTCCGCCAACACCAGAATAGATCGTGTGTCCGAGGGAATCTGCGCAGACCTGCCCGCTCAGGTCCACCTCCAATGCCGAATTGATAGCCACCACCTTGTCGTTCTGACGTATGAGGGCCGTATCGTTCGTGCGGTCGCAGGGGTGGAACTCCACCATGAGGTTATCGTTAACGAAGTCGAAAAGGCGCTGTGTACCGTTCACAAAGCTGGTGGTGATCCTGTTAGGGTGCACTTTTTTAAGCCTGTTTGTGACAACGCCTGATTCTACCAGATCGACCACCCTGTCGGAGAACATTTCCGTGTGGATGCCGATATCGTGTTTGTTGCCCAAACGCGAGAGAACGGCATCGGGTATGTTGCCGATTCCCGTCTGCAGGGTGGAGCCGTCTTCAATGAGGTTGGCAATGATCTCCCCGATATGCGCATCGGCATCCGTTTCCGGTAATCCATGGTGCTCGAGGAGGGGGCGGTTGGTGCGGATGAATGCAGTGATCCTGTCGAACCGCACCGCCGTATTGCCATGAGTGCGCGGCATCCGGTCATTGATCTCCGCAATCAGAATGCGTGCTGAGTCCGCCGCTCCCTTAGCAGCGTCTACCGATGTACCCAAGGTGCAAAACCCTTGCCGATCAGGCGGAGAGAGATGCAAAATAGCCGCGTCCAGCTTGACTGCACCGGAGGTGAACAATTTGGGAATGTCGGCCAAGAAGATGGGCATAAAATCTGCCCGCCCTTCCTCAATGGGTTTTCTCAAGGCCGGGCCGACGAAAAGAGAGATAGAAAAGAACCGTTCCGATAAACCGGGATCTGCAAAGGGAATCTCTCCGGAAAGATGGAGGTGGTAGAGGCGCAGGTTATCCAAGTCCTGCCTCTTGCACAGCGAGGAAAGGAGTGGGGTGGGAGTGGCCGTCGCCCCGTGGATAAACACTTTCATGCCGCTTTGGATATGGGCCACGGCATCCTCGGGACTCACTGCTCTGGATTCCCAGTTGGAGTCAAGGCTCATGGTGTATGCTCCTTTCGAACGGTTGATGTGTCGCTGATCCATTCCAGGATGTCGAACCGCTCCCTTAGATTCAATAGATTCAATTCGCCGGACGATGTGGCAGGAATCCCAATCAGTCTTTTGTTCTCGATGTCAACCCGGTACATCGTTGTCCTCCAAAGTCTCGGTTGTCATATGCTGGCCAATCGCGGTGCATGAGCGGCTGGCAATGGAGCGCAGCGGAATTGTCAATCCGAGTTGATGCGGTTGATACTGTTTAAGGCCTCCTCCTTAGGCATGATAAAATGCCTTTTGAGAAAATCACATTTCAAAACAAAGGAGGAAGCCTGATGAGATTCTACACCAAACAGCTACTTAACAAGAAAGCGAAAAAAGGAAAAGATTTTTCGTTAAGGGGTAGTTTTACCCTTGACAGCGGGAGGCCTTATAAATGTCTAGTCTCATCTCATCGAGACTTCCAGACCATTTTAGTTTTCCTCGAAACTGCTTGATTTCCTTCTGGCTTTTCAATTGCACTAACAGTTTCAATCCCTCTTCGATGGCATCCTTTTTTGTTTTAAAACATGATGCTTTGAGGGCTAATGCCATTAGATCTTCATCTATGGCTACATTTGTTTGTGAGAGGAAATATTTCCTGGTATCGCGGGATTGCGAGGGTTGGCGACTGTGGAAAAAGGATTGTGAATCTTTACAATTTTCGGGAAGGAACTATAGTTGAGCGAGAGGGCGATCACCCACAAAGAGTAAATGTAATGTGTCTGTTTATGCACTACGCAAATATGATGGAGGTATCACCATGAGAAGACAAAAAGGGATAGCGATACTCCTTGGCCTGGCTCTGCTGATGACAGCTCAAGACCTTCTTGCCCAGAAGGCCAGCCCGATTCTCGGGGCGAAGGCCGAAGCTGTCAAGGCGATCTGGGGGCAACCGCTCGAGGACCTTGGCAGTGTCATGCGATTTGAGAAATGCGATGGAGCAGAAGGTAGTGCGAAATGGGCCCTTGTTTTCATACCGGTCATTACGGCATCCGGTGAGGTCGATACCTCGCAAGGAGGAAAGCTCACGGCTGTTCAGCGTTTCGCCTGCTCAGGCAAGCAGTTGGACGAGGCGACAGTTAAGAAGGAAGTGGCTGAGATTGTGCCCGCCGATGCAAAATTTGTCCGTGAGTTTCGAACCAAGGACGACCGCACGGTTTATGAATATCTCAGCAGTTCACTGGCCACTTTGTTTGCCGCTGGAGACTTTGTGACCTGCGACAACGAAGACCGTGTCCTCCCCGCCTCTCCTGGCACTTTTTCATATGCCAGGGCCAGCGACGGTCTCTCGTGGTTTCTCGGTCTGGGATCCTGCCAGTAGAAAATAGTTGAAGTGCAGACCTCCAATTGTGAATAGTATTTATAAGAAAAGATGGAAGTGACACCAGGTATTCATGTCGCGAAGAAGGCCGGAATCCTCTACAGAGTTCATAAACTATACGCACGATCCCTCGAGTGAATCGCATGGCTTAGAGGCCGCCGAAAAGCTGGGAGTGCCCGGCGACAGAGCTTTAAAGACTTTGGTGGAATGGATACCAGGCTGATCAAAGAGTATGAGGAACTGCAGGCATACCCCTATTACGACCACAGTGCCATCATGGGGAAAGTGAAAAGGACATGGCAGGATACGGATGTTGTTCTGCGAATGTTTAATGGGAAGCTTTCCCTGGCAAGCCGAAGGCAAGGGCGATGTCGTGAGGCATTGTCCGAAGGAAGCCTGAGTGCAACCCCATGAGCCGACGAACAGAAACGTTATATAAGGCCCAGTCTCCGGGTAAGTCAGCATGACATGACAAAGCCCGGGATTCGGGAGATAGGGTAACTGCCGCGGTTGAATGGGGAAAGTTAACGTTCTTATCAGCGGAGATCTGCCCAACTTTGCGATGATCTCTTGCTGTTTGAGAAGCTACCGGTCAGGCAACCGGTGAAACAATCCTGGGCGAGCGGATTTGCCGTCGCTCTGCGCGAGCGAAACAGACAGCAGGACAACAGCATGGATCATAGCGCGTCCTGTGGCAACTGGAGATCCGTCTTGCTCCTAAATATATCGAAAACGTGCCTTGTCGTGCAGGTTCTTCCCCTAAACCGAGCACAAGGCCTTTCGCACCTGGGCGGCCAGGTCCTTCATGGAAAAGGGTTTCTGAATAAAATACACCCCCTCGTCTAACACGCCGTGGTGGGCGATGACGTCTGCGGTGTAGCCGCTCATGAACAAGCGCTTGAGGTCGGGATAGATGGACAGCAGGTTTCCGGCCAGATTCCGACCGTTCATCTCGGGCATGACCACGTCGGTCATGAGCATGTGAATCTCTCCGGCGTGTTCATGGGCCAGGCGGATGGCCTCGCCCGGGGTGGCGGCGGCCAAAACGGCATATCCCAGTCTTTCGAGCATCATCGTGGTCATTTTAAGGATCGCCGGCTCGTCCTCCACCAGGAGGATGGTCTCGTGGCCGCGTTCCGCCGGTCGGCTCGGTGCCTTCTCCGGCAAGGAGGCCGACTTTGCCTTGTGCCGGGGCAGATAGACCTTGAAGGTCGTCCCCTGGCCCGGCTCGCTGTAGACATTGATGAAGCCGTTGTTCTGCTTGACCATGCCGTAAACCGATGCCAGCCCCAAGCCGGTGCCCTTGCCCACTTCCTTGGTGGTGAAGAACGGCTCGAACAGATGGCCCATGGTCTCCTTGTCCATGCCGCATCCGTTGTCGCTGACCGCCATCAGCACGTACTCCCCGGGCACAAATCCGGCGTGATCAGCGCAATAGGCTTCGTCAAACGCGGCGACGTCCGTCTCGATGGTGATCTTTCCCAGGTCCTCGATGGCGTCCCGCGCGTTGACGCACAGGTTGGCCAGGAGCTGGTCGATCTGGGAAGGGTCCACCTTGACCGGCCCAAGGTTTCTGCCGGGTTTCCAGAGCAGATCGATGCCCTCTCCGATGAGTCGGCGCAGCATCTTGAGCATCCCTTCCACGGTCTCGTTCAGTTCGATGACCCTGGGCACTATGGTCTGCTTGCGGGCAAAGGTCAACAGTTGACGGGTCAGGACCGCCGAGCGCTCGGCGGCCTTGTGGACTTCCTGCAGGTCGGCAAAGAGCGGCTGCGCCGGGTCCATCTGCTCCAGGGCCATCTCCGTGAGGCCCAGAATCACTCCCAGCATATTGTTGAAGTCATGGGCCACACCGCCGGCCAGCCGGCCCACGGATTCCATCTTCTGAGCCTGCACCAACTGCGACTGAAGTTTGATCTGTTCCCCCTCGGCTTGTTTGCGCTCGGTGATGTCCATATACGTTCCGATCACGCCGCTGATCTTGCCTTGCGGATTGAGCAGTGGCAGTTTGCTCGTCAGCAGTGTGATGGTCTTCCCGGTTGGGGTTGTCTGGGGTTCTTCGATTAGCAACCTGGCGCGACCGCTCTCGATGACCGCCCGGTCATCGGCGCGATACAATTCCGCCTGCTCGCGCCACCCCATCTGGAAATCGTCTTTTCCGACCAAATCCTTCGGGTCGGCAAAGCCCGCATCACGCGCGAAGGCCGCGTTGCAGCCCAAGAAGACAAGCTGCGCGTCCTTCCAGAAGACCCGCACGGGTATCGCGTTGATAATCCCTTCGATGAGTTGCGCGGACTCCCGCTGCTTTTCATCAGCCCGCGTGCGCGTAATGGCGATGCCGATGCTGGTGCTCAGCCCTTCCAGAAAAATGATCTGATCCAACGTGAATTGATTCCGTTGGTGATCGTTAAACTGAAGCAGACCAATGGTCTCATCGCCCGCCTTCAGGGGAATCAAGGCCACGGATTCATAGCCTACGCCATTACATCGGTTGCGGGTGTGCGCCTGCCGATCCGCCTCCGTGGTGGACGCCAGCAAGTCCGTGGTGCAGTTGGACCAGAAACTGCCGGCCGCCGTGAAGAAAGGCAGGGCGGGGTTGGTGCGACCACAAATGACGTTACCGCACATGCACTCCAGCACCGGCAGTCCCTGATCGTTGCGCAGTATCCGGCCCGCCGCATCGCGGGCGCAGAGTTGATTCTCCAACTCCACAAAACGATCGGGGAAACCACTGGTCTGGGTGTAGGGGAAATCCTCGCCCTCTTTCAGCCGGATGCCGACCGCTTCGATGCCCGTCTGCTGTTTGAGCAGCAGCAATATATCGCGGATAATGCTCTTGATGTTGTTGGGCCGGTTCAAAACGGTCAGCACGTCTTTCACCAGCAGTTCGCGCGCCTCCGCCCGTTTCTGTTGGGTGACGTCGTTGACGGCGGATTGATAGCCGATGACCGTGCCCTTCTCGTCTTTGACGGTGGTCGCCAGGCCATGGGCGATGAAGGTCGAGCCGTCCTTTCTCTTCGCGGTGTAGTCGCCTTCCCATTGACCGGCGCTGTTCAGGGCGGTAACGATGGCAACGGCCTCGTTCGGATCGTTGATGAAATGCGAAATGGGCTTGCCGACGACCTCATTCCTGCCCGGATATCCCCAAACCCGGAGGAACGCTTTGTTGACTTCGGTGATATTGCCGCTCAGGTCCGCGATGCTGTTGGCGGCGATGGAGGCGGCGAAGACAAGGTTCTTGATCCGCAGCGCCTTCTCCGCCAGCTTGCGCTCTGTGATGTCCTGAGCCAGAATCGCGATATCTCCAGCCATCGGCACCACGACAATCCGGAACCAGGTCGGCTTTACCATGGTTTCGCCAGAGTAGCCGGTCTCAATGGTCTGGGGTTCTCCTGATTCCACGACCTGTTGATAGACTTGCAGAAGTGGCGTACCGCGGTGGCCGGGAAACAGCTCCAGCAGACGCTGGCCCACTACCTTCTCTGGATTGGTGCCGTTTAGCCGCGCAATCGCGGGGTTCTCATAGACCCAGGTGAAATCGACAGCTCGCTCCCGGGCGTCACGTACGGGTCGAAGGATTGTGAATCCATCAGGAGACATCTCCTGAGCAATACGGAAGCGCTCCTGGCTATGATGAAATGTTTCTTCTGCATCTTTGATCGTGGTGATGTCGCTCAACACAACGCGGTAGGCGGGCGCGCCGTCAGGGCCTTCCGTGGCGGTTGCATCCAGCCGTGCCCAGAAGACCGCGCCGTCGGGTTTCACCATGCGCAGCTCGTACGTCTGGGGCACGCCGGCCTTCCCTACGCCGGCCGAAGGGGTCTCGGAGAGTTTCTTGCGAAGCAGGTAATAAAGGTCCTGGTCCTCTTTGAGAATGAACCGGGTCAATGGCTGCAGGACCAGCGCGTCGCGGTTCACACCCAGCAGGGTGGCGGCAGTGAGGTTGGCCTCCAGGATCAGTCCTTTCTCGCTGACGGTGACGTAGCCCACCGGGGCCAGGTCATAGAGGTCTAAATAGCGCGCCTGCACGGCTTCGATCTCGGCCTGGGCCTTGCGCAGCTCCTCGTTCTGCATCTCCAGCTCGATCTGGTGCACCCGCAGTTCGTGGAGCACTTGCGCCGTTTCTTCCGCCCCCGTTCCATCCCTACGTCCAACCTCTGACGTCTGCTTCTCGCTCAGCCGCTCTTCGGCTTGGCGGCGCAGTTCGCCGGGATTGCGCGGTGTGTCGTGTTTCATTTGTTTGCTCCTGATGCGGGTTTGTCGGACGGGGCGGACAGCCCTGACTGATCCTACGCCACCACCCGCTCGGTGGTGGCGATCGCATACATCTGCCCGGCCTCGTTCATCAAAGCGGTGGAGATGATCGAGACCTCCATGATCTTGCCCGTCTTGGTGAGGCGTTGCGTGCGATACGCCTCCAGAACGTTCGCTTGGCTAAGCTGATGCACCTTGGCTAACGCATCCGCCCTCAGTTCCACGGGTATCCGGTCTTGGATGTTCATGGCCAGCGCCTCGGCTTCACTCCATCCATACGCCCGGACGGCGCCGGGATTCCAGGCAGTGATGCGGCCGGCCAGATCCTGCACGCTAATAGCGTCGTGGGCGTCGGCCAGCACTACCGCCAGGCGGGACAGACCGTTGGCTTTCCGCAGCGACTCCCGCGTCTGCACCATCTCCGTGATGTCCACGAAGGTGATCACCGCGCCCTCGATGACGTTGTCGATCGTGCGGTAGGGCAAGATGCGCATGGCGTACCACTTGCCGTCCACGGTCTGCACCTGCGCCTCTTTTGGGGTCAGGGTGTCCAGCACTGCCTGCACATCCTTCGCGAGGTGGTCATAGCCTTTCAGATTGGAGACGATGTGGCCCACAGGCCGCCCAACATCGGTGAGAATCAGATTGATGAGGCGGGTGGCGGCAGGGGTGAAGCGCAGGATGCGCAACTGGCGATCGACAAAGACGGTGGCGATGCCCGTGCCGGCCAGCAGGTTGTTCATGTCGTTGTTTGCCCGCGAAAGATCCGCCACCTTGGTCTGCAGTTCGGCGTTGACCGTGGCCAGTTCCTCGTTGACCGATTGCAGTTCCTCCTTGGAGGTTTCCAGTTCCTCGTTGGTGGACTGCAATTCCTCGTTTACCGACTGCATCTCTTCGTTGGAGGATTTGAGTTCCTCGTTCGAGGTCTCCAGCTCCTCATTCGCGGTCTGGAGGTATTCTTCCTTTGCGCGCAACTCCTGTTTGAGCGCCGTGATCTGCGCATCGTCCGGCGGTTCCCCTCTGACCTCTGACCTCTGACCTCTGACCTCTGACCTCTGACCTCTGACCTCCGGTTCCTCCGGCGCGTCCTGCAGGATGACCAGGAACAGGGGCGTCTCGGCCGGCGCGGCGGGCTTGCCCTGCGCCAGTGAAGCCAGGCTCGAAGCCACCGGCCGTACGGTCAGGTTGACCGTGGAAAAGTCGCCGTTGGTCTTGACACGCAGGCCTGGGCATCGCACGGTTTCCAGGGTTCCTGCGGCCTTGTGCAGGGCCATTACCAAATCGCGCTTCAGTCCTTCACGGGCCATCTTGAGGATGTTGCTCACCCCGACCTCGCCCGGTGCCGGTTCGAGATAAAGGCCGGTCCGGCCGTGCAGATAGAGGATGTCGCCCCCGGCCGTGACCAGCGCGCCGGCAAGAACGACCTCTTGCAACAGCGCGGTTTCGGTCAGCTCGCGCAGCGGCAGATTAGCAGGCGTAGGCATCCTGGCGCCGGGCCGCGCCACTGCATCTTCCATCGCCGTCATGGGCGGCAGGAACCGGCCCAGGGCTGCGCGCTGCATGCCGTGGAAGTCTTCCTTGCGCTGGAAAATCCTGGCCTTGCGGTCTAGCACGGTAAAGAGGTCCGTGTGCTCGCCCACGGTCTCGGAGGTGCCCAGGAAGAGAAAGCCGCCCGGGTTGAGCGCGTAGTGGAACAGGGGAATCAGCTTCTTCTGCAATTCACCGCCCATATAGATCAGCAGGTTGCGGCAACTGATCAGGTCGAGCTTGGAAAAGGGCGGGTCTTTGATGACGTCCTGCTCGGAGAAGATCAGCAGCTCCCGAATGTTCTTGTGAATGCGGTAGGCGGGCGCATTGCCGTCCGCGCCTTCGGGTTCGGGCGCGAAAAAGCGCGCCAGCCGCTCCGGCGTGAGGTCGGCGCTGATGCTGGCCGGATAGATGCCGACGCGGGCGGCGGCCACGGCCTGGCTGTCGATGTCGGTGGCAAAGACCTGAAGCTTGAAGCTCTGCCTTTGCTCCTCCAGGCGCTCCTGCAGGAGGAAGGCCAGGGAATAGGCCTCCTCGCCGCTGGAGCAGCCCGGCGCCCAGACACGGATTTTCGCGCCCGCCGGCCGGCCGGCAAAGAGATTGGGGATGACCTGCTCCTCGAGGGCCGTAAAGGCCACCGGATCACGGAAGAAACTGGTCACGCCGATCAGCATGTCGCGGAAGAGCGCCTCCGTTTCCGCCGGCGTGGCCTGCATGAACTTGACATAGCCGTCTATGGTTTCGATCTGGTGAACGGCCATGCGCCGCTCGATACGTCGCTGGATGGTGGAGGGCTTGTATTGGGAAAAGTCGTGGCCCACCTGGCTGCGCAGGAGGACGAAGATCTTATTCAACGCGTTCTCGGCCTTTGGGGTCGGCGCGGCGGCCCTGGGAGGATGGCCGAAGGCGTGGGCCGCAAAGGCGATGAGCTGGGCCGGCATCTCGGCCGGGGGCAGCTCGAAGTCCACGAGCCCCGTGGCGATGGCGCTGCGAGGCATACCGTCGTACTCGGTGGATGCGGGATTCTGGGCCATGACCATGCCGCCCTCGCCCTTGATGGCGCGCACGCCAAGCGTCCCGTCGCTGCCTGTGCCCGAGAGCACGATGCCGATGGCCCGCTCTCGCTGGTCCTGGGCCAGGGAGCGGAAGAAGAAATCAATGGGCAGACGCTGACCGCGTGGGGCGGAAGGCTCCAGCAGTTGCAGGGCTCCGTTCAGAAAGGCCATGTCCCGGCCCGGCGGGATGATGTAGGCGCAGTTGGGAAGCACCGCCATGCCGTCCTCGACCTCGAAGACCTGCATGCGGGTGTAGCGCCGGATCAAGTCGGCTAGGATGCTCTTATGGTCGGGGGCCAGGTGCTGCACGAGCACAAAGGCCATGCCGGGGTCCCCGAGGGCGGGCATGCCGGAGAAAAAGGCCTCGAAAGCCGCCAGTCCGCCGGCGGATGCGCCGATGCCCACGATGGGAAAGCGGCGGGGTGGGGTTGCCGCGGAGATACCGGCGAAAGTCTCAACAGCCTGTGTCGGATTCTCGGCCGGCGCATGGCCGGTTCCCTTGGCATCACTGGGAGTACCAGCCGCTTTCGATTTGCTGTTCTTTTTGTTTGTCATGCTGTATTCCTCAACCCGTAAGGCCCCTTTTAAGGAATCCTGCGGTTCGTGGCATGTACCTTCCCATGCACCATATCGTCGGCATTTTTGAGACCGATAGTTATTATTCGCCTTATTAAGTTTGCCTCTTGCCCCCTAATGCGAGGCATCAGCGGGCGCGCGCTTTTTGCGATCCGCTGGATGCCTTGGTGTACGCCCGTCACGGGCGTGAACTCATGGGGTGAAAGTCCCCTGTATGTGAATCCGGTTAATTTGTTGAACATATTAATTAAAATACTAGCCGAAGGCAAGGGCGATGTCGTGAGGCATTGTCCGAAGGAAACCTGAGTGCAAACCCATGAGCCAAGCCTGTCCCGGACCTGATCCGGGAAATAGAAACGATGTATAAGGCCCAGTCTCCGGGTAAGTCAGCATGACATGACAAAGCCCGGGATTCTTGAGACGTGGAGGTGTGCTCGAACCATGGCTACTCAGACAGGCATGACAAATAAATGGCCTAAGCAACAAGGGCTTCTGTCTGTCAAAGAGCTGTGGGTGAACATTCATTACCCGACTAAGGTCAGGTCAACTCTGTGAAGCGCCTGGTGCGGACCCGCATGCCAGATGGTGTGGGGAGGGGGAGTTAATCACTCCCCTTTACCCGATTAGGCGATTTGTCTTAATCGAGAAATATCAATTTGCTCGTATCAAAACCTGATGTTGCTGCTTTTTCTATGAGAAGACTTTTTATGTCATTTCCTATCGTTGGGCTTCTGGCCAGAATCCATAAATAAGATTTGTCAGGGCCGCATACCAGTGAATATTGATAATTTTCATGGTCAAGTCCGAAAACGATATAAGAACCATAGAAAGGGCCAAAGAAAGAAACCTTCAGGTAACCCTTATCTGTTCCTTTTACAAAATAAGCCTTTCCCTCGGCCTCTTTCCATGAATTTTTCTCAGCAGAGTAACCGCGATTTAATACTCTGACACCACCGTCATCCCTCAAACTGTAATCTGCTGTTATTCGGGTCAACCCTCGCTCAAATGAATGATCCAGCCTCGCAATTTCGTACCACTTACCCAGATATTTTTCTATCTTGAAGTTATCGACAGGGTGCATATTTTCGGGTATCCCAAGACACCCCATCAAGAATAAAACCAATACGATCGATATTTTTTTCATCTCCATTTTTCTCTATGAAGCCTAATCGCGGCGTTGACGAAGTCAGCGCCGCGATTAGGCGCGACGCAGTCGCGCGGAACGTGCATCTCACCAGCCGCGGTTTTTATGCGGTCTGGTGCAGGTGTTTGATACTATTTAAGGCCTCCTCCTGAGGCACGATAAAATGCCTTTTGATAAAATCACATTTCAAACCAGAGGAGGAAGCCGTATGAGATTCTACACCAAACAGCACCAATCTTATTGCGGAATCGATCTTCATGCCAGAAAAATGTATCTCTGTATCCTGGATCAAACGGGAGAGATCAGATTGCACCGGAACATTAATACCGACTCCGAGGTCTTTCTCAATGCTGTAGAGCCCTTCAGGGAAGACATTGTCGTAGCTGTCGAGTGCATGTTCACCTGGTACTGGATAGCTGAC
>JBGSUA010000225.1:0-36527 GCA_041753575.1 Desulfatiglandaceae bacterium
GATCCGCAGTTATGCGCAGAGGCCTGTGCTGAAGAGGCTGACTGCAAGGCCTGGACAATGGTCAAGCCAGGCATCCAGGGAGAGCAGGCCAAGTGCTGGCTCAAGTCTAAGGTTCCTCCACCCGAAAAGGACGATTGCTGCATCTCAGGGCTTAAGATTAGACCTCAGATAAAGAGAGGCCAGAACTCTTTTGAGATGAACACTAACAGATATGGAGAGGACTACAGGGATTTTGACATCCCTGTCGCTGATCCGCGACTCTGCGCAGAGGCCTGTGCTGAAGAGGCTGATTGCAAGGCCTGGACCATGGTCAAGCCAGGAATCCAGGGAGAGCAGGCCAAGTGCTGGCTCAAGTCTAAGGTTCCTCCACCTGAAAAGGACGATTGCTGCATCTCAGGGCTTAAGAGGAGATAGCACAAGCCGGGCTCTTGGGATTTCATCTTCTCAGGGCTTTCCGCGCAAACTTGGCAATGACGGAGTGGCCAGATATCAAGGTTGTCATTGTCACTTGATCGTTTGAAGTCGCAATCCCGCGTTTTTTGGAGGGAAGAGGCGAGAAAGGCACTTTCACCAGCCAAGAAATGACCACTTATCAGAACCCGGGAACCTGTCATGTCCCTTTCTTGTCTCACGCAGTGCACTTTGAATTAATGGCTGGGCGTTATTAGCGGACGCCTGGACCGAGTTTGATCATGGGAGGTATGGCATCATAGGGGCATCATAGGCTACCTCCCTTGATTTTTGCCTGTCAATGCAAAAACACCCCCTCCCGGTAACAACGGCACAAGGAGTTGAAACGCGCGCGCAGCCTACAGTAACTGTTTTCCTATCTGGTAGCTCCGGGGGAAATCAAAGCGCTTGAAGGATTCAAGACAGTTGTCAATGATGGGCTTTTGTTTTTCACCGGGTTGCGGAAAACGTCGCCACAGTTCCACAATCGTCTGGGCTGCTTTCAAGGCGTCTTCGCCTTTTCCAGCCGTGGTCACCAGAACGCCCTGGTTTTCGCCTTGAGACCAAAGGGGGAATGACGACCAGACCATTATCCTTGTCCAAAAATATTTGCCTGTTTTCTTTTTCCAGCCGGAATGTCGCATGGGAAAAATTGGCTGACCCGGGGTCAGCATCAAGAATCCTTACAGTTCCCGAACCCTCCTGGGCCGCAGGATCTACTTTTAGCACAAGGATGCCCGAATCAGGCTGAACCTTATCAAATCCGATCTTTTGACGATTTTCTATGAGGTAATATTTGCCATTCGGCAATGGTATCTTTATGACTAGGTTATCTCCTCCTTGCGCGAGTGGAGATAAAAATGCTCCTCTGGTCTCGCCTGGTGAAACCAGCTTCACCTGTTCGGGCGATATCCAACCCAGCCTGATTTTGGTAAAGGAGGAGATTCCCGGCGGGGGACCGTTCACCTCGACATAGTGAGTGGACATCACGTCCCACGTTCCCATGTAAATAGTGCAATCTTCCCACCGATGGGCCCTGGATGCGTCAGCCTGACGCCCAAAATCGTAAAGTCAAGAGACCAAACGCTTGTTGGCGTAGACACCTCCCAAGGCATGGAAGAAGTCATGGGCGAACATTCCGAGCGGCGCGTTCTCTGTGCCTACAAACACTCCCCCGGAGAATTCCTGGCCCCCCTTTGAATGCAAGGTCACAAACCGAGGATTCCCCCTGACACCTGTAAGCATGCCGGGGTTAGCGCAATAACACATCATGCCGTAACCCTTTCCCGGCAGGGTTGCAGCTCCCGGAATAATAAGCATATGGTGATAATGCGAGAACTCGACCTCTCCCTCCAATGAAGTCATGGTGTCTTCCACAAGCTTTCGCACACGCGCTCTATCCACTTTAAAGTTGTTAGGACTGATCCTGTATTCCGCCAAAGAGCCGGGAAGCGAAATCCAGCCCCTGAATTCCGCCTTGACCCATGCACGGCCATAGGATTGCGCCTTCACATAATTGTTGAGATCCGTGACGGCCTTGTCTCGAAGTCTATCTAGAGAAAACCTCGGTTCAACATCCGGAAAACGAACCGCCACCATAAGGACACGCTGCTCACCTTGGGCGCGCGTTGACTGTGGTCCTATAAGAACCTGCTGAAGGACGGGGGCTGGCGGTGCCCCAAAAAAGTCTTCTTGCTGGGGGCCGGTAACTACTTGAGGGCTCTGGCAACCAAATGCAGCAAAAAATAAAAGTATAAGAAACGTCCTCCTATAACCCATCATGTCATTTCTCATTACGCACCCCCTTTTCTAGCTTCTCTTCCCGCGAATATAAAAAGGCCATGATTGAAGAAAGCAGATTCAAATATGCTTTTCAAAATTGCTGACTTCTGGCTAGCAATAACACCAACTATGGGCCGGATTTCAGCCCGAAGGACTGCCTGTCCTGTCAAAAAGTGCTTGACAAAGCATCACTCAAAATTCTAAATATATAAGTACAGATATATTCCATTATGGAATAGTACATATTGTTATAACCATACATTATACAAAGGAGATACAGAATGAGAGCTAGAATTCAAATCCCACTTTTCATGTTACTGCTTTGCGCAAGCGTATTCATGCCGCAAAAAGCAATCTCGGCTGAACAAGGCGCAGTCGGCGGTCCCAAAGAACCTATGGACAACCTCGTAGTGATCCTGTCCAGCGATGACCTGCCCTCCGCCGACGCGGCAATCCGAATTGCCGGTGTGGCCGCTCAAAGAGGCCACAAGGTCACTATGCTCTTGAGGGTCAAGGCGATTCAATTGGCGCTGAAGGACACTGATTACAAGGTGGGCGATACCACATATCAAGACAAACTGGCCAACTTCATGAAAGCCGGATCCAAGGTATTCGTCGGCCCCGATTGTATGAAACTTGAGGGAATCCCGAAGGAAAAACTGATACCTGGGGTAGTGGTGGGAACCAAGGATACGGTGATGGGCATAGTTTTCGAGAAAGACACACGGATCATCTGCCAGTGAATGGTAGGCTGAAGGAACATCGCGCGAACCTGGACCAGACACTGGATCAGTTGACATATCATAATCACATCTGTGCCGGCAACACTCGATGTAGCGATGGGTCTTAGAGCATAGGCCTCAAATTGCCCCCAGAATGTAAATCTTCGAGTATGCCGTTCAGCGCGGGTCTCGTTGATCGCCCATGAAACTCAATCCTTTGAAAAAGTTGCAGCAGTTGGCTAAATATGCTACCAAATCTGTTCATGGGCATCCGCCTCCTTTATGGGTATGCTTTTCGCAAAAACTTTGTGCACTGAAGAGACGAGGCCCATAAATCTCTATCAGCCCTTTCACGACTTTTTCCCAACCAGCTTACCCTTCCTGGACGGCCTCCAATTCTGATTTGGACAAGAATGATGACATGTAATATAAAATTGTGTCAGTTGGACGCCGATATGAATGCTAATATGAAAAGATTGGAAAACTGCAGCTAATTGGGTGGAGGAGTCAGTTGTAATTGATTCCCAACGTCGTTATCCAATAATTTACCAATGGAAAATTGCCCAGGAGCGTGGTGTTCAGAATTCTGGCAGGAGAATGGTAAGGGATAGTTCATGACAATTCCAATTCTTACCGCGCACTCATAAAAAGGAGGGAATGCCGATGTCAGGAAATGAATTGCCTTTTAGAATCAAATCAAAAATATGGGTGGAGAATGCCAACGGCCAGGTTGTTTTCGGATTGGGGCGTTACCGAATACTAGAGGCTGTCCAGCGGCTCGGTTCTCTCCTGGCCGCCGCCCAGGAACTTGAAATGAGCTACCGGGCCATCTGGGGGCGGATCCATGCCACCGAGGAGAGGCTAGGAAAGGCGCTGCTGATCAGTGACCGCAAAGGTTCACGGTTGACACCCCTTGGGGAAACCCTCCTGAAGCAGTTCCGCCGTCTTCAACAAATCGTGGAAACGGAATCGGCGGAAGTCTTTAATGATCTCATTGCACACTACCTCGACTAATAATCCGCCTCCGTAGTTCTCACCACAATGACTCCATGCCAAAAGCCTTGCCGGATTAGTTATATCATACTTGACATATAAAGGGTCATCTGCTAATCAATCTTCAACATTGCCATAACATGACCACATACCAGTCTTGAATTGATCGTGCGAGCGGCATGCCGGCAAATTAGTCCTTGATACTTATGGCCTCAGAAATGATTTGATTAAAGCATGGATTTGCCCTTGGCGTTTTGATCAGATGGCATAAAGCGAATCACATCCATATGGGGTTGTTCCCCAACCAATTGGAGCCTATGGTTTTTTAGAGCAGCAAACAAAATGACAGAGAGATACGTATACAGTATCTGTGGCATGTGCACAGTACGATGCCCAATAATGGCTGAAGTTAAGAATGGGGATATTTCCTTTTTGCAAGGCAATCCTCATGTCTCGGGCATGAACGGCTCGATCTGTCCGAGGGGCGCCGCTGGTGTCGCCCTTATCCGTGACAACGACCGCATTCAGGCCCCGATGATTCGCGAAGGCCGAAGGGGCGAAGGCAAATGGAAGAGGGTTAGCTGGGATGAAGCTTTCGAGGAGGTAGCCTCCAGGCTCGAATCCGTTATTAAGCGTCACGGGTCTCGCAGCGTTGCTTTCTCAGACCGGAGTGGTCCTTTCCGGGACCTTCACCAAGCCTTTGTCAGAGGGCTGGGATCCCCAAATTACACTAATCACGACAGCTCCTGCGCCCGTAACGTTATGCATGCGTGCAAGTCATTGCTCGGGATGGGCCGCAAGGACGTGATCTACGATTTCAAAAACGCGAGACACGTGGTGCTCCAGACCCGCAACATCTTCGAGGCCATCAACGTCCAAGAGGTGAACAATCTTACCGAAGCTATGGAAAACGGTTGCAAGCTCTCTTTCATTGATATCCGTGCCACCGTTTCAGCAACGAAAGCTGACCGATTCTTCCTGTTGAGGCCAAGCAGCGACTACGCCCTGAACCTGGCGGTCATCCATGAAATTATGCAGCGAAAGCTTTATGACGCGGAATACGTTGTCCGATGGATCAAGGACTTGAACTCGCTAGAAGAATTTGTTCGACCCTACAACTCCAGGTGGGCGGAGAATGAAACCGGCATCCCTTACCAGGAGATTGTCCGGTTCGTTCTGGAGCTCGCAGATGCAAAGCCGTCAGTCATCTGGCATCCGGGTTGGATGACCTCTCGCTATCTCAATTCTTTCTACCTCTGCCGCTCGATCTATATCATTAACGCACTGCTGGGCTCCATCGGAGCCAAGGGCGGCCTGCCGTTTGCCAATAAACCAATTGACATCGGGAAAATGGGTTTGAAGAAGTTGTTAGACCTGATGCCCAAACCTGCCGATAAAAGGGCGGATGGAGTTGGATGGCGATATTCTCACTTTGAAGAAGGCCCCGGCTTGGCACATCTCCTTTTCAAGGCCATGGAGACCGACGATCCTTACCCGGTAAAAGCCTACTTTGCCTACCGCCATGACCCGCTGATGGGCTACCCTGATCCTGATCGCCTGCAGCTAATTTTTGACAAATTGGATCTGTTGGTTTCGATAAGCTTTAGCTGGTCAGACACAGCCTGGCACTCGGATGTGGTCCTGCCTCTTTCCCCTTACCTCGAACGGGAAAGCATCCTGGCATGCAAAAAGGATCTTACACCGCATTTCTTCCTAAGGCAGAGGGCGATGGATCCCCGCTTCGATACCAAGTCTGACTGGGAGATCCTGTGCGGTCTGGCCAAGCGGCTGGGAATCAAAGAGCTGGCATTCGATTCCATCAAAGCCATCTGGGATTACCAACTCAAAGACACCGGCGTCCGGATTGAGGATTTCGATGCCTCTGGATTTGTTAATCTTACTGAATCAGATAGTTACAGAGGACTTACTGACTATAAGTTCCCCACCAAAAGCGGCAAAATCGAGATCATCTCCGAGAAGCTAGAAAAGCAAGGCATCACCTCTTTGAAACCCTATGAGGCCCCACAGAGCCCTCCAGAAGGCCATTTCCGGTTGACGTTCGGGCGATGCGCCCTGCACACCCAGGGGCACACGGTTAATAATCCCTTGCTCTTTGAATATATGCCGGAGAATGTCTTGTGGATCAACTCCGAGGCGGCAGGGGAACTTAAGATCGCGGACGGCGAGCTTGTGACTGTTTGTCAAAACTGCTATTGCGAAAATATACGCGCCAAGGTGACGCCGCATATTCACCCGGAAGCCGTTTTTGTCGTCCACGGATTCGGACACCGCTTACCGGTGGAAAGCCGAGCCTTCGCGAAAGGTCTGGCGGACAACCGCTTCATGAAGGGCGGGCTTGAAAAATGGGACCAGCCTGGAGGCAGAATAGCCATGCAGGAGCACTTCGTAAGTGTTTCCAAATATGGACAGGAAACTACAACAACGAATTCCCACTGTAATCCCTCGGCGTTGCCTGGGAGATTCGAAATGGGGTCTTGCGAAGAAAAGTAGCTCAACAGCCATATTACGCCTGACTGCAAACTGCGAGGACACGGATTAGTAACAAGCCCTCCATCCAGGCTCATCTTGAAAACAGGGAAAGGAGCCTCGAAATAATGGCATGGAATAATCAAACAGGACTTCTTAAAACAATTCCCTCTGAGGAGTCTCTACCCTATGCGCCTTTACAGTCTCCAGAAGAAAATAATCTTCATCCTGATTTGAGATTTTTAATGCAATTTAACCGGGATCTGGACAGGAATGCGCAGTTGAGCAAACTTAATGAGAAATATCTTGAGCAAAGGATGGAGGCGCTGGACGAACACAGCCCGAAATTCACCGAAGTGAATGAACTAACGAGAATAAGGCTTCACGAACTTCTCTTGCTTTGTGCCGCCAACTACGCTAACTGCTGCGAGTATAGAGCAGTAGGGGACCTCATGGTGAACCCAAGGCTCGTTCTGGTTCATGTCAGAGGCTGTCATGAGCCGATTGTCAAGGAAAGGCACAAAGCCCTTACCGAGCAATTCAGGAACAGGGCCAGGACACATGCAGATATTATCCGTTGGCTCAAGGATGAGACAAGTCTCCAAATAGAAAAGCCGCCGCTGATACCTCATTCTTACGAGATCCTTGAGAGTTGCGGCTTTGTCAGCAAGGATTATTTGGTTTCAGCGCGAGAGCGGGCAGTTCAAATCGCAGATCTTGCCGCTTTTCTTTTCTGTGGAGGCTTCAAAGACGGTTTGGAACTAAATAATTGGCTCAGGAGCGCAAGCCCAAAGGACAGCTCCCTGATGGCATCAATGATGTCAAAACTTGAATGGAAGATGTTCAGGGATTTAGGCCTCCTTATCAGCATGAAGATTTGCCAGTTTTTTAGCCCCTCTCCGTTTCAACCCCGTTGATCAGAGCCTTAAGCATGGATGTACACAGGTTGCAACTCGTTATTTGTGTGCAACCCCACTTTTTTCTGGATGTGTGGAAAGCGTCCTCTTTTGTATCCTGCAAGGGAGGTTCTTTATGTTCGGCGTTCCGAATTCCTTTCCTAACTTCCCGATAGAGGTGAGCATATTGAAATTCGATGCCTGCCATTCGAACTGGCTTGCGGCGTCCCCTTCCGGGAACCACCATCCCAGATCAGCGCTGACGACTCGAGGGTGAATATTTTCTGTAACACGGGCTAGCTGGGTAATTCTGCCGTATCTGGTGGTAATAACCACCTCGTCTCCATCAAGGATTCCATATATTGCCGCCGTTTTGGGATGGATTTCGACCAGAGGATGGGGCCTCTTCTGACGGAGCCTTTTCACCCATCTGTAAGAAGAAAGAAGGTAATACCGGCTCTTGGCGCTAATCAGAATCAGTGGATATTCCGGATCATCCTCTTCCGGCAGGTCAGCAAATTCAGGGAGTGGCTTCAAGTTGAACTTCTCAGCCGTGCTCAACTTTAATTCTACCTTTCCCGTAGGCGTTTGAAAACCCTTCTCCTCATAACGCCTGAAACGGTCAGGGCCTTTCAGATATCCTTTTGCAACAAACTCCTGATAGGTGAGGCCTGCCGGTCTGAGAACATCTTCCAGGAACGCTTCAAAATCATCATGCCAATACTGGGGATTTGACACCCGCCTTCCCAATTCATTCATAATTTTAATGTCGGGCCAGCACTCCCCGGGCGGATCAACAATCTTTGGCCGGGCGAGTATGATGCCATGTCCGATTCCGTAGTGACCGATATCGTTCATCTCGTACTGATGTGCAATCGGAAAGACAATATCGGCAAGGGATGCGGTGGGCGTCATGAATATTTCTGCGACGGCTATAAAGTCGAGCCTCATGAACGCATCATAGGTGGTCTGGCTGTCAGCCCATGCCACCAGTGGGTTGGTGCACATGCCGTAATATCCTTTTATGGGGTAAGGAATTTCTTCAAGAATGGCTTTGCGGAAGTGTGCAGGCGGCACTGTCATAAGCTTTGGGATGATACCGTGAAAAGCAC
The DNA here is from genome assembly GCA_041753575.1 of Desulfatiglandaceae bacterium. Lineage (GTDB taxonomy): Bacteria > Desulfobacterota > DSM-4660 > Desulfatiglandales > Desulfatiglandaceae > CG2-30-51-40. The sequence continues at coordinate 8,443 of JBGSUA010000225.1, forward strand.
CAATCATTTCCTTGCGCTTGCCCGGGATGAGATCGTTCCGCACGAATTCTCCCAGGCCCATAATTTGGGGATCGTGCGCATGGATATTGCCTCCGGGCACCTCGAGGTTACCGCAGACGGCCATGAGGCAGACCAGTGATCGGGTTGCATCAAATACATGGACATCATGCTCAATCGCATTGCCCCACTGGAGTGCGGCTGGTTTGGACGTAGCGTATAATCTTGCAGCCTTTCGTATCAGATCGGGGGGAACCCAAGTGATCGCAGACACCGCCTCGGGGCTGTAATCTTTTATATGCCGGGAAAGATCTTCGAATCCGTATGTATACTTCTCGACAAACTCCTTGTCGTAAAGCGATTCCTCGATGACGACGTTTAGGAATCCCAAGGCAAGGGCCTGTGCCGTTCCGGGTCGAAGTTGCAGCCACAGGTCAGCTCGAGCCGCTAGCTCTGTCTTTCGAGGGTCCACCACGATCAATTTGGCGCCGTTTCCAAGTTGCTTCAGCGCAAGGCCTGCTATCTGCCCCTCTTCGCTGGTCGAAAGAACATTGCTGGCCCAGGAGAGAATGAGGCGGGTCGGATGGTGAAAATCGGCAACGGGATAGAAACCACAGGTGTGCACCCCGGTTATCTCCCTGGGGGCATGGCAAACATCTTGAGACGCTACGACATTGGGGGAGCCGAAAATGTTGGCGAGGCGAATCAGAACGAAATGCTCAAGGCCTTTCGGCATGCCAGCGCCGAATCCGACCGCACGAGCGCCGTATGTTTCCTTGATTTTCAATAAATTTTTTGCCGTCTCATCGAGCGCATCATCCCAGGAAATTCGCCGCCACTTCCCCTCGCCCCGTTTCCCCGCACGCTTTAAAGGGTAGCGGAGACGATCGGGGTGGTTCAGACGATCCGGGGATACAATGCCCTTGTAGCAGGTATAACCTTCGTTCAAAAACCCATCCGAATCTCCTTTAACCTCCACAATCTCATTATCCTTTACCCCAACCAACAGCGCGCAGCCGCCATGATCCATCCTTGCACAGTGGGTTCTCACCCAACGCATTTCTTCCGACATTGCAAAAGTACCTCCTTTGAGCCTCTCCCCATTGTCAAGACAGAAAAATGGGTTGTATATGTTGGATTGGCCATCCTGTATTCCCCTCACTGGAGTCTTTACAGGCTATACCATCCACTAAATCGCTTGTCCAGTTTCTAGGGAGTCTCCTACCTACCCGCTATACCAGGATTGTGCAAGGTCCGTCAACGAAATGTCTAATGTTCTCCTAGTCCTCCTATCCCAGATATATCATTCTTGACATATAGTTACAATATGGCTACAATACAGTTACTTTTTGCGGTATCTGAAGATAAGTTTTCTGAAACCCTTTGTTAAATCGGCCTCATATCAAGAAACTATTTCTGGAAAGAGGCATAATTCCTGATGACGAAAAGACAGAAAGGATCCGACCGTGAATTTAGAGGCGCGAAAAGGGAAGGTTAAGTTCGAAGTTTAAGGCTAAGCGTTGGAGGAAAACAGATGAGGCCTGGCAGCGAAGGCTCTCCGGTTTGCCTCCCTCATGAATGGGTCGAAAGCCAGTAAAGATTATCAGGAGTTATGTCGGTTTTCGGGGGAAAAGGGGGTTGATGAAAATTGAGGAATTTGATCATACGGAATATCCAGATCGAAGATGCTGATGCCATCAGCAGAATTCAGGCCGCCATCGCTAACACTGCGGAACTAATTGACTTCAGGCGAATCATTAAGGAGCAGGTCAGGGCCACCGAACACTCCAGCTTCGTGGCCGAGGCGGATGGTAGCGTGGTGGGCTATATCATCTGCTATATGCTCGCGGGCGCATTCAATCTGGAGAAGAGCGCATGGATTGCCAACCTGGGGGTTGACAGTCGGCACATGGGAGACGGCGTAGCAAAGAGGCTGGCCGAGGAAGCATTCCGGGTCTTCCGGGAGAACCAGATCCGCTACATATATACCTCAGTTGCTTGGGACTCTGTTAATCTTTTGCCTTTTTTCAAGACGCTGGGATTCGACAGGAGTAAATTTATTATTCTCACGAAGGAACTTGGGCCTTAGCCGTCCAATAGCATAAAACCACCCCCAGCTATGAGAATTCATCGGAATCGGCATCGCTATTGGAATCGGTATCGGATTTTGACAATAGGCCTATGCTGCCCTTCTCGATTGCGATCTCGACCCCGGACCCGACTCGGAGAAAACAGATGGTGCATTTTCACGGTAAAAAGATAGAGGCCTCTTGCCTAATCCTGGCCGGGGGACAAGGCAAGAGACTAACGCCGGACAAGCCGCTGCTGGAAATCAACGGAAGACCAATCATTGAACGGACAGCGAGTGTCGTAGCTTCCTTATTCGAGGAAGTCCTTCTGGTAACTAACACGCCGGAGAAGTACGGTTTTCTGAATCTCCCCGCTGTGCCCGACGAGCGTCCGGGCTGCGGCCCCTTGATGGGAATCTATAGTGGGTTTCTAAGGATAATGCACGAAGTGGCCTTCGTGTGCGCAGCGGACATGCCCTTTCTGAATCAAGAGATTATCCGGTCCCAATTTCAAGAGCTCGGGGCATTCGACATCGTGGTCCCCTGTCCAAGCGGAGTGCCTGAATTCCTGCACGCGTTCTATCGCAAACGGTGCTTGCCCGCAATCCGGGAAAACATTGATGCCAACCGCTTCAAGATTGAAAGGCTGACAAAGAGCTGCAAGACAATACGCCTCAACAGAAACTGGTTCGCTCGGAACGGTCTGACGGGACTTATCAAGACTGCCTTCACGAACATCAACACCATACGTGACTATCTTCGCTGCATCGGCCAAAGGGAAGCGGGACAAGGCCAGGAAAAGAAAGGAGCCCTGCAACCGGGGAGGAGGACATCCGGTCTGGACGCGTCTAAGTCCATCTTACCCGAAGTGTTACAGGAGGTCCGTCAAACATTAATCGAACAGGAGACCGCCTATCAGCAGAACTCCTCCCAAGAGGTACTTTACAGCCTTTGGGCCCACAGTTCCAGAGTCGGTTGCATCGCTCACCATATTGCGGAAGCGGAGGGATGGGAGGAAGAGCCAGCCCTGCTCTCTGGCCTTTTACATGACATCGGAAAGTTTGCTGACGAAAGTTATCATGAAGACGATATCCTGGAAGAGGAAAAAGCAGTTCTGTTCGCGGAAAAAATTCTTGCAGGTACAGTTTACGAGAGATGGATCCCGATAATCAGGCAAGCTATCCTTACCATGTACCTCGATGGTGACGCTACCAGTGACATCGGCCGAGTGGTGTACGACGCGGATTGTCTCGATAAGCTGGGACACATCGGAGTTGCCCAATTTTTCACAAAGAAGGCACTGCGCCAACATTTTTTAGATAATGACATGATTGTTCAAACGAGCATAGAGCTGACTTATGCACACCACGCTCCGGCCACGCTAAAGACGGCAACCGGCAGGTCGCTCGCGCAGGAACGAGGCATTAGGACTCGCAGGTTTTATACGGAGCTTTTGGAAGAATGGAAGCAGTTCGGGCTCGGCGCCTTCAACATCGTTGAAGAGGAAATAGCAGGAATTGTCTGCATACTCGTGGTCCCTCATGCGTGTAAGTGCGGCGGGCGACTCGAGCTCGAATCCGATATCCGGGATTCCCTGAAGTGCAGGTCCGTGGTCGTGAAATATCCATGTGTGGCGTGCGGCACAAAAACGGAGTTTTCCTTCTGTCTCCCGAACGTGAAGGGCCTCCCCAAGATACGGCAAGATAGACGATAGGCATACATAAGGATGCCCTTCTGTTTTTGGTATTTCGTCGCAATTCTGAAGAGCGTTTTGAAAAGGCATATAGGTAATAAACCCATGGCTCCATAATGAACAGTATCGAGATCAGGTTGAGATCCTTGTACCCACAAGGCTCCTCCCGCGCGATAGGGTTGTGTTAAACCTTTTCAAGTCTCACCGCGCAGGCCTTGTATTCTGCCGTCAGAGTTTTTGGGTCGAAGGCAGGATTGGTAAGCCAGTTTGCGCAAGTCTCCCGGAAGTGAAAGGCCATCCAGACCATGCCCTTTGGAATTTCCTGTGTGATCCTTGCTTTTACCAGCACCTGGCCCCTGCGGGAAGAAACCCTTATTCGTTCACCTTCCTTTAGACTCAGTAGTCTGGCGTCTTCAGGACTGATATCCACTGTTTCTTCAGATAGAACTTCATTCAACCCCAGCGAGCGTCCGGTCTGGGTCCGTGTGTGATAGTGGGTCAGCCGTCTGCCCGTGCTCAGGGTGAATGGATATTCGGCACATGGCACCTCAGCGGGAGGTGTCCAATCCACAGGGGTAAAAACCCCCAAACCGCACGTAAACTGGCCGCCCTGGTGAAGTATGCAGGTGCCCGGATGGTTTTCGTCCGGGCAAGGCCACTGCAGGCCATTTCCCTGGAGGCGGCCGTATTTGATGCCTCGAAGTTGCGGGGCGAGCACGGAAATCTCGTTATCCCAAATCTCCTCAGCGCTGTCGGATGGCCAGTCCTGTCCCATTCGCCTTGCTATCTCTTTGAATATCAACCAGTTAGGTCTGGCCTCACCGGGGGGGCTGCTGGCCGTTCTGACGCGGCTCACCCTGCGTTCGCTGTTCGTGAAGGTTCCCTCGTTCTCGCTCCAGGCTGCCGCTGGAAATACGAGGTGGGCAAAGCGGGTCGTCTCATTTGGAAATATATCCTGGCCTATGATGAACTCCGCCGCCCCCAGTTCATGCTCCACCTTGCGAATATCAGGTTCGGTATTTGCCAGGTTCTCGCCAAAGATGTAGAAGAGCCTTACTCTCTTTGTAACGAGCCCATCCATCATCTGAGGAATCATCAGGCCTGGTTTCTGAGGGAGCTTCGAAACTCCCCATGCCTTTTCGAACTTTGACCGCATCGCCGGGTCGGCGACAGACTGATATCCTGGAAGTACGTTGGGCAGTGCCCCCATGTCGCAGGCCCCCTGCACGTTGTTCTGACCGCGCAGGGGATTTACTCCGCCGCATTCCAAGCCCATATTGCCAAGGAGCATTTGAAGATTAGCGACGCTGAGAACGTTGCTGGTACCGCAGGTGTGCTCAGTGATCCCCAGGGTGTAGCAGAGCATCATCGGTTTTACTGAGGCAATGCGCCTCGCCGCCTCCCTGATTAAATCGGCGCCGATCTCGCAGATCCCGGCTGCCCGCTCCGGTGGGTATTCCATGACCTTCTGCTTGAGTTCTTCAAATCCCACGGTACAGGAGTCAACAAACACCTTATCGTATAGTTCCTCTGCGATCAGAACGTGCATCAGGGCGTTGAGAAAAGCGATGTCCGTTCCCACCCGGATGGGGATGTGGAGTGATGCGAAGTCCACCAGAGCATGCCTCCTGGGGTCCACCATAAGCAGCTCAGCGCCATTCAGAACTGCATTCTTAACAAAGGAGGCTGCCACAGGATGGGCCTCAATCATATTGGAACCTATTACAAAGATCATCTTGGCTTTTGCCAGTTCGTTGAAGGAATTGGTCATGGCCCCAGAACCAAATGCGGTCGCCAGCCCGGCGACAGTTGGGGCGTGTCAAGTGCGGGCGCAATGATCAATATTGTTGGTTCCGATAACAGCGCGAAACAGCTTTTGCATCTGATAGGAGTCCTCATTGATGCTCCGGGCGCAGCTCACGCCTGCGACAGCATCCGGCCCATAGTCTGCGATGACTTCCTTGAGTTTCCATGCAGCAAGGTCCAGAGCTTCGTCCCAGGAGGCCTGCCTAAAGGAACCGTTCTCTCTTATAAGAGGGGTTTTCAGCCTGTCCTCCGAGTAGATAAAATCGTAGCCGTAACGCCCCTTTACGCAAAGTCGCCCCTGATTGGGCTCCGCACCTTCCACGCCTGTAACCTTTACGATCCTGCCCTCCTTGACATGCAGCAACTGCTGGCAACCGACTCCGCAGTAAGGACAAGTAGTTCGGATCTTTTTCACCTCCCAAGGCCGATAGGTATGCCAGGATTTCTTATCTATCAAAGCTCCTACCGGACAAGCCTGGACGCATTCTCCGCAAAACACGCATTCTGAGTGGATGAGGGGACGGTCTCCTGCGGCTGTGATTTTTGTGGAGGCTCCCCGGTATCCGAAGCTGATCGCTCGATTGACCTGAACCTCGTTACAGGCCTGCACGCAACGGCCACAGAGGATACACCGAGAAAAGTCTCTTACAATAAGGGGATTTAAATCTTCGATCGGATATTCGGGTTCGGGCGGCTTAAAACGAATGCCTCTTACCTGGTAGCGAATTGCTAGATCCTGAAGCCTGCATTCACCATAGGCAGGGCAAAGCTCTTCGTGCCCCTTTGATGACATAGCCTGCAACTGCGCCTCAGTCCACGAATCGCCGTCGAGATCACAGACGAGGCAATTGTGCTGACCGGAGGACAGCAGTAATTCAAGGTTCATGCGTCGCGCATTAAGAACCCTAGGAGAATTGGTTTTGATAACCATGTTTGGTGAGGCCTGGGTAACACATGAAGCAACCAGATTTTTTGCTCCCTCCACATCTACCAGGCATATCCGGCATGCTCCTGTTGGCGCCGCACCCTTCAGAGCGCACAGGGTAGGAATATAGACGTCGTTTTCCTTTGCAACCTCTAGTATGGTCTGTCCCGACTTGAAACTGAATTCCTTGCAGTCGATGAAGATTATGTTACCGCCCATGGACTTTCTCCTTTCACATCTGAACCATTTCCCAATAGGCTGATCAACGATGATTGAAGCGTGAGAAAAGATTTTATAGTTTGTCTTTGTTATTATGTCAATATTGATATATCATGTATCATTCCTGGAAAGTTTTAAATTGTTATTCCCCACCGGTCAGAGAAATACTCTTGAGAAGGCTATAGTTGCAAAACTCTGGGGGGAGGCGCTAATGGCAAGAGATAGCCGAAGAAGAATTTCCGGGCTGGGAGGAACCCAGAAACAGTTGAAAGCGATGCCCGGGATGCGCCCGTCATCAATGGTTCTAAGACTACCATGATCTGAAGCAGGAAAGGAATGACCTACATAGAAGTCTATCCCATTGCACCGACAGTTTTCTCCGGATTGCCCCTCTGGACACCGGATAAGAAAATGCAAGCAGAGATTCTCTTAATTCCCTGCCTCGTGCCCAAGTTCCCCCCCTTTTTTCTTGACACATACATTAGCCCACTGTTAAGTTATTAAGTCAATATTGGCATAAAATTAAATTTTAGATCAGCATCAACCATCTCACACTTAGCTCGAAGAGTAAGGTAACCTTACATGAATATTGGAAAATATTCCCTGGACGAGTACAGTCGTCTTACCGAGTCGTTTCACGGAAGTCTGGCCCCTGGGGTGCTCATTGGCGGCATCATGGTAGATGCGGCCATTGAACGTATCGACAGGGGGAAACTCTATGATGCAATCTGTGAGACGCATAGCTGTCTCCCCGACGCCATTCAGCTTCTCACGCCCTGTACCATCGGCAACGGATGGCTCCACATCGTCAACCTGGGACGTTTTGCTATGACCCTGTATGAGAAGGATTCCGGCAGGGGGGTACGGGTGTTTCTGGATTCCGTAAAGACAGAGGAGTGGCCCGAGGTCAGGAACTGGTATCTCAAGCTCAAGGCAAAGAAGGAGCAGGTTGCAAAGGAGCTCACGGATCAGATTTTAAAAGCGGGCGTAAGCCTCTTTGGGTTTCAGGATGTCGAGGTGTTGCCCGTTTTCCTGACTAAGCGGAGCAAGGGGGCAATTGCACTCTGCCCTGTCTGCGCGGAGGCCTACCCGAGCAATCATGGAACCCTATGCCGCGGTTGCGGGGGACAGTCTCCTTACGTTGGGCCAGGCCGGATCCGGCCCTGTGAAAATCAAGAGTAACTCTCGTCGCAGGAAACGCATGCATTCGAACAACCATGACCGATAAATCTCCGACCATTCGAGTCCACATCTGGCTTGAGACGGATGAAGGCGTCTTCTTCGGGGCAGGCCGGGTCAATCTCCTCGAAAAGATCGAGATGCATGGCTCGCTCAAGAAGGCGGCCGAGTCCATGGGCATGTCGTACCGCGCGGCCTGGGGAAAGATCAAGGCCACTGAAGCTAATGTCGGGTTCAGCCTGGTAAAGAAGAATGCCGGGAAGAAGGGCGGGTACAGCCTCACGGATGAGGGCCGGAGTATGATGGCCCACTACAAATCGTGGTTTTGCCGCGTCGAGGATTCCGCCTTTCAGTTGGCCAATGAAATTCTTCCCTTCCCTGTTCGGCCGTTCAAAGAACCGCAAGAATCCACTCAGAACGAAGCTTCATCCCCCATACATCCCGTATGCGGCATCTCTAAGATATGAGCGCCGCATCTGATCTAACAAAAAGACCATTCTGATCTATACGGAAGCTTGTAACAAATTAGATACAGTTGGCCTAAATGAGCCTAAGTCATAGCGACGACCGGGACGTCTGCCGGTTCGCGGTCCTTGGAATTCCCCCCAGGCGGCATGTTCCAGCAATCAGCAACGAGAATTCAGTATTCAGTGTAGGTCGCCGGTTTTTTCAATCATCAATCGATAATCATCAATTTGACGAAGCTTCATGTACGCCATATGCCCTATGTGTTTATATTAACATATTAATATTATTGAATAAATTGTTGACATGCCATATTTATGTTTCTACACTGAATTTCATAGGCTCATTGTGCAAGGTAATTATAGAAAATGGCGAGTCTGGCAACTCCAACCAATTGCATAAGGAGGATGTTATGAAGGTAACACGAAGAAGATTTCTGCAAATCGCGGGATTGAGTATCGCGAGCCTCCCGCTCGCGAGGCTGGGGCTCAATCTCAAGGGTGTCGAGGCGTATGCAGCAGGCTTTAAACTGGAGGGGACCAAGGAGGTTATTTCCATCTGCGGCTTCTGCTCCTGCGGCTGCAACATTATAATGCACGTCAAGGACGGCCGGTTGATCAGTTCGGAGGGTGATCCGGACTATCCGGTGAGCGAGGGGGCGCTTTGTGCAAAAGGTGCGGCATTCGCGTCCATGCATAACAATGAGCATCGTTTGCAGAAACCCAAGTATCGGGCCCCGGGGAGCGACAAGTGGGAGGAAAAGGACTGGGACTTTGTCCTGGACCGGATCGCCAGGCGCGTCAAGGAGACCCGGGACAAGGACTTCATGATCAAGAACGCCAAAGGTCAGCAGGTCAATCGGGTGGAGAGCATCTTTCAGCTCGGGAGTTCCCAGATGGACAACGAGGAATGCTCCCTGGCCCACCAGATGCTGCGGGGGCTCGGCATCGTCCACATGGACCATCAGGCCCGTGTCTGACACAGCGCCACGGTAGCGGCTCTGGCAGAGTCGTTCGGACGCGGCGCCATGACCAACCACTGGCTTGACATCAAGAACGCCGACGGTGTCTTTATCATGGGGAGCAATGCCGCAGAGAACCATCCGATTGCCTTCAAATGGGTCCTCAAGGCTAAGGACGCGGGCGGCACCATCATCCACGTGGATCCCAAATTCTCTCGGACATCGGCCAGAAGCGATATCCACGTCCCGCTGCGAAGCGGCACGGATATCCCCTTCCTGGGCGGCCTGGTCAAATACATCCTGGATAAGGAACTGTACCAGCGCGAATACGTGCTGGAATACACCAACGCCGCTTTCATTGTCGGCGAGGGGTACGATTTCAAAGACGGCCTGTTCTCGGGCTATAATGCGGAAAAGAAGGCCTATGATCAGAAAAAATGGGCCTTTGCCCTGGATGAAAAGGGCGTACCCAAACGCGACCGCACGCTAAAGAATCCACGATGCGTTCTCCAGCTCTTGAAAAAACATTATGATCGCTACACGCTGGACAAAGTTTCGGATATTACCGGCGTATCCAAGGACGATCTCCTCAAGGTGTACCAGGTCTATGGAGCTACGGGCGCCCCGGACAAGTCGGCTACCGTACTCTACGCCCTGGGCTGGACCCAGCACACCGTCGGCGTTCAGAACATACGACTTTCGGCCATCATCCAGCTTTTGCTGGGCAACATCGGGGTGGCGGGCGGCGGCATCAATGCCCTGCGCGGTGAGCCCAATGTGCAGGGCTCCACGGACCACGCCATCCTCTGGCACATCCTTCCGGGTTACCTCCCCGTTCCCAGGGCTGACTGGCCAACGCTCGAAGATTACCAGAAGGCCAATACGCCCAAGACCAGCGACCCCAAGAGCGTCAACTGGTGGGGCAACCGGCCCAAGTACATGGTAAGCCTGCTCAAGGGATGGATGGGCGATGCCGCCACCAAGGAAAACGGCTTCGGCTATGGCTGGCTTCCCAAGGTGGATCCGGGCGTGGATTATGCCAGTATCTTTCTGTTTGACCGGATGTACAAGGGCCAGGTGCGTGGCGGTTTCATTTATGCCCACAACCCGGCCCAGAGCATGCCCCACAGCCATAAGGTGCGCAAGGCACTTGACCAGCTCGACTGGCTGGCGGTAGGCGAGATCCACCACAACGAGACGAGCGACTTCTGGCGGCGTCCCGGAGTGAATCCCAAGGACATCAAGACCGAGGTCTTTCTGATGCCCTCGTGCCAGCGCGGGGAGAAGGACGGCACCGTCTCCAACAGCGGCCGGTGGCAGATGTGGCACCATAAAGGCGTCGAGCCCATGGGGCAAAGCAAACCCATGGGCTGGATGGTGGTGGAGATCTTCAAGCGGGTGCGAGACCTGTATAAAAAGGACATGGGCGTCTTTCCCGATCCCATTTTGAACATGGTCTGGCCGGAGGCCTACGATGCTGACATACAGGCAAAGAAGATCAACGGCTGTTACACCAGGGACATCACGATCAAGGACAAAGAGTACAAAAAGGGCGACCAGGTGGTGAGTTTCCCATTCCTCCAGGATGACGGTTCCACATCGAGCCTCAATTGGGTCTATTGCGGCTCCTATGGACCTTCGGGCAACCTGTCCAAGCGCCGGGACCTCAAACAGACTCCCATGCAGGCCAAGGTCGGGCTGTTCCCGAACTTTTCCTGGGCCTGGCCGGTCAACCGCCGGGTCCTCTACAACCGCGCCTCTGTGGACCTTAACGGAAAGCCCTACAGTCCGAACAAGGCGGTTATCGCCTGGGAGGACGGAAAGTGGGTCGGCGACGTGCCGGATGGACCTGCGCCGCCCATGGCCGCGCCGGAAGGGAAGTATCCCTTCATCATGCAGTCCGAGGGTCATGGCGCCCTCTATGGCCCAGGTCGGGTGGACGGTCCGTTCCCGGAACACTACGAGCCTGCAGAGACCCCTGTCACCTCCCATCCATTCTCCAAGCAGCTCAACAACCCATGCATGAAGATGCCGGTGAGCGATTTGGACATTCTGGCCAAGCCGGGCGATCCCCGCTTTCCCATTGTGCTGACCACCTACGGCCTTACCGAACACTGGTGCGGTGGTGGAGACACCCGAAACACCCCCGCACTCCTTGAGGCGGAGCCCCAGCTCTACGTTGAGATCAGCCATGAACTGGCTAAGGAGAAAGGGATCAAGAACGGCGATCCGGTGGTCGTGGAGAGTTTGCGGGGCAAGGTGGAGGCCATTGCCATGGTCACGGTGAGGCTTACGCCTTTCAAGGTTCAGGGCAAGACGGTGCACCTCGCGGGCATGCCGTTCTGCTTCGGCTGGACCACCCCCGGCGTGGGAGACGCCACCAACCGCCTGATGTCTTCGGTGGCCGACCCCAATGTGACCATCCCGGAATACAAGGCCTGTCTGGTGAACATCCATAAGGCCGAGAAGGTCACGGAACTTTCCCTATAAACCCGTTCTCGGCCTGGGGCGGCCCCACGCCCCGACGGCCTTGAAAAAGGAGACGAGTTATGCCGATGACATTTTTTATTGATACCACAAGATGCACCGCATGCCGGGGTTGCCAGGTGGCCTGCAAGGAATGGCACGGTTTTCAGGCGAATACGACCCGGCAGAGCGGGACCCATCAGAATCCCCCTGACCTGAACGCCTTTAATTACAAGCTGGTCCGGTTTGCTGAATACAAAGAAAACGGCCGCGTGGTCTGGTATTTCTTTCCGGACCAGTGCCGACACTGCGAGGAGCCGCCCTGCAAGGAGGCCGCGGACAAGTATGTCGAAGGGGCCATTCTGAGGGACAGCTCCACCGGCGCAGTGATTTTTACCGAAAAGACCCGGCAGCTCTCCCCTGCGCAGATGAAAGATGTGATCTCCGACTGCCCATACAACATCCCGAGGATAGACACGGGGAGAGGCATCTTAGTCAAGTGCGATATGTGCATAGACCGGGTGCGGCACAACATGCTACCCATGTGTGTGAAAACTTGTTGCAGCGGAGCCATGAATTTCGGTGAACGGGCCGAGATGCTCAAACTGGCCAACCAGAAACTGTCCGAGTTGAAGAAGGAGTGCCCCAATGCCCAACTACAGGACCCGGAGGATGTGAACGCCATATATCTCTTGACCGACGACCCGGAAAAGTACTACCAGTCTGTCAATGGTTAGGGAGCACTGGGGCGAACAGCGTTACGGCGCAATGCATTTTCAGCGCCTTGACGCTTCGGTCTGAGGCGAATCTTCTAAAACGGAGATTTGGCGGAAGGAGTCCGCAGGTCGCAGATGGCTGTTACCGAATGGCAAAAGCCGTTCCCGCCCAACCGGAGTGGCTTTTGCCATCACAACCCATATATATGCTAAGGAAACCTATGGAAAGTGCAACACCTGCCAGCGATATGGTCGCGTCCCTCACAGCTCAGATTCGCATGATGGAGGAACATAACCCTTCCCTGAAAGAGATCCTTGATGCATTCATGGGAATCATGATCGCCGGGGCCGAACTCAGGACCGAACTCACGGCCTTGCCGGCCCCGAGGATAACGCCCCCGGATCCGAATCGGCTTTCGGCAGGCGTCCCGTTGCTGTTTGATATGGAATGCCAGCAGATGGTTCCTGACCTGGCGGCAGGGGTGAAAAAAATGCTGACTGCCTTGGGGAGAGCCTTTCCGCCTCTCAAACAGGATGGAACCAAATTGCTTTCGCGTGTGGAAGAGGACCCCAAGGCCCCGGCAGTCTGGCTGGGGATGTTGGTCCGAAATGAGGAAAAGCCTTTAAAGGACCTGGCGCAAGAAGTGGGTCTGGAACCGGAAGCGCTTCGGTTTGACCTTGAGCAGGCTCTCAAGCCCTATCTTCAGTGGCTTGCCCACAGCCTGTCCAGGAATATGGAAAAGATTGCCTGGGAAAAGGGATACTGCCCGATCTGTGGGGCCTATCCAGATACGAGCTATCTGAGGAAGGGTGAGGTTGAGCAGGAATTCCTGATGGCCCATGGGGGCCAGAGATGGCTCCACTGCTCCATATGCAGTTACGAGTGGCAGCTTCGCAGGATATGCTGCCCCTATTGCGGCAACAAAGATGCCGATTCACTGGAATTTCTGGCCGCAAAGGAAACGCCTCACGAAAGGCTCTATGTATGCCATAAGTGCAACAAATACCTGACCTGCCTGGATACCTCCGAACTTATCGAGAAACCCTCAAGCGATCTCATCCCGTTTGAACTCCTCCATCTCGACATCATCGCACAACAAAAAGGTTTCGCCCCCTTGACCTGGCGTCATTGGAATACCATGACGGCTTAGAATAAGGAGGAATCGTCAAGTTCGGTCTCCTCTCTCCCACACGGTTCACGGACGCGCAGAGGTTTTTGACCACAATATCTGTCCTTGTGATCTCAGTGTGCTTGATGGTCCGTAAATCAGTCAGTTCGATCCTCAGCGATTGAAACCCGTTTTTGTATTTCAAAACGCTAGCGATGCGTTGACATCATTGTATCGCAGTCCGGTTTATCCGGAGATCCCCCCCTGATTCTTGAAGAACAAGTAAGGTTCGAGGTGGTTCTGTCTCTTATCAGAGCCCTTATTTTATACAGACTTTTCTTACATGAATCATATCGGTTTGCCCAAGGCATACCTTTCGGATGCCGTCCTGCATCAGGGTGGCCATGCCGTCTTTGATGGCCTGGGATCTTATCGTGTCCATCTTGGCCCTGTCCTGTATGAGCGATTTCATCTCCTTTGTCCCGCTCAGCAGTTCATAAATGCCGGTTCTCCCCCTGTAGCCGGTGTTGCCGCACTTTAGGCATCCCTTGGGGCGATAGAGTGCAAAATCTTCATTGTACTTGTATCCCAGCGCGTCAAATTCACCGTCGTAGGCGCGGACAAGAGAATCATATTCGGCCCTGGTCGGATGATATTTCTCCTTGCAGCCACCGCAAAGGGTCCTTACAAGACGCTGGGCAAGTATGCCGAGAAGCGCGTCAGCAAAATTGAATGGATCCATGCCCATATCCAGAAGTCTGGTTATTGTCTCAGGGGCGCTGTTGGTGTGGAGGGTGCTGAATACAAGATGGCCTGTCAAGGAGGCCTCTATGCCCGTTGACACAGTTTCGTGGTCTCTCATCTCCCCCACCATGATCACGTCAGGATCGGCCCTCAGGAACGCCCTCATTGCTGTCGCAAAGTCAAACCCTATCTTTGGCGCCACCTGCACCTGTCTGAGGCCATCCTGGGTTATTTCAACCGGATCCTCGGCAGTCCAGATCTTAAGCTCCGGCTTATTGATATATTTAAGCGCGGCATGGAGGGTGGTAGTCTTTCCGCTGCCGGTCGGGCCGACCACAAGTACTATTCCGTATGGCTTTGTTATCATATCAATTAAGGATGTGTAATTCCTTTCGCTCAGACCCATTTTCTCAAGCGGCAGGGGGTCTCCGCCTGCCAGAAGTCTCAAGACTACATCCTCATTCTGCCCCGCTGTCGGTATGGTGGCAACCCTCAGCTCTATGTCCAGGGGAGAATAGCTCCGAAACTTTATCTTTCCGTCCTGAGGAAAACGCCTTTCCGCTATGTCAAGGTCGGACATTATCTTGATCCTAGACACGACCGCCCTCTTGTAAGTGTAGGGAATGGTCTGATAGATCTGGCACACGCCGTCAACCCTGAAACGAATGAGGGCAGTGTTTTTCCCCTGGCCCGGTTCGATGTGTATATCGGAAGCCCCCCTTCCGTGAGCGTCGTAGATCATCTTGTTGACGAGCTGGACAATGGCGCTGTCCTCTTCACTTATGCGCTCAATTTCATCTTCGATTTCATCCTCAGCGCCCTCAAGTTTCCCGAGTATGTCCTCAATGCTGCCGCCGTCCTTTATGTAGTCCATCGTCTTGATGTTGAAGAAAAGATCTGTAATCTTATAGATATCTTCCCTGAGCGAAACGCAGTATTCATAGGCCTTGGCAGGAATTATCCTTTTTATGGCATCCCTTGCGGGAAGGTAACTGGGGTCTTCCATGACCACCGTCACCCTCTCACCGTCCTGGGATATGGGGACAAAACCATTGCTCTTGAGATATCCCGGGCGGATACCCTTCAGCAACTCCCCGGGGATAGGCATCTTTTCGTCGAATGGTACAAACTTGGTTTTATAATGGGCCGCCAGGGCCTTGCCTATGTCTTCTCTTCCAACACTAAAGCTGCTGATCAAGATAGATTCGACAGGCTTTCTAGTCTTCCTGGCCATGGACATTGCTTCAGTGAGATCTCTGTTACTTATTATATTGTTGCTCACCAGATAATCAAAACGGGTGCTTTTTTCCCTCTGAGCAAAGCGCTGGTTCTTGAAAAAGGCCACACCCAGCACCCTCGCTATGTCGGAAAGCGATTTTTCATCTTCCTTGGTAAATGCCCTGCCGGATTTCTTATTGATGAGCTGAACGACCCCGAGGATATATTTATTATAGGTAACCGGGACGGCAATAACCTGAGATGTCCTATAGCCTGTCTTCTTATCCCATGACCCGTCGAAGCGCATGGCCGGATCAATGCGGGCAAGCTCCTCTGAGTTATAGACATCCATGACATTTACGAGGCCTCCGCCGGAGGCGCAGTAACCAGCTATACTGTTCCCGTTCAAGGGCACACGTATCTCGTTTATCTCATCTCCTGTCTTGATCTTGGAGACGAGCTGCTTTCTCATGCCGTCAACGACATAGACGGTAATCCGATCGGCATCGAATAAGCTCAGGATCTCGCCCTGAAGATTCAGGAGTATTTCGTTGGTATCCTTGGCCGAGTGTATGAGGTTGGTTATGTTGTTGACCCTCCTCTGGTAACTCAACTGTACCTCAAGGAGGTTAGCCGGAATCACTGCGTCATTTCTTGTCTTACTAAAAACAGGCATCGGATAAGATCCCCATCATCAGGTTTCTTAAGGAAGATTATACAGGACTTTGCCCCGGGCCTTTAGCAAGCACCGGGGGCAACAACCCCATGGAACATTTTCATTTCTTGCTGATTGTTTTGAAAATCCTCTCCTTGTCAAGCGGCCTGGTCCAGAAAAGCCAATCGTAGCACCTCATCTCCTCTTTTCCTTCCATCAGGAAAATCAATCTCTCCCTTTATCGTTACGGCCTTGAACGCGGAAGAACTATAGCACAGCCTCTTAAATGAAAAAAGAATCATATTAATGCCGGTAGCAGATGAATAAGACCTCCTGCTTATGGAAGTCCAAAGGAAAGCGTGATAATATTTTTCACTCTAAGAGACAAGAAAACATGTGCTTAAAGACCGTCATCACAATCATCACAATAGTATTAACAACCGGAGCTCCTCTTCACATGGCGGATGCCGCGGATTATTTTATCCGGCCCGACGGCGGAAGCCAGACGCAGTGCACCGGTCTTTCGGATCTCCCGTACCCCGGCACGGGAGAAGATCAACCTTGCGCCTGGGACCATCCATTCAGGGCGCTTCCGCCGCAAGGGGTGCCCAGGATACAGGGTGGCGACAGCCTCTTCGTGATGAAGGGTTCATACATAATGGGCTACGGGGCGCCAGGGGCCGAGGCCTGCAGCGAAGACTGGCCGTGGGATTGCCGTATGACTGCCGTGCCGTCAGGAGAAGATATCCTCCATCCAACAAGGATCCTGGGCGAGGGATGGGACAGGGGATGCGAGAGCCCCCCGGAACTCTGGGGGACGGAGAGGTCCTACGTCATTCTAGATCTCACCGGATCAAGCAATGTGCTCGCAGCATGCCTTGAGATAACGGACCACACGGGATGCGCGGACTCCCACAGCGGAGGCTCGGCCTGCATGAGGGACGTCTATCCATTTGGGCAGTGGGCCCAAGGGGGAATCACTGCTGCGGATTCCGCCAATGTAGAACTCCAGCACATAAATATCCACGGACTGGCCGTCTTCGGCCTACTTGCCGGCAGGCTCAAGGACTGGACCCTGGAGGATGTCAGGATCGCTGGAAACGGCCGGGTCGGTTGGGACGGCGACATAGGAGAAAACAGTTCCAATACGGGCAGCATCATCTTCAGAAGGTGCATCATCGAGTGGAACGGCTGCGTTGAAACCTATCCTGGAAAGGAGCCTTCAGGGTGCTGGGCCCAGAGCGCTGGGGGCTACGGCGACGGGCTCGGAACCGCAGCGACGGGCGGGGACTGGATCTTTGAGGACACGGCCTTTCTCCACAACACCTCCGACGGTCTTGATCTTCTGTATCACAGTATTGGGGGGACAATCACCATCAACCGGCTGAGGGCCGAGGGTAACGCAGGAAATCAGGTGAAGGTGACAGGCGCCGCCAGCATCACAAACAGCGTCCTTGTGGGAAACTGCGCCTTTTTTGAAGGAAAACCATTTACCCATGATGTAGATGCCTGTCGGGCGCTCGGAAACACTCTTGAAGTGGTCTTTACAGGCGGCAAGAAGGTCGAGATTATAAACTCGACCTTCTACGGACAAGGGGACGGTCTTGTGGGCGGAGGGGCAAGGGAGGGTTTTTCCTGTCTGAGCACAGAAAGGCTGACTGCAAGAAACAGCATATTTCTCGGGGATGAGGAGTATCTTTCGAATGAGAGAACCTTTCAGCCTGATGTTGGGCGCTTTCCTCCTATCAGCAGGCATAACGCCCCCGTGCATCTCTCATAGGGCATGGCGGTCGAGAATGCAAGGGCCCTATTTTTCGTAGAACCCTTCTCTAGCCACACGGGATGAGCTCCTTGGGCACACGCACGGTGTTCTGGTGGGTTAAATCCCCTTCATTCTACTTGCCTGCCCCTGAAAAGCGCCAGCTTCTGATAATGGCCGCAGGGCGATGGATGTCAAGTTTTTTCATCCGGAACGCTAGCGTGGATGGGTTTATGTCAAGCAACTCTGCTGCTCCTCCATTACCGCGAACCCTCCAGCCCGTTTGCTCCAGTGCCCACAATATATGGCGGCGTTCGTTGTCCCGCAGAGTGTGGTTGCCCATGTCCCTGTTGGCAGGAGGCTGCCCGAGGCCCAGAGTCGGTACTCGGAAATCTTTTCCATTTCCGAGCAGAATGCCTCTTTCTATGATGTTCTCAAGCTCCCTAACATTTCCGGGCCAGTCATACTGCAAAAGCTTGGTCAGGTCAGATGTTCGAAGCTGCACAACTGGTTCTCCGCTTTTTGACGCATGGATTTTGAGAAAATGATTGGCAAGCGGACCGATGTCTTCCTTTCTTTCCCTCAGGGGCGGGACCTTGATGGGAAACACGTTAAGGCGGTGAAATAGATCCATTCGGAATTTCCCTCTGCGGACCTCTTCCTCCAGATCCCTGTTGGTGGCAGCCACCAACCGGAAGTCAGATCGTATTGTCTCTGTGCCGCCTATTCTTTCGAACTCACGTGTTTGTAGAACCCTGAGCAGACTAACCTGCATGTCGAAGGAAAGCTCTCCGATTTCATCCAAGAAAAGGGTTCCTCCATCGGCCAATTCGAATCTGCCAACCCGGCGCCCAATTGCACCCGTGAAAGCACCTTTTTCATGACCGAATAATTCACTCGGAAGCAGGCTTTCAGGCAGAGCACTGCATAGAACGCGAATAAATGGTTTATCGTGCCTGGTGCTTGTTTTATGGATGGCACGGGCCACAAGTTCTTTGCCCACCCCAGTCTCCCCCAGGATCAGAACAGTGGAAGATGTTGCCGCCACCTGCTCAACCTGTGATAGAACCTGAATCATGGGGAGGCTGTTGCCCACTATCTCGTCAAAGTGAAGGCGGTTGACCTGCTGTTCTTCATAGTAGAGCTTTTCCTGAGTCAACTTCTGGTTCAAGCGTTTGATTTCCTGGTAGGCTCTTGAATTGTCTATAGCAAAAGCCGCCTGTGCTGCGAAGTAGGCAAGCAGATCCAGGTCTGATTCCTTGAAGGCGCTGCTGAGCAGTTGGTTATCGTGGTAGAGAACACCCACTACCTTGTTGCGCAGGGTCATGGGCACGCAAATGCGGGAGCGTATGATGTCCTCCGGCCAGCCCTTGAGGTTGTCCGTCGGCTTGGCGACGATCTTTCCCTTTCCGTCTGCCATCACCGTATTGATCAACTCCATGGAGGAATGGAACGATGGATGAGTTATCTGTTCTGAGGTCAGGTTCTTGGACCCCCTCAGCTTGGCGTGTTTATTTTTCAGGTTTTGATCGTGTAAAAAGATGGCCGCTCGTTCAGCTCCGGTCAGGCGATTTGCCGTGGTCAATATCTGCTGGATCAACTCCTTGTCATCCCTGATGGTTACCACATCTCTACCCAGTTTCAGAATTTCTTCCAGTAATTCGCGGCTTGAAGAGGGCTGCTTGATGAGGGGGCGCAGGTCTTCGGGAATAAGGATCTGGTTGATGGCCCCCAAGATGTCGCATGCGGTTTGTGCTGTCTTTCTCGCCAGCTCCTCTTTTCCGACCGCCAGGTATTGTCTGGCTAATTCTGCCTGCGTTTGGCCTATGGCCTTTTTCTGGCCTGTGCGATCAAGATGCTTCAGAGACAGGTTAAGGGATGCAATAATGCTTTGCGGGCTCATCCCGTTTCTTATCTGCAGCATGGCCTTGTAGCGATAGGCAACCCCCTTCATAAAGACATTCTGGCTCTCGATCATTGACTGAATTTCGTTTTCAAGAGAAACCCCCGGCTGCGGGGGAAGTTTTCCAGTCTCCATTGCCCAGCAAAGTTCCAGGAAATAGGTGTAGCTTCGCAACACTACATGAACCCTTCTGCTGTCATGTAGAAAGTCCTTCAAATATCGCAAGGAGGAATCGTAGTTTTCCTTGAGAAAATAGATGAAAGCTCTCATCAGGTTGCCTCTTATCCAGACCCAATCGTTCTGCTCCTTGCTGGCATCGGCGATGGACTGCTCCAGGAGGGCAAGCGCGTCATCCACACGGCGAAGGTCTATCATCACCGCCGCCATGCCCGAACCTGCGGTCGCTGCCAGATATCGGTTGCCCATCTCCAGACACTGTTTGCGAATGGCATCCATCATGCCCAGACCCTGGGTTTCCTGCCCTATCTGGGAATAGCAATAGGCCGCAACCTGTGCCGCAAGAATTGGGAATCCCCCGTGCGGGAATTTGTCTACGCCTGGAACGGATTCCTCATAGCAATTAACTGCGTCCTTAAAAAGCCCCTGCCAATAGAAAAAGAATGTGTTAAAACTGGTGGCCGAACGCAGCAGCCTGGGGTTGTTAAGATTCTTTGCCATGTTCCAGCCTTTGTTGAATCTGCGCAGAGCGTCATCGTACTGGCCCCTCAGCCATTCGTTTTTAGCCATATGCATTTCCAAGAGCGACTGGCTGCACTTGTCCTCCCATGTCCTGGCCCTTTCCATGGCTTCACGCAAGATGGAGAGCACTTCGGTAGTGTCCCGCCTTGCCGTGGATACCTTGGAATACTTTACGGCTGTTTCGGTAAAGAGTTCGTCAGCCTCCCGGCCCCGCTGGAGCAGAAGATCTTCAAGTGCCTTGCGGTAGCAGCACAACGCCATCTCGTTCTTGAATACTCGCAGATAACTGTCCCCTGCCTTGAGGAGCCAGAGGCATCCATCATAATCATTGGTAAGCTGCAACAGGTGATGGGACAGGGCCTTTGCCTTGCGATCGCTGTCTTGAACATTCACCATCAATATCTTTATGATATGCCGATTAAGCACTTCTTTTGCCTTACCGGAGAGCAATTCGGAATGAGACTGGCGATACCCTGGATCTGTGAATGCTTACAATCCGGGCCTTTTTCTGGAGAGTAAACCCTGCTGTACGCCTTCCTCAAGTTCCTGGATCACTTCAGATGCCCTTTTCTGGGTAAGCTCCAGAATCCAGTCTATGGAAAAATCCTCTGGGAATAGCGACGCCACAGCTAGGGATGGTGGATGCAATGCTGGATTATTCATGTCTCCCTTTCTGTTTTGGATCAAAATCCTTCTTCATCATTTCTCCACACCTCTTCAGTGAGCCGGCAGGCGTCTTTCCCGACTGGGTGTGATGGATTAGGGGAGATGCACAGGATGCAGACACACCTTAAGACTAACGTATGCGCAATATGTTATACATAGAATCAATATGCTGCGCAACCATATTCCGTTTTCATGCAGGCATCAGGTTTAACGCGTTGATATTAAAAATTAACTTATATAATTAGAAGTTGGCATAAATACTGCTTGGTAATAAATACGAAATGGCGGTCTCTTCGAGATTTATTTGCAACCAATCCCATGCTTTTCGCCTGTGCCGCTTTGAACGGTTTTTCATGCGAGGCCTAAATGTACGACGTGGCATTAGTAAAATATGAAACTCCAACGCAGTCGTTGCGAAGGGCAATAGAACTTTGCAGCGGATTTTCCGGACTGTCATCAAAAGACCGGGTTTTTATTAAACCCAATTTGGTGATTTGGCTTGAAGGGATCAATTTCCCTAAATTCGGGGTACTGACCACTGCCCGTATGATAGAGGACATGGTCATCCTGTTATGCGAGCAGGGAGTAACAGATATTACTCTGCTGGAAGGGGCAGTGGAATACGAAAAAGGAAGCGGGTCAATGGTAGACCGGGCCGTCATCGGAATGAATCTCAGCAAGTTAAGCAGAAAATATGGCATGAAGGTGCTGGATATTCATAAGGGTTTATTCCGGAAAAAAGAAGTTGACGGTTTAGAGTTTTCAATAAGTGAATCCATTTTTTCTGCTGATTTCATAGTTGATATGCCCGTGCTCAAGACCCACTCGCAGGCCCGGATATCACTGGGCATCAAAAACCTCAAGGGTCTTCTGAACATTGAATCCCGCAAGCGATGTCATAACGCAAGCGATGAACAAGGCCTTGACCATTATCTGGCAAGGCTCCCTGACCTGGCTTGGCCCTCGCTTACGGTCATTGACGGCATCTTTTCCCTTGAGAGAGGTCCTTTTTATACGGGCCTTGCCCATCGTTCAAACATAATCGTAGCATCCAGAGACGTTATCGCCGCTGACAAAGTGGCCTCCACGCTGATGGGCTTTCAGCCGGGGGAAATTCCTCATCTAAAAATTGCCTCTGACAAGAGAAGCCGCCCATGTGATCTGAGCGACATAAGAGTGCACGGAAACATTGATTTGAATGGCGCAATTATACCGCATGGCTGGAAGTTTGAGCAGGATCAACGGGCGGAAATGCCCGAGTTTATGTCAAAGGCTGGAATTAAAGGCATTCGCTATCCTGAGCCGGACGACTCCCTGTGCACCTATTGTTCGCACTTCATAAACAACATAGTCATGGGCATTTTATCGGCAAAGAACAAAAAGGAACCCTTCGACAACATTGAGGTCCTGTATGGCAAGAAGCAGAAGCCAAGTGGAAAGGCTAAGCATACTCTTCTGGCCGGACAGTGCCAGGTTCGTGCAAACGCCAAAAACCCCCTCATCAACCATTGCTTGAAGATAAAGGGATGTCCTCCAAGTATGTCCGATTTCACTTCCGCCTTTAAGGAGCTGGGCATTGATCTGCCCGACGGTTTCAATGAATGGATGGAAAAGAGCCCTGAGACCTTGCACATGAGAAAATACTCGAAGAGTGCAGACTTTGATCAGGATCTGTTTCAGTTGAAGGATTAGGCTGATCGGTGGTTGTCTCAACCTTGCGCGATCAGTAAAGAGATTTATGCTAAGTCAGATCAAGGAGAACTAATTTATAAATGAAATATATTGATTATGATAAAAAAGATCAACTAGCATATGTTTTTTTGAACAGATCAATCTTTAATGCAATCAACTATGAGATGGCAGAGGAACTTGGCCAGGTGTGGCGTGATTTCGAAGAGGACCCGGCCATGCGGGTGTGCATCCTTGGTTCCAGGACCGAGAACTTCTCAGCCGGCTTCGATATTCAGCAGCTCAAGGTAATGGTTGAAGCGGGCGAGTATGCGTGGTCGAAGTCGGTCATGTTTGGCGACATAAGGGTGGGGCCGCACGACTACGGGGTAACCAAACCCATAATTGGGGCTTATCACGGTATAGTAAACGCTACAGGGCTCTGGTTGGCTTTGCAAGCTGACATCATTCTGGCAACACCGGAAACCACCTTCGGGTTGGGCGAGGGATTGCTCAACTTCCCGGTTGAGTTTTCCGGACTGCTTTCCAGATACCTGCCGCGAGTCATTGCCAACCAGCTACTCCTGACCGCCAGGCCACTCCCTGCCCGAAGACTTTATGATATTGGAGCCATAAATGAGATTACATCCCGGGAAGATCTACTGCCAAAGGCAGAAAAAATGGCTTCATATATTTGCTCTTGCGGGCCTGGTGCTGTTTCTGTGATGAAATGCCTAGCTGATGATGCCATGTCGGCTGGTTCAGCAACCATTGGCAAGCGGACCGGAGAGCTGGTGGTTCCGGTAGTCAATTCTCCGGATACCAGAGAAGGTATGAGAGCGTTTTTTGAAAAACGGAAACCGAACTGGGTATCAAGCCTTAAGAAAATGACCGAATAGCAATATGATATGATGGATGCCGGAGTGCAGTTATGAATTTCAAATGGGAAAAATTACAGAAGTACTATGGCTACAGCGATGAGGAATTGGAGGCCCTGAAATCGGACCCTCACAAGGGACCGGTAACCCAAAAATTGTTTTCGCCTGAGATAGCGAAAAAGTATCTCATCATCAGGGTAGTTTCATCCCATGGGTGTACGGCAGGCATGCGGGTTGGGGATAAGCTGGTATTCAGGGCACTGGGCGTATTAATGCCGGAAAAATCCAGCCAGTGGTGCTCCCAGGCCATGGGAGAAATAGGTGGGTTCGCTAACATGGCCCAGGACAGGTTTGTTTCAGGCCTTGACCCCAACGGCATGGCCTTTAACCATTTCTCCTGCATGGATGTAGGCTCCAAGTGCGGCTGGGGACAGGTGGTGATGAAGATCGAGGTGGTGGACGAGGAAGGTCTTGAAGAGCTTTCCAAGGGGAGGTCCGTGGAGGGTTGAAACCTTTTTCCCTAAACGCCGCCGACCAGTCGTCAGAAGAAGAAAACAGCAGTATTTCAGACCCATTCGGCCTGCCGGAACACAGTTCCAGCAATCGTGTCCTTGAAGGCCTGCGAGTTGTGGAAATGGTGGACAATGACGCCTCCCTGGCAGGCAAGCTGCTGGCAGACCTGGGAGCAGAGGTGGCCAAGATCGAGAGTCCTCGTTTGGATCGTTCGAGGGCGTACGGTCCTTTCTTTGACGGCAAAGGGCATAACACACAGAGCCTAAGGTGGATGGCCTGCAATCTTGGCAAGCAGATCCTTAAGCTGGACATGGACTCACAAAGCGGGGGCTCGGCGATGACTGAACTGGTTTCGGTGGCCGACATCTTCATCGAATCAACTCCTACGGGATATCTGGCCCGAAAGGGGATGGATTACGGGACGCTTAGCAAAACAAATCCTTCCCTGGTAATGGTTTCCATAACCCCTTTTGGTCAGAGCGGCCCATACAGCCGCTTCTTGGGAGATGATCTTGTCCTCTGGGCCATGGGAGGCATGTTGTACGTAACCGGCCAGGAAGACCGTCCCCCGGTGCAGATCAGTGTGCCACAGGCATATCTTGTTGCAGGGGCCTATGCGGCCCTTGCTGCCATGATAGCCGGCACTCACTGCCGTAAGACCGGCCAGGGACAACATGTGGATCTTTCCGTGCAGGCCTGCATCCCATGGGTTTCTCAGACCGCGCCTGATTACTGGCCCTGCTTCAAAGGCATACAAATGAGGGGTGGCACCGGGTGGGCCATACCATCTGAGGTCGAGCAGGCCGGGCTACGCCGCACTACAATTTGGCGCTGCCGGAACGGCCATGTATGCGCTTACCTGATAGCAGGCGGCCCGGCTGAAAAGATGAACGCGGCCCTGTTCCAATGGATGCGCGATGAGGGATTTAACCCGCCCGACACTGAAGGGATGTCATGGGACTATTTCAGCTTGAGGCAAGTTAAGCAGGGTTCAATTGATGAGATTGAAGCCGAAATGGCAAGGTTCTTCCTTGGCCTGGACAAGGAGCATCTGTTTGCTGAAGGCCAGAAACGTGGAGTGATGGTATATCCTGTAATGGATGCTGGGGAAATTCTGGAAAATGAACATCTTAAATCCCGCCGTTACTGGAGCAGTATCTCCGTTCCGGACGGCCGCCGCCTGGATGTCCCCTGGCGATGGGTTCATTCCAGCCTGACTCCACTTGAGGGATCTGTAGTTGCGCCAGATTTTCATCAGCATTCCGATAGACTGAGCAATCGCTGGAAGAATGCCAGGAAAAGTAAATCCGTTGATCCTGGGGGGCTGAACAGGAGAAGGCAGAAACAGCCTTTTGAAGGACTGCTGGTTGCGGATTTCAGTTGGGCAGTGGCGGGACCCCTCACCACAAAGTACTTTGCAGAGCACGGCGCAACGGTTGTGAGGATTGAATCGTGCGACCTCAGATCCATGGACATTGTGCGTGTGGTACCGCCTTATTATGGGGACAATCCCTCCTTTGAAGGCAGCGGCCTGTTCCACCGGTTGAATGTCAACAAACTCAGCATGTGCCTTGATCTGGGAACTCCAGGGGGCAGGGAATTGGCCAAGCGGCTGGCCGTGCGTGCTGATGTGCTGGTGGAGAATTTCCGGCCCGGGGTTATGGAAAAGTGGGGGGCTGGACTACCACTCATTGTCGTTTCAGAACCCCGATCTGATTTATCTCAGCTCAACCAATCTGGGCCAGACCGGACCCATGAGCAGTTATGGCGGCTTCGGCAACCTGCTGACTGCTTATGCGGGCTTTTATTCGTTGACAGGATGGTCTGACGAAGAACCGCTTCCTCTTCCTGGAGCTTACAGTGACTATATTACACCCATACTGAGCGGATTGGCCCTGACAGCAGCACTGAGGCACAGGGACCGTACCGGGGAGGGCCAGCATCTCGACATTTCCCAAATGGAGTGCAGTTTGCAGATGCTATGCCTTCCCCTTATGCATCAAGCCTCAGGTGGAACACCCTGGCCGCGCATGGGGAATCGTTCCCCATATGCTTGCCCGCACGGGGTTTTCCCTTGCCTGGGCCAGGATAGATGGTGCGCCATTTCCATACATGGCGACCAGCAATGGCAGGCATTGAAAGACGCCCTTGGCAAACCGGCAGCTCTGGCATCTCAAAGGTTCTCAACCCATGAGCACAGAGTTCAGAATCAGGACGACCTAGAGAAGGAAATTGGGGAAATAACCTCTGACAAGCTGCCTGAACGGCTCATGCGAACCCTGCAGGAGCATGGCATTCAGGCCGGACTCGTAGCCACCTCCGAAGACCTGTTCATGGATCCCCAGCTTAACAGCCGCGGCTATTATCAAAAAATGCGACACCCACTTATTGGAGATCATTGGATCATGCAAAGCCCGGCGCTTTTTAGCAACACCCCGCAACAGATGAAAAGGCATGCCCCTTGTTTGGGCCAGGACAATGAATCCGTGTGCCAGGAGATATTGGGTATGGAACCAGCCGAGATAGAAACCTTAGCACGCCTGGGCTCATTCGGCCAAGGGACCGGTCCGACCTGTGCGCGCATTTTTTCAGCAGGGAAAGGAGGATGCTCATGATTATACGCGACATCACAGCCGGCGGCGCCTACCGCCATCCGGGCCGGACCGCGGTGGTCAGCGGTGAAACCAGATACACCTACCTGGAACTGCACAAGCGCAGCAACCGTCTGGCAA
Source organism: Desulfatiglandaceae bacterium (assembly GCA_041753575.1). Classification (GTDB taxonomy): domain Bacteria; phylum Desulfobacterota; class DSM-4660; order Desulfatiglandales; family Desulfatiglandaceae; genus CG2-30-51-40. Next base: position 35,483 of record JBGSUA010000225.1, read on the forward strand.
ACGCCCTTCTGCGGCTGGGACTGAAAAAAGGAGACATAGTCTGCATCTATGCCGACAACTGCCCCCAGTATCCCGAGATAGCGGCAGCCTGCATGAAAACCGGGATAGCCATGGCGCCCTTCATGGTTTCGGTGCTGCCGCAGGAACTGGTCCCAATGATCAACAACTGCCGTTCCAGGGTAGTGATCTGCGGCGGAAGGCAGACAGAGCCTGTCAGCGCACTGAAGGGGCAATTAGTTCATACGGAGCACCTAATCTCCCTGGGCTCCTCTGCAGGCACAGCTCTGAATTACGAGTCACTGTTGAGCGAGGCCTCCCAGGAGGAGCCACCCGTTCCTCATCTGGAATATACGGATTTATGTTATGTGGGATCAACCAGCGGAACTACCGGTCTTCCCAAGCAGACCATGCGCACCTATGAAACCACGCTGGCTGTCGGCATTGAGATTTCTCATGTCCTGGATTTAAACCCCAAGGACATTTACTTTCAGCCCTGCACCGCCATCTTTGGGATCGGCTCCTGGCGTTTCTTGTTTCACCTGGGCTGTACCTGCATCCTGCCTAATGATTTCAGTACGCAAAGCATTCTGGATACCATCCAGAAAGAGAGAGTCACGAAGGTTTTTACCACCGCCGGCTGCATCCGCCAGCTGTTAAACTTCCCCGGTCTCAGTGAATATGATCTTTCCAGTCTTCGCAGGATATGGGTTACCGGCGCTCCTTTGACTGCTGCGGAATGGGAGCGGGCTATTAAGATTTTTGGCTATTGCTTTGTTCAGGTCTATTCGATCCAGGAGCAGGCGCCAGTAAGCCTTTTACAACCGGAGGACTTCAAGGAGGCACTCGAAGGCGAACATCCCGAACGTCTTCGCTCGGTAGGCCGGCCGGCCCTTGATGTGCAAATCCGGGTAGTAGGTGCTGATCGCTCCCCCCTGGGGCCCAATGAACTGGGAGAGGTAGCCACTTCGGGCGGAAACCTTATTGCGGGATACCTGAATAATCCGGATGCCACTGCTGAGGCTATTAAAGACGGGGTCTTCTATAC
>JBGSUA010000226.1:0-29249 GCA_041753575.1 Desulfatiglandaceae bacterium
CGGACATTAATAATGACTGTGCATGGATGCCCTTTACACCATGAACTCAAGGCGTTATGCGATCTCTCAATTAACCTGATCCAATACTCTGGCAAGAGCCTCCGGTATCCTGGCAATTATCTCGGATACCTGCGTGGCGGGAGTAGGGCCGGCAAGGAGGCCGGCCAAGCGATTTGTCCTGCAAGCTATTACTGCAGACCTTTCAATTGGAATTCCGGAGGCTGCAAGAACGGAGACGATACCGGTCAGGGTGTCACCGGTGCCGCCTATAGGTTCAAGATTCTCGACCACGGGATCTCTTATTATTTCAATTACTCCGTCCTTCGTAGCGATAAGATCTTCCTGACCCTTTACAATAATCATCCGGGAGGCATTATCATGCGCATAGGCCCTTTTTATGAGCTTCGGCACGAGGTTTTCTTCATGCAGTATGAAGCCTCGGGTATAAAAAGGGTGAGGGGCCTCTTCATCGGCAAGAAAGGCGATTTCTCCTGCGTCAGGTGTGAAAAGATCATATTGAGAAGCCTGTCCGCTCATCTTGGCCACATACATAAACCCTGCGTCGGCTATAAGCAAAGGCCTTTTTGCCATCTCCTCGACGGAGAAAAGCACCTTATTGTGCCAGTCAACATCGGGCTGCAGATAATGAAAGGTCATCGCGCTATATGTTCTTCCGGGGGAAACCCTTGTGAGGTATTCATAGAGGCGTCTGCTTCCGTCTCCTGCGCCGATATCTCCAGCAAGAAAGGCATAGGGATTTTCTATGCCGAGTAAGGAAGATGCTGCTATTGACGCCGCAAGAAGCGCCGGGGTACCCCTCAGAACAGGCACACTCCTTCCGGAGATCAGCAGGTGCCCGTCCTTAAGAGCGACCTCCCCTTCTGTTACCGGGAACTCCTTCTGCGGAACCGTTCCAATTACTGCGAGCATTTCTTCCTGATCTCTTCAAAAGCCAGTTGCAGGGCATAGCCGCAGAGCGTGTGGCCAATCTCTCTTGGGCTTGGAGCCTCAGTAAGTTTTTTTCCGACCATCTCCTGGGCCAGATATGGCACATCGGGGCATCCGCCACCAGAGATATTTACTATCTCGAGGCTATATTTATTGACCGTAATCTTCATGTTGGCCGCACGCACCATCAGGTATTCGCCGAAGTCCTTGTTTTGAAAGAGTTCGATCGGTCCAAGAAGCGGCCCTGTCACAGGCACTGAATCAATGGGTGGCACATTGGCCTCCTCAAGTATTCTGAGGATCATCAATTCCTCAATCAGCGGGAATTCAATCACCAGGTCGCAGCCCTTACGGATCGCGGGAGGAGGCCCCATAACCTTTACCGCCATGCCTATTTCTTTCAGCACGGTCTCGGCCCTGATAACCTCGCTGGTGTTATCAAACACGAGGATTCCCCTATCTGCTCCGGAATTGACAGTTCTCTTTTCCGGGGCTCTTTTCTTGAAAAAATTTAACAGGCCCATTTGTCAGGGTTTCTTTATCCGGATTCGATAGCCCTCTCCTTCTTCCAGAACCTTTTCCACCTTCCATCCCTGGCTGACCGCCGCCCTGGAAACATTCTCCTTGGAAGTGTCAGTGTCAACAAGAACTTCCATTTCACCTTGCTGAAGCTTCTTTATTTCCCCAAGGGTCATAAGTACCGGTTGAGGACAGCCCAGACCCCTTGCATCCACAGTAACTGCCATATTGATTTCTCCTTTCTAACTGGCGCTTCGCCTCATGGTCAGTCCGATAAACACGCAAACCGCAAGCCCTGTTATAACCCCTGCTATCCCGTGCGATCCGACTCCGGCCGGAGAGCTTGCAAGCCCGAAATTGTGTGAAAATCCTGCCCCTACAATCATTCCCATCACGAACAGGGCCGAATCACCGTCACCTTCCCCGGCAAGGAAAAGCTGTCTGCCGGGGCAACCGCCGGCGAGGGCAAACGCGAGACCCGCGAGCATCATGCCCGCAAAATTCCACAACCCCATGGTGTGGGCTATAGGCTGTTTTTCAAAACCAGGATGAAACTGACCAAGTATGAGATTGGTAATGAAGGCAACGATCAATAGAGAGGCAAGTCCGAGGAAAAGATGTGGCTGTCTAAAAAGGATAAGATCCCTGATAGCTCCCATTGTACAAAAGCGGCTCCTCTGGGCGACAAAGCCGATAAACAGGCCGATTACAAGTGATAACGCCACAGGGGCAAACATGGAGCCTGGCCCCTTGAGGCTATAAAAAAGGATGTCGCTCTTCGGCTGACCAGGAATCTGGGGAAAGATGAGCCTTAATGCTAGGAGTCCCCCCATTATAATGGGCATCATCAAACCGACTGACAGATATGACTTATTGGCCCTGCCTAGATTAAAGCCGCCTTTAAAGAAAAATGTACCGATCCATATCCCTGCAGTCAGTCCCGCTACGCCCAGAATAGCATTTCCATCGCCTGCCGCCAGCCTAAGGACGGCTCGCCAGGGGCAGCCAAGAAAGACAAGGGCACCTATCATTGCAAAAACACCAAGGATAAATCTTACTATCGGAGCGGAGCCTGCTCTGGGTCTGAATTCCTTGAAAATGAGTGCCGCTATAAATGAACCAAGGACAAATGCCATTATTTCAGGCCGAAGATACTGCACTACATCGGCCCGGTGAAGCCCAAACGCCCCTGCCATATCCCTCTCGAAACAGGCCACGCATATCCCCATGTTTGCCGGGTTTCCGAGTTTCTGAAGCAGTGGTCCAAGAATACCGATGGCCGCGCCTACAGAAATGATGCCCCATCGCGTTGCAAAAAAATTTACTGCGTTCATAAGCTTTTCGCCTCCTCTTCGCTTTGTGCACTGATTCAGTAATGAGACTGAACTCCTGCTATTTCAAGACGCCCTTATGATAGAGACGCTCTGAGATGTCAAACTGGAATTTCCGATGATTTATTGCTTAGCTATAGAATTAACTGATGACCTCGATCTGACATTTCCTTGGGCGCCCTGATTACTGTCTCCCCCTCATATCCAAGGTGCCCTATCAAATCTAATATTTTCTTAGCATCCAACTAATCCACCCCTAACCCAACCATCCAAGAATTTACCGTGAAAATACCCTCACCAACCCAGGGGGCAGGGATCAGAGATCAGGGATTAGGGATTAGTAAAAGAGGTCTGCTCTCTCATCTGAGGAAAGGGGATTTTCATGCTCGGGGGTGACAAAATATTGCTGTCATGAACGTTTGATGGACTAGCAAATAGGCAATATCGCGGCGGCAAAGTGAAAAGCTCCAGACACAAATCGGTCACAAATGGGGACCAATCCAAAGGGTGTGGGGCCTCCAAGCGCAGCTCAGACAATCCGCTGGAGTGAAGAATAGATTGAGCTAAGCCGGAACGACCGCTGTAGATGGAGCCTATACAAGGCGGTCAGATTTCAAAGCAGCTAGGATCAAATAGAGGCGAAAGGGGGTGGGGCAAAAAAGCAGCCGATATTTAATAAGATGTCTTGTTATTAGGAATTATTTAACATATTTAAGGAGGAAATAGATGAAAAAATTGTTGATGATCGTTTTTTGTTTGGCGATGTTTCTTCTAGCAGTTCAAGTTCCGGCATTTGCAGGAGAGGTGGATGTACTCATTAATAAACTTGTGGATAAAGGGATCCTCACTCAGGGTGAGGCCGGCGCGCTGCTGCAGGAGATGCAAAAGGAAGACGTGAGGCAACAGGCAGAGGTAAAGCAAGTTGCTGCAGAGGCGGCTAAGGAGCAGGTGAAGAGCTCTTCGGTAAAACTCCCGCCGTGGGTTGAGAAGGTGAAGTTCAAGGGTGACCTTCGGTTGAGATATCAGGGAGAAAAGACTGATGAGAAAGCAGACTCCCCGCAGCGTGACCGCTATAGGCTCAGATGGCGCGCCGGGATAGTAGCCGACGTCACGGAGAATTGGGAAGCAGGGTTCGGGTTTGCCTCCGGATCAGATGATCCGCGCTCCACAAACCAGACCTTTGAAAATGCGTTCCAGACGCCGGATGCCCGTCTGGATTATGCCTACGCAAAATATACACCATTTAAATCCCTTAGCCTTATAGGTGGGAAGTTCAAAAACCCAATCTGGACACCTAAGGACCTGCTCTGGGATGGAGATATAATGCCGGATGGGGTCGCCGCTACCTTTTTTCACAAATTCAGCGATGCCATGAAGGTTTTCGTTACCCCGGCTTTCTTCATCCTTGAAGAGTTCAGCAATACCACAAAAGATCCCAATCTTCTTGCGGTGCAGGCTGGACTTGAGGCAAAACTCGGAATGCCATACATTAAAATAGCCGGCACATGGTACAATTTCACCAATGTTGAGGGAAACGTCTTTCCTCACTCCTCAAAGAGCAACTCCCTGGACAGCAACGGGAAACTTTTCTATGATTATGATTCTTTCGCAGCGGGAGCTGAAATTGGCGTAAATCTCAAGGGGCCTGTCCCAACTGTTGCAGTCTTTGGTGAATATGTCATTTCAGACGGAGACGACGACCTTGATAAGGATGGTAATAAAGACAACACAGGCTATCTTGTAGGTTTGAAGGTAGGGCATAACAAGATAGATAAACTATTGGACTGGCAGTTTAAGTATAACTACAGAGAACTTGAAAAGGATGCCTGGGTTGATTTTCTCCCGGACAGTGATTTCTACAGCGGAGCTACTGATACAAAGGGGCATGAAGTTGAGGTTACTATAGGCCTTGCCAAACATGTTTCATTCGGAATTGACTATTACCATTCACAGCCCATTCGCAAGCACTCGGAGAGGGAGCAAGACCTTATCCAGGCAGATTTGGTTCTTAAATGGTAGATCGGTTACAGGTGGCTTCCACCGTTGTTTCGGATGGAAGCCTCTTGCGAAGCTTCCAGTCCGGTCTGCAGGTGAAGCCGAGGACATAGGATGTCTGGAACGCGGCGAAAGCACACCAGGCGGAAGGAGTTTGGGCCAAAACTTTTTACCAAATTCCCCGCTGTTAGTGCATACAGAAAAAGATGATATTTTTGCAACAACTTGACAAAACGATTTATGATAATGTTTTTTTGTTGACAAACGATGAATAAGATCATAATATTAATCCACTGCTTCCAAAGAACATAGAAGTCAGTCGAACAAAAAAGATAGATTTTCCCTGTTCGCCAGGTGCATGATTCACGCGTAAGATTTTCTTTCTTTGCCAGAACGATGACCTGATTGTGAGAAGCAAATTTGTTGAGAAAGGAGGTCAGCGTAATGGCGAACGGCACTGTAAAGTGGTTTGATGAACGAAAGGGTTTCGGATTTATCCAGCAGGAAAGCGGACCCGATGTATTTGTGCATCACTCAGCCATCACGGGAAACGGTTTTAAGTCCCTTAACGATGGTGAAAAAGTTACTTTCGAAGTTCAGCAGGGCAAGAAAGGCCCTGTTGCAGCTAACGTAAGCAGGGTTTAGGTAAAAGTTACTTTTCTTATTTAAAGGCACCTGCTCCCTTAGAGGAGGAGGTGCCTTCTTTTTTATGGAGGCTCTATGAATGTACTTCTTATCTATCCCGAGTTTCCTGACACTTTCTGGAGTCTTAAACACGCGGTCAAATTCGTAAGAAAACGCGCGACTCTCCCTCCCTTGGGATTAGTAACGGTTTCGGGCATGCTTCCCCGCGATTGGTCCAAGCGCCTCGTGGACCTTAATGTGGAAAAGCTAACAACCAAAGACCTGGAATGGGCTGATCTAGCTTTTATAAGTGCAATGGGCATTCAGAGAAAATCCGCCCATGAAGTCGTTTCAAGGTGTAAGGATGCCGGTGTTAAGGTGGTTGCAGGGGGGCCTTTATTTGTAAACGAGCACGAGCAATTCAAGGACGTGGATCACTTTGTGCTTAATGAGGCCGAGATAACTCTTAAGCCCTTTCTTGCCGATCTGGATGCGGGTACGGCTGACCGCGTTTATTCCACGACGCAATTCTGCGATATGACCGATACTCCACTGCCGGACTGGGGTCTTATTAAGTTCCGTCATTATGCCTCGTTGAGTATTCAGTTTTCAAGGGGTTGCCCCTTTGACTGTGAGTTCTGCAATATTACCGCCCTCCTGGGACACAGACACCGCATAAAGACCGCTCTTCAGATAACCTCTGAACTTGATCACATTTACAATCTGGGATGGAAGGGGCCTGTCTTCTTTGTGGACGACAATTTTATAGGAAGCAAGCACTATCTCAAAACCGAGCTTCTGCCTTCACTTATCAGATGGCGCTCAGGTAAGAAGGGAATTCCCTTTAACACCGAGGTCTCTATAAATCTTGCCGACGATATCGAACTGACAGAAATGATGGTTCATGCAGGTTTCACGAGTGTCTTTATAGGCATAGAAACCCCTTCGGAAGCAGGACTTACAGAGTGCAACAAGAAACAGAACAGAAACCGTGATCTAATGGATAGCGTACACACACTCCAGAAGACCGGATTACAGGTGCAGGCAGGCTTCATAGTGGGCTTTGACAGCGACACCGCTTCAATCTTTCAGACCCAGCGTGAATTTATACAGCGAAGCGGCATCGTTACCGCCATGGTTGGTCTCCTGCAGGCTCCTCAGGGTACAAAGCTTTATGCTCGAATGAAGAATGAAGGGAGGCTTTCGAGTGCTATATCGGAGGACAACTTTGACGGAACTACCAATATAATACCGAAAATGGATCTTGACGCCCTTATTGCAGGCTATAAGAATCTGATCAGAAACATCTACTCCCCCCGTAACTACTATCGCAGGGTAAAGACCTTCCTCAGGGAATACAAGCTGCCTGAGGTTTTGGAGCCCCTGACCTTTCAGCGTGTTATGGCCCTTTTCCGCTCCATCATCAGGCTGGGCATTTTTGGTAGGGAGAGGTTCCAGTACTGGGGGCTTCTTTTCTGGAGCATTTTTACCAGGCCCCGCGCGTTTCCCCTTGCGATAACGCTTGCCATTTATGGGCATCATTTTCGCAAGGTCTTCCAGAGAACGATGTCATCATGAATAGCGCAGGAGATATGACAACTCGGAGGCATCCTGAATGCTTGACGAGTGAACTCGTGTGACCAGGAATGCGTTTCTCGAATATGGGTTAAAGATTTTTGGGGCCCGGGACAGAGAGGTAAGGGGGCTCAAGAGGATTCACAGGCCCTCAAATTTCGGATTCCGGATATGGACATCAAGCTGGCTTCTTATGGATTTCCTCAGAATCCGAAGGATCGCAGGTGGCAGCCGTATTATGGATGTAGGATGTGGCTGGGGGCTTGCCGGCATTTTTTGCGCCAAGAGATATGGGGCAAATGTGACGAGCGTTGACATGGATGCTCATGTGTTTCCTTTTTTGAAGTTACATGCTGAAGCCAACGGCGTAAAGGTGAAGACCCTTACAAGGCGTTTCGGTGAGATAGGCTTGGAGGAACTCAGCGGGATAAATATTCTTATCGGAGCCGATATATGTTTTTGGGACACACAGGTTACCCCGCTGATCTCGCTTATAGAGCGGGCCTTTGAAGCCGGTGCAAAGGCAGTTCTTCTTGCTGATCCGGGGCGGGGAACCTTCCTGGACCTTGCGCGTCACTTCACGGCCATTCAGCAGGCAGAAGTCTTCAACTGGGCTGTTGACAGGCCCTACCGAATAAACGGCAGCATTCTTGCGATTGAACCTTTAAAAAGAGCAAACTGACAGCATCATTCCAGGCAGAACTTGCTGAAGTTTTCATCAATTGGGACTGGATACTCTCCGTCAAAACATGCTAGACAGAGCTTGTCTTTGGGTATCATTGACGCCCTGATAAGGTTCTCAATTGAAAGATATCCAAGGGTATCAAGGCCTACGAACCTCCTTATCTCATCAACTGATTTAGTCGCGGCTATCAACTCTCCCCTGGTTGTAAAGTCAATGCCATAGTGGCAGGGGAAGCGGTGAGGGGGACAGCTCACAAGCATGTGTATCTCTTTAGCCCCTATCCTTCGGAGAGTCTGTATCCTTGTTTTGGCTGTGGTTCCCCTGATGATCGAATCTTCAATAATAATGATGCGCTTCCCTTTTAGTACTTCCTTCACTGGATTTAGCTTGACCTTTACCCCGAACTCCCTCATTCCTTGTGAAGGCTGTATAAAGGTCCTTCCGACATAATGATTTCTTATTACACCCATCTCAAAGGGAATGCCTGATGCCTGCGAGTAACCTATCGCGGCGTAATTGCCTGAATCGGGAAATGGCATGACGAGATCACCTTCAAGCGGATACTGCTCAGCGAGTAGTTGCCCTTGTTTTTTACGAAAAAGATAAACATTTTCACCAAATATTGTACTGTCGGGCCTCGCAAAATAGATGAGTTCAAATATGCAGTGGCTTCGTCTTGATTTGGCACCGGGTGGGATACTCTCGAGTCCTTCGGCGCTTATCTTGAGTATTTCTCCAGGCTCTATTTCTCTCAGGTATTCAGCCTCCACAAGATCAAGCGCGCAAGTTTCTGATGATATAACATAACCGCCGTTAATCCTGCCCAAGCACAAGGGCCTGAATCCATTTGGATCCCTTACCGCAATTAATTCGTTTTCTCCCATCACTACCATAGAGTAAGCGCCTCGGAGCCTTGACATGGTCTCAGTCATGGCTCTTCCCATCCCGTGCTTCATTGATCTTGCAAGGAGATGGAGTACCACCTCACTGTCCATGGTAGTCTGGAAAATGGAGCCCTCCCCTTCCAGTTCACTCCTGATTTGTCTTGCGTTCACCAGATTGCCGTTATGAGCTATCGCAAAGGATCTTCCTGAAAACCTTACCCTGAAAGGCTGGGCGTTTGAAAGCAAAGAGGAACCAGTGGTGGAATAGCGCACATGACCGAGAGCAATATGCCCGGGAAGTTTTCTTAGCACACCTTCATCGAATATCTCCGGCACCAGGCCCATGGCCTTGTGTTCAACCACTTTGGTCCCGTCCGAGCACATAATGCCGGCACTTTCCTGCCCCCGATGTTGAAGGGCGTAGAGGCCAAAGTAGGTAAGTTTTGCGGCTTCTTTGTGACCAAAGACGGCAAATATCCCGCATTCTTCCTTTGGCCTTGCATCATCGGCTGATTCAGATAACGAAACATCTTCTAATCCGATTCCATCTATTTTTTGCCTTGAAGTAGCGTTTCTAATGGCGTCCATTTCTGTCTCCATGGCACTCCCGTCTCTGATATGCGAACATGACAAAGGTTCCTCTCCATTCAGTGGATGCGATGATACTCTTGCAGAGGCTTTACAAACAGGTTGCCTTCTTTCAGAGCCTTTATTGCGAGAACGGTAGCTCTTGCCCCCGCAGTAGTGGTGGTATAGGGGATATTCATTGTTACAGCGGTTCTTCTTATTGAAAGGGACTCGGCAACCGCCTTCCTGCTGCTGGTTGTATTTATTATCAGCGCGATTTCGCCATTCTTCAGCATGTCAACCACGTGAGGCCTACCCTCCCTGACCTTATTCACTACCTCCGCCATGATATGGTTTGCTTCCATGAATTCGGCTGTGCCGCGCGTTGCCGCCAGAGTAAAACCCATGTCGAGAAGGGCCTTAGCTGTATCAAGGATGTCGGGCTTGTCTTCGTCCTTTACGCTTATGAAAACCTTCCCATTGAGCGGAAGGCACTGCCCGGCAGCAAGCTGAGATTTGGCAAAGGCCAGGCCGAAGTTTCTGTCAATCCCCATAACCTCGCCGGTTGATTTCATCTCAGGGCCGAGAATGACATCTATTCCAGGGAATCTGGAGAAAGGGAACACGGACTCTTTCACAGATATGTGTGCAGGCATTACCTCCTTTTGAAAGCAGAGTTCTCTCAGACTCATCCCCATAATCACCTTGGTCGCGATCTTTGCCAGCGGTATTCCGGTGGCCTTGCTCACAAACGGAACCGTCCGGGAAGCCCTTGGATTTACCTCAAGAACATAGACCTCCCCATCCTTGACAGCATACTGGATGTTCATTAGACCAATGACCTTAAGCTCTGTTGCCAATGCCTTTGTGTGAGCCCTAATCTGATCTAGGACCTTTCTCGATAGCGACACGGAGGGCAGAACGCAGGCGCTGTCTCCGCTGTGTATGCCGGCAGCCTCAATATGTTCCATGATGCCCCCAATCACGGTGTCCACGCCATCGCATATCGCGTCCACATCAATTTCTGTTGCATGTTCAAGGAATCGGTCTATCAAAATCGGTTTACCTGGGGATACTTGAGCAGCATTCTTAATAAAATACTCTAAGGTTTTTCTCTCCCTTACTATCTCCATCGCGCGTCCACCCAACACAAAAGAAGGTCTGACAAGCACAGGATATCCCAGATCTTCTGCCATCCTGATGGCCTCAGTCTCGTTCAAGGCTATCCGATTTTCCGGCTGCCTTATTCCAAGCCTGCTGAGGAGTATTTGAAAACGGTCTCTGTCTTCAGCCATCTCAATGCTTTCGGGGCTTGTTCCGAGTATCCTTACGCCTTCTTCGGCGAGAGGTAAGGCGATGTTCAGAGGAGTCTGGCCTCCGAACTGCACTATAACTCCTTCAGGTCTTTCTTGCTCCACTATATTGAGAACATCTTCCCGCGTTAAAGGCTCGAAGTACAGCTTATCGGAGGTGTCGTAGTCAGTGCTGACAGTCTCAGGATTGCTGTTGACCATTATGCTCTCGATGCCCATCTCCCGAAGGGCAAAGGATGCGTGAACGCAACAATAGTCAAATTCAATGCCTTGCCCTATTCTATTAGGTCCGCCACCAAGTATTATGACTTTTTTTCTGGAAGAAGTCTTTGCTTCATTTTCCTTGTCATAGGTCGAATAGTAATAGGGTGTAAAGGCCTCAAACTCCGCCGCACACGTATCAACAAGCTTGAAGACGGCCTGCACTCCCTTTGAATGTCTGGCGCTTCTTATGTCCTTCTCAGCGAGGTTAAACCACTGGCCTATTCTCACATCCGAGAAACCATTCTGTTTGGCCTTGGTCCAGATCTCCTTGCCCCAGGATGATGGGGCGATGGATTTTTCCGCGAGCGCTTGAAACTCTTTCTCCACGTAGAGGATATCAAGTATCTGGTGCAGGAACCATGGGTCAATCAATGTCAGCTCATGGGCTCTGGCAACAGACATTCCCCGCGAAAAGGCCTCATATATCTGGAATAGCCTGCGGGAGTTTGGATGGATTAGGCCGTGATCGAGTTCATGGTTATCAAGTTCCTTCTCAGGAGAAAAAAATCGCTCGGAGCCGAGGGCGAATCTCCCTATCTCAAGAGAGCGGACGGCCTTCTGCAGGGCCTCTTTGAAGGTCCTTCCAATTGCCATGGTCTCTCCTACGGATTTCATCGAGGTATTGAGACTGTCCTGTGCCCCGGGGAATTTCTCAAAAGCCCACCTGGGAATCTTTACGACGCAGTAATCTATAGTGGGCTCAAAGGAGGCATAGGTCTCTTTGGTGATATCATTTGGTATCTCATCGAGACTGTATCCGATTGCAAGCTTAGCGGCTATCTTGGCTATTGGAAATCCAGTGGCTTTGGATGCGAGGGCGGAACTCCTTGACACCCTTGGATTCATCTCAATAACGACCATCTCGCCTGTCTTCGGATGGATGGCAAACTGGATGTTTGAGCCGCCGGTTTCAACCCCTATCTCACGGATCACTGCAATTGCTGCATCCCTCATATCTTGGTATTCTCTGTCCGTAAGAGTTTGGGCGGGGGCTACCGTTATGCTGTCTCCGGTGTGAATGCCCATTGGATCTAGGTTTTCTATAGAGCATATTATTACTACGTTGTCATTACGGTCCCTCATCACCTCCAGTTCGTATTCCTTCCAGCCGATAAGTGACTCCTCTACGATGATTTCTGAGATCATGCTCGCATCAAGCGCAGAGGCAGCAAGCGGCTCCATCTCTTCGCGGTTATAGGCTACACCGCTTCCCATGCCCCCCAGCGTAAAGCTCGCCCTGATTATCAACGGATAGCCTATTTGCTCAGCAGCTCCCTTTGCCTCATCCATACTGCGGGCTATGGCGTTTTTCGGAACCCTCAGGCCTATACGTTCCATTGCATCCCTGAAAAGTTCTCGGTCCTCAGCCTTTTTTATCACAGAAAGTGTCGCACCCAGCATTTCAATGCCGAAGCGATCAAGTATGCCGCTTTCAGCTACCTTTACAGCGGTATTAAGACCTGTCTGGCCTCCAAGGGTAGGAAGAATGGCCTGAGGCCGTTCCTTTTCTATGATCTTTTCTACCATTTCAGGTGTAACGGGTTCTATATATGTTCTGTGCGCGGTGTCAGGATCGGTCATTATAGTGGCCGGGTTGCTGTTGATCAGGACCACTTCAAAACCTTCCTCCCGGAGGGCCTTGCAGGCCTGAGTTCCTGAATAGTCAAACTCACAGGCCTGTCCGATAATGATAGGCCCTGATCCAATCACAAGAATTTTATGGATATCACTCCGTTTAGGCATGTTACATAAACCTGTCTTCCTAGCTGCAGGACCCTACGCCGGGCCTGAATATGCCGCAAAAGCAATCTGACAAGAGGATTATCTCCTTTTTCTATACCTGAACTGACTCATCATCTCGATAAAGCGGTCAAAGAGATAGGCCGCATCATGAGGTCCGGGGCATGCCTCTGGGTGATACTGGACAGAGAAGAGGGGAATATCTTTGTGACTAATGCCCTCCACGGTTCCGTCGTTAAGGTTGATATGGCTCAATTCAACGGAGGGATTTCTGAGGGAACCCATCTCAACACAAAATCCATGGTTCTGTGAGGTAATCTCAATTCTGCCGCTTGCAAGGTTTTTGACCGGCTGATTGCCTCCCCTGTGGCCGAACTTAAGTTTGAAGGTCTTTGCTCCGAGCGCGAGTCCAATCAGTTGATGCCCCAGACATATTCCGAACATAGGCTTTTTTCCAAGCAGAGCTCTGATGTTTTCAACGGCGTAATCAACGGCTGCAGGGTCCCCAGGTCCGTTACTGAGAAATATGCCATCAGGGTCAAGTCTCATTACATCCTGCCACGCCAGTTGCGCCGGCAGAACAAGCACATCGCAGCCTCTTCTTTCCAGAGACCTCAAGATATTGTATTTAATACCGTAATCGAAGGCGGCGACCCTGAAGTGCCCTGTTTCCGGCCAACTGAAATGGTTCAGGCCCGATGCCAGTTTCTCCATTTTGCCGTTATTCCAGAACATGGGTTCTCTGCATGTGACCTCCTTTACGAGATCCAGCCCGTTCATGTCAGGTGCTGAGCGGGCCTTTTCAACCAGGGAATCACGATCAAGATCTGTTGTTGAAAGGGCTGCCTTCATGGCGCCCATAAGCCTTATATGCCTCGTCAGAGCCCTTGTGTCCAAACCCTCTATTCCAGGAACGCCCGCATCCTTGAGGTATGAGGCAAGCGATCCCTCAGAGCGCCAGTTGCTTGGTTTTTCATGGTACTCCCTGATTAATAATGCCCTCACCTGGATTTTCTCAGATTCAACGTCCTGAAAATTTATTCCGTAATTCCCTATTAGCGGATAGGTCATTGTTACCATTTGACCGCAGTAGGACGGATCGGTAAGGATCTCTTGATATCCGGCCATGCTGGTGTTAAATACGACTTCACCGGTGGTTTCGCAATCCCCGGTAAAAGAACGTCCTTCGAAGACCGCTCCGTCCTCAAGAACCAACAGTGCTCTAAGCATATTCAAGCCCCATGGAAATGCTGGCAAAACAAATCGCAATCAATAGCAGGTGTTCCTCTTTGAATCCATTTCGGTTCAGAATCTAACTGCTTAATGTCCTATAATCAAACCTGGGAAATCGTCCTCCATTACCATTTATTTCGTACCTTTACATGGCGGCTGTGTAGATCACTCTTGATGTCCGCTATGCTCACTCTCCCGTAGTGGACGATGGATGCCACCAGCGCAGCATCCGCTCTCCCCTTTGTTAGAACATCGTATATGTGATCAATACTCCCCGCACCTCCCGAAGCGATGACGGGAATATTCACACTCCCGGATATGAGGGCTGTCAAGTCCAGTTCATAACCCTTTTGAGTGCCGTCCGCGTCTATGGAATTAAGGCATATCTCCCCAGCGCCAAGGCCTTCGGCCTCAATAGCCCACCTCAATGCATCCAGACCCGTGAATACTCTGCCCCCGTCTATTACCATCTCATAACCGGACGGTATCCTCTCGGATCTTTGGACTGCCTTGACGTCCATTCCAAGGACGATACACTGACTACCAAACGCCTTTGCGCCATCGGATAAAATAGAGGGATTCCTTATCGCGGCGCTGTTGACGCTTACCTTCTCAGCTCCCGCAAGGAGAACCGATCGCATATTTTCAAGCGATCTGATCCCTCCACCGACTGAAAAGGGGATGAATATGGTTTCGGCGACCCCTCTCACTACATCAATCATTATATCCCGGCGCTCATTTGATGCGGTAATATCGTAGAAGACAAGCTCGTCCGCCCCCTGTTCGTAATAGTATTTTGCCATCTGAACGGGGTCGCCTATGTCAACGTTATTCTTAAACCTTATTCCTTTAGTTGTCCTTCCGTTTCTTACATCCAGACAGGGAATTATTCTTTTGCTGAGCATATCGGGGACCTTCGAATCATAAAAGGCGGCTGACAGCCGTCCCATTTACAAAAATTGTCCAAAAGCCTAAGGCCGGACCTTCCGCTCTTTTCGGGATGAAACTGCACCGCTACCAGATTGGATGAACCCAGGACGGCGGGAAACCTTATGCCGTGGTGGGATGTAGCAAGTACGTGCGAGTATGTCGCGGGCGAAGGATAGAAGGAATGCACGAAGTAGAATTCATCATCGGGGGTTGTATCCCTCAATACTGGGTGAAACCCTATAATGTCTAGAGAATTCCAACCCATATGAGGGATCTTGATCTTTTCCTCCTTGGAGCTGCTCAGGTCCTGTGGAAATCGCTTTGCAACGCCTGGAATAAAACCGAGACAGGGGGTTTCGTTTTCCTCGCTTCGGTCAAGGATAATCTGTGCCCCGAGACAGATCCCCAATATGGGCTTCCCGCCGGCAAACTGCTTTTTCAAAACCTCATCCAATCCTAGATCCTTGAGGTCTTTCAATGCCTTCCCCGCAGCGCCCACTCCGGGGAAAATAATCCTCTCAGCCTCCCCGACCTCCTGGGGGGTTGCCTGTTATGCGGCAATCGTATCCCAGGTATCGCAGTGCCCTTTCGACACTTGTAAGATTTCCTGACCTGTAATCAACTATTGCTATCACAGCCGATTCATCCCGCCTCTGAGAAACGAGTCAATACCTAACGCAGCCCGCCTTCCGTCCGCTATGGCCCTGACAACAAGGGATTGGCCCCTTACCATATCACCGGCAGCGAATATCCCCTCTTTATTTGTCCAGCCTTCGGAGTCAGTCGAGACCGAGCCTTTCCGGTTAACAGTAAGCCCTTCAGCCAGGGCAAGCTCTTTGCTCCCTGCTCCGGCAAAACCCATGGCAATCAGCACGAGATCAGCCTCTACCAGAAATTCGGAATCCGGTTTCTCTGCAGGCGAGATCGGCCTCCCCAGCGAGTCCCTTTTCCATTCAACCTCGACACACCTTGCGGCCCTTACTTTTCCGCCTTCTCCATGAAATTCCTTTGCCATGACTCCCCAGAGAAGTTGCCCCCCTTCTTTGTGGGCATGTGTCTGGCGAAGCATGGCGGGCCACATGGGCCATGGAGTGTAAGGCGCCCGATTGGTCGGAGGTACAGGCAAAATCTCGATCTGCGTTACGCTATCAGCGCCTTGGCGCAGTGCTGTGCCGAGGCAGTCGGAGCCGGTGTCGCCCCCTCCTATCACCAAAACCTTCTTATCCTTGGCCGAGATAATCTGCGCATTGTTTCCAGGCTCACCCGCAATCAAAAGGTTATGGCCCGTAAGATAATCCATTGCGAAGTGAATATTTGCGAGCTCCCTTCCCGGGATCTTCAGGTCTCTTGGCTCCCTGGCCCCACAGGCCATACAGACGGCGTCGAACCGATTTGTCAAATACCTGAAGGAAATGTCATCCCCAACCTTAACTCCTGTTTCAAAGATGACACCCATTGTCTCCATCAATTCAATGCGCCTTGAAACCACCCACTTCTCGAGCTTGAAATCCGGAATGCCGTACATGAGTATCCCGCCTGGTTTTGGAGCGCTCTCATAGACTACCGTATTGTAGCCGATCCTGTTCAATGTATCTGCGGCTGCAAGGCCGGCAGGGCCGGATCCGATTATCGCTACTCTCTTGGCAATACGGTTACTCTTTGGTTTTTTCTCAAAGCAGCCGTCTTCAAATCCCCTTTCTATTATCGCAAGCTCTATCTGCCTTATGGTGACTGCCTCCGTACTCAGCCCTGCCACACAAGCGGCCTCACATGGGGCGGGGCAGACGCGTCCGGTGAATTCCGGGAAGTTGTTTGTGGATAGAAGGACATCAAGCGCCCTCTTCCAACTGCCCTGGTAGATCAGTTGGTTAAACTCAGGAATGATGTTTCCCAGCGGACAGCCGTATGCATGACAGAAAGGGGTCCCGCAGTCCATACACCTTGACGATTGATTTTGAAGTTGCAGATAGTCAAGCTGTCTTTCAACCGAACGAAAATCTCTGATGCTTTCCTCTATGGGACGGTATCCAGGCTCGGCACGCGAGATCTCCAAAAATGCCCTCGGCCTACCCATGCTGCACCTCTTCCCTTTCGGTCGCCTCATCTTCTTTGCTCATTTTCCCCAAGGCCCTTCTGTATTCCATCGGGAATACCTTTACAAAGAAGGGCAGTGCGGACTCCCAATGGTCGAGGATATAAGCGGCCATGGAACTACCAGTGAAATCAAGATGACATTTTATCATCCGCTTGAGCTCCTTTATGTCGCTTTCATCCGTAACAAGTTCGAGATCAACCATGTCAAGATTGCAGCGGCTGTCAAAAAGCCTGCTCACGTCATAAACATAAGCTATGCCTCCGCTCATCCCTGCCGCGAAATTGATCCCTGTCTCCCCTAAGACAACGACCCTGCCTCCTGTCATGTACTCGCAGCCGTGATCGCCCACACCCTCAACCACTGCTCTGGCACCGCTGTTTCTGATCGCAAACCTCTCACCTGCCCTTCCGTTAATGTAAACCTCTCCGGAAGTGGCGCCATAAAGGATCACGTTTCCCGCAATCATATTTTCCGAGGGTTCAAATCGAGTTCCTGCGTAAGGCCTGACGATTATTTTCGCTCCCGACAAGCCCTTGGCAAGATAGTCGTTTGCCTCCCCTTCAAGATACATGGTGAGTCCCCTTGCTCCGAATGCCCCGAAACTCTGACCGGCGGCTCCCTTGAAGCGGCAAACTATCGTATCGTCAGGGAGCCCGTTATTGCCGTAACGCTTTGCGATCTCACCCGAAAGCATAGCGCAGGTTGTTCTGTTGGTGTTGCGTATAGTCCGTTCAATGTTTACCTGTTTGCACGAATCAAGGGCATCCCCGGCAAGTTCTATTAATTCCCTATCAAGGACATCATTTATTGGGTGCGCCTGGGTTTCACGGCAGCGAATCGCATCTGCTCCGTCAATCTTAGGAGCATAAAGGATCTTTGAGAAATCAAGCCCTCTGGCCTTCCAGAAATTGACTGCTCTGTTCTTCTCAAGGACATCGCTGCGGCCGATCATTTCATCCATGGTCCGGAAGCCAAGTTCAGCCATGTGCTCTCTGACATCCTGTGCGATCATCCTGAAGAAATTTTCCAGATACTCAGGCTTTCCTGTAAAAAATTTCCTCAACTCAGGGTCTTGAGTGGCGATTCCTACAGAGCAGGTGTTGGCCTGACACTTCCTCATCATAACGCAGCCCAGCGCCACAAGCGCCATGGTAGCGAAGCCGTACTCCTCTGCTCCGAGGAGGGCCGCTATCACAACATCTCTGCCGGTCTTCATCTGCCCGTCAACCTGCACCCTTATCCTGCTCCTTAGCTTGTTCAATACCAGAGTCTGCTGGGTCTCACTGAGTCCCAGCTCCCACGGGGCGCCGGCATGCCTTATGGAAGAAAGAGGCGATGCGCCGGTGCCTCCGTCGTAACCGCTTATAAGAACCATGTCCGCCCTTGCTTTGGCAACCCCGGCCGCGACTGTCCCCACTCCTATTTCAGAGACAAGTTTGACAGAGATCCTGGCTTGCGGATTCACATTCTTGAGGTCAAATATAAGCTGGGCCAAATCCTCTATCGAATAAATGTCGTGATGAGGTGGAGGGGAGATAAGGGTAACGCCCGGTGTTGAGTGCCTCACCCTCGCAATCTCCGCGTTTACCTTGTGGCCGGGAAGCTGCCCTCCCTCTCCGGGTTTTGCTCCCTGCGCAACCTTTATCTGAAGCTCTCTTGCATTTACAAGATATTCCGTCGTAACCCCGAACCTTCCGCTGGCGACCTGTTTCACTTTACTACAAAGCGAATCGCCGTTAGGCAGAGGTTTATACCTGGCCGGGTCCTCGCCGCCTTCTCCGCAATTGCTCATTGCGCCCAGGCGGTTCATTGCAATTGCTATTGTTTCATGTGCTTCTTTGCTTATTGCGCCGAAGCTCATGGCGCCACTGACAAATCTTTCTAATAAGGATTTAACGGGCTCAACCTCTTCAAGGGGGACAGCCTCTGAAGGTTTGAACCTGAACATCCCGCGCAATGTCGAGAGGCGTTCGTTTTGATTGTCGATCATCGCGGCATAGTTGAGATAGAGGCCGTAGTCATTGTTCCTTACAGCTTGCTGGAGCGTGATTATGGAGTCAGGATTTAGCTGATGGCGCTCTCCGTCCAGGCGGAGTCTGAAAAAGCCGCCTGATGGGAGGATAGGATCAGGAGAAGCTTTCACGGCCCAAGCGTCCTTCCTCCTGGCATTGGCCTCGCTTGCGATCTCCTCCAGCGCTATGCCCCCGACTCTTGAAGGAGTCCCGAGAAAGAATTCATTTACAAGATCATCACTTAGGCCTATTGCCTCAAAAACCTGCGCGCTCCTGTAACTCCTCAATGTAGAGATGCCCATCTTTGACATTATTTTCAGGAGTCCTTTGCAGAGAGCTTTTATATAATTTTCCAGTGCCACGCCCGTGGTAAGATCCCTCGAAAACTCACCTCTCTTGGCCATTGCGGCGACCGTCTCGAAGGCAAGGTAGGGGTTTATGGCGGTTGCGCCATATCCCAGAAGGAGCGCCATGTGCATCACCTCTCTGGCCTCGCCTGTCTCGATGATTATTCCTGCACTGGTCCTTATCCCTTTCCTTACAAGCCGTTGATTGAGTGCAGAAACGGCAAGTAAAGAAGGTATGGGCGTCACGTCCCGTGGAAGATCTTTATCGCTCAGGACGAGGAGCGTACATCCCCCTGACACGGATGCCTCGCATTGGTCAATCATCTGCTCCAGCGCAAGCCTGAGTTTGCTTCCGTTGCCTTCAGCAGGAAAACCAATTGGGATAGTAACCGACTTGAATCGTTTGCTCTGATAGTTCTTCAACCTCAATAGATCTTCGTTTGAGAGGATGGGATGTCGGAGTTTTATTAAAGAACTGTTTTGAGGCAGCTCCGAGAGGATATTCCCGGTATTGCCAATAAAGGTCATAAGGGACATCACCAGTTCTTCCCTTACCGGGTCAATAGCCGGATTTGTAACCTGGGCAAATAGCTGTTTGAAGTAGTTAAACAGTAATTGGTTTTTTTCAGAGAATACGGCGAGAGGCGAATCCGCTCCCATTGATCCAACCGGCTCCTGTCCCCCCGAGGCCATGGGCTCTATTAAGACGTCAAGGTCTTCTCTTGTATAGCCGAAAAGTCTTTGTTTCCTGGTAAGACTTTCGATATCAGGCTCAATGGAAGCTATATCTCCATAAAATTCCCTTAAAATCACCTTATTCTCTTCAACCCATCGCCTGTAAGGTTGTCGCCTGGCACAGAGAGTCTTTATCTCCCCGTTCTTCAAAACGCGTTTCTTGGCAAGGTCAACAAGGACCATCTCGCCAGGCCGCAAGGCGCCCTTTTCAACAACTGAAGCGGGAGGAATGTCGAGCACCCCAGCCTCGGATGCCAGAACCATCAATCCGTCCTGAGTGATGGTGAATCTGGCAGGTCTAAGTCCGTTTCTGTCCAGGATGCCTCCTACCTGTCTTCCATCGGAGAAAACAACCGCGGCGGGCCCATCCCAAGGCTCCATCAGACCAGCGTGGTATTCAAAAAAACCTCTCTGGTCAGGCCCCATGGGATATTTTGCGCCCCACGCCTCCGGGATGAGCATCAGCATAGCGTGAGGCGGATTTCTGCCTCCGTTGAGGAGTAACTCGAACGCATTATCGAGCGCAGCAGAGTCGCTGCCTCCGCCCTGTATCACAGGGATTATCTTCCTGATGTCCTGTCCGAAAAGAGGGCTTTCAAGCTTTGGTTCCCTTGCCCTCAGGAGATTAATGTTACCTCTCAAAGTATTTATCTCCCCGTTATGACCGAGATATCTAAATGGCTGGGCGAGTTGCCAGGACGGGAAGGTATTAGTGCTGTACCGCTGATGAATTACGGAGATGGCGCTCACCAGGTCGGGATCTTTGAGGTCGGAATAAAAAGCGGGCAATTGAGGAGCTGTGAAAAGCCCCTTATAAACTATAGTCCTTGATGACATGCTGGGGACGTAGAACATTTCCTCAGCCTCGCATAATTGCGGCGCGGCCTTCTCGACCTCTCTACGTATAATGTAGAGTCTTCGTTCAAGGGCATCCCCATAAATCCCCCTGCCCCCCAGGAAACACTGAAATACCTCGGGTCTTTGATCCCTCGCCTGACCTTCAACTGACTCCGGGTCAACCGGTACTTTTCTCCAGCCAAGAAAATCAAGGCCTTCGGCAACCGCTGTCCTTTCAATAAGTTTCTGACATTTGGAGCGGCTTTCCTCGTTTCTAGGAAAGAAAATCATCCCTACGCCGTAATTGCCGCGGGCAGGCAGTTTAAACCCTATCAGTCTGGCCTCCCGCTGAAACATCCTGTCCGGGATCTGAAAAAGAATTCCCGCGCCATCACCGGTCTTTTGGTCGCCGCCTATCGCACCCCTGTGAACGAGGTTTCTCAGCACCTCTATCCCGTGTTCCACTATCTCGTGGCTCTGGGAACCGTTTATATTTACAACAAAGCCCACGCCGCAGGCGTCATGTTCGAAGCCCGGGTCATAAAGGCCCTGGGCCTTCGGTAGAAAAGCGTTCATCGTCTCACCGATCCATTGCTTATCGTATTTATTATCCGCTTGCAGGCCGACTGCGGTCAGGCGGAGGGGAGCGTCTTATGATCAGAATAGATAGATCTGATGACTGTCGGGATTTTTCCCAAAGCAAGTAATATCGTCAATCTTCTCTAGAACAGGACCCCTGCATAGTGCATACAGGGTCCGCTCTATCCCTATGCCGCCCCCGAAAGTGTCAGGAAAGACGGGTCGTCCTGAGCCGTCTTTCCTGGATGCCATCATCAGGAAGGGGCCATAGCCGCCAAGGTCGTTGATATTTTTTATATTCCCTTCAAAGATTACCGGACGAGCCGGCAGAATACCATTGTCGAGCAGACGTTCAACTATGGCTTCATATAACCATTCCCTGACAGCTCCGGAGAGTATCTCCAGCGCAGGGGTCTGCTTGCCCGTGTCCCTTACGACACTTTTCGCGCAGATATCATAGTTATAGATCATATCTGAGGTGATCTCTGAGACTGGGACCTTACCCTCCGGCCTGAGATAGGGATAAACAAGATCATAGTTCTCCCTAAGGAGTCCGGTAATCCAGAAAAAAGGCGCGGTAGTATGTTCTCCCAGCTTCACCTCGAAACCACGTCCGTAATTTCTCTTTGCTTCATCGCAGGCAAAACGCGGGAAAGGCTGCTTCGGAACCTCGAGCGCCACGCCTAGTGCCTTAAGATCTTCCTCATTTTTCTCAATCATCTTGGAGACCGCATGTATGATGAGCCTCTCGAAAAAGTCAATGGCCTTATCCATGTCCTCTCTAAGAACCTTTTTGACCCTTTCAGGCTCCTTGAGATATTGCTCCAGCCGTATTCCTCTGTTCCTTCGGAGCTCTATATCCATCTGGCTGAAGTCAATGAGGTATTTTCCTCTCTGTGATCTGTCGGGGCTTTCCATCTCGAGCCTGATATTAGGGGAATCAACGAATATCCCTTTGATTCTTGGGTTGTGACATGAGAGGAACTTTGAATAGATCATGCTGTGGGTCATCACGTAAAGCTGACCTTTGTAATAAATGTTCGGCACATATTCCACATCGTGAGCAAGGGGATCTGTGACCGGGCTCAACTGAACCCTCTCGAGGTTAAGAAGTCCCTCATCCGCAAGGAACTGGTGCATGGAGGTCACGAAGGTAGTCCTAAGGGCCATGGAAGCATAAAGGGCATCACCAATCCATTTGCGGTAATAATATTTGTCAAGGTATTCCTCAAGGCTTGAGCCGCTCTGTTTCAAGGCGGCCTGGAAGCCGAAAAGGCTTTGCCCGATAATCGTCATTGCCTCGTCTTTCATAATCGCTTAAACCTCTTCTGATGTATTTGTATATGGCTACAGTTTGGATAGATATCTGTCGATTTCATACTGGCTTACGTGGATGCGGTAGGCATCCCATTCTATCTTCTTATTCTCTATGAATTTATTGAAGACATGGTCGCCAAGGACTCTCCTGACTAACTCGCTTTTCTCTGCTTCAAGGATCGCTGCATAAAGACTCCCCGGCAAATCCGTTATACCATGGGCCTTTCTTTCAGCGGGATTCATTTCAAATATATCCTCTTCTATAGGATCAGGCAGTTCATATTTTTTCTCAATGCCTTCAAGCCCGGCTCCAAGCATCAACGCAAAAGACAGATAAGGATTGCAGGCCGGGTCAGGGGATCTGAACTCAATGCGCGTAGCCTTTTCCTTTCCCGGCTTATACATGGGGACCCTTATCATGGTTGAGCGGTTTCGCCTTGCCCAGGCGACATACACAGGCGCTTCATAACCGGGGACAAGCCTCTTGTAGGAGTTGATCCACTGGTTGGTTATGGCGGTAATTTCCGGGGCATGTCTGAGGAGGCCGGCGATGTAATGCCTGGCGAGCTGAGAAAGATTATACCTGTCGGATGGATCGTAAAAGGCGTTTCTGTCCCCCCTGAAAAGGGACTGATGAACGTGCATGCCGCTGCCGTTTTGCCCGAATATGGGTTTCGGCATGAATGTGGCATAAACCCCGTTTTTCCCCGCGATGTCCTTTACAACTATTCGATAGGTCATGGTCTTGTCTGCCATGCGCAGGGCCTCGTCATAGCGAAGATCAATTTCATGCTGACTTGGAGCTACTTCATGGTGACTATACTCGACCTGAATACCCACGGACTGAAGTGCGAATATGGTTTCACGTCTTAGATTGGCTCCCACATCCAGGGGCCTGGAATCAAAGTATCCTCCCGTGTCGAGGACTTCAGTGCGGCAGTTGTCTTTGAAATAAAAGTACTCAAGTTCCGGCCCGACATAAAAGGTATAGCCCTGATCTGAAACCCTTTTCAGGAGCCTTTTGAGCACATAACGCGGATCACCCTCATAAGCCGTTCCATCCGGATTCAATATATCGCAGAACATCCGTGCGACCGGCCTTTCACCGCTTCTCCACGGCACAATCTGAAAGGTTGTGGGATCAGGCCGAGCGATCATATCGCTCTCATGTATCCTCGCGAATCCCTCAACCGATGAGCCATCAAAACCCATTCCTTCTGTCATTCCTTCATCAAGTTCACTGGGTGTGACTGCAAAGCTTTTCAATACCCCCAGGACATCAGTGAACCAGAACTGTATAAAGCTTATATCCTTTTCTTTCACCAATCTCTTGACGTCATCAATTGTCTTGCAATCCATCTCTTTCCTCCCTGAGGGTTTCCTAATGGTAAAACTTTATGGCATCCCAAACCATATGCACCGTATCCCTTTTGGCTCGGCGGTGTCAATGCTGAAGGCTTTAGAGAGCAATCCTTATGCCAGAGGAGTAAAGTGCAGGGATTAAAATGTGTTAAACAACATCCCTTCGCTGCCTCCAGAGTAATCATACAAAAATGGATTTTTTTTCGAGGCTGCCGATCGAATTGTTCAACAAAAATGTAAACTGATGCCAATACCTCTATTTTTCCAGTATAAGATCCTGTAAGGCTGTTCTTATCCGCAAGAAGCAGGCATCAACTTCTCGAAAAAAAGAATCAGGGTCAATTCCCATTCCATTCAGCCTTTTTACAAGTGAGAGCACGTCCTCACTGGCAGACGGTATCAAATGTATCTGCCTGTCATCCATGATCTGGAGACAGTGCTCTATCTTTCTCAGAAAAATATAGTCCTCCCTTAGAACCCGAGCCTGCTCGCCATTAATTAGTGAGAATTCCGCAAGCAGGCTTAATGCCTTTAATGTATTACCCTCAAAAAGCTTAGGATTTGAAGGCCCGTGGATAAGCTGCAAACCCTGAATCAAGAACTCCGCATCTCTGATTCCCCCAGGATCATTTTTCACATCCCTCCCCTTGAACCGGCTCAAACCCGATTTTTGTAAACCGCCTCTTCTCATCCTCCCGATGGACCTCAGTATAGCCCTTTTGTCGGCAGATGATGAATAGATGAGCCTGATTTCATGGAGGAGTTCTTCTCCCAATTGGATGTTTCCTGCTATGGACCTTGCCTTGATTGCTGCCTGTATCTCCCACGGGGCTGCTGCCTCCCGATAATATTTTATCAGTGCAGAGGCACTTGGAACAAGTTCTCCTGAGCTCCCGAAGGGTCTCAAACGAAGATCAACCCTGTAGGCATATCCCTCTTCCGTGTGAACGCTCAAATCGTGACGGATACGCTCTGTCAGCTTTTTGTAAATGTCCCGCGAAGAGCCAGCTTTTTCATGGTTGTCTGTTTCAGAAAGCCCGCCAAGCCCTTGATCGTCGTAAAAGGCTACGAGGTCAACATCTGAGCTGTAATTAAGTTCCGATCCTCCAAGTTTTCCAAAGGCAATGATTGAGAAACCCTTTTTTAGCCCATCCACTTTGATGGAATCATCTCTGGAGTCGGCACCTGGAAAATCAACTTCCAGATTATCCCAGCAACCCTCCACGACTGCCTCAATGAACGCTTGCGCCACGGTGGAGAGTTCTTCCATGATCTCCACTACGGATACACCAAGGCCGACATCCCTTACTCCAATCCTGAGTATTTCTCTTCTTCGGAGACGTCTCAGCTCATTGAGCCATTCCCTCCGATCTCCACACGAAAGGCGCGTTCCTCGCAGCTCGGCCAGCAGAGATTCTTTATCCCTCTTGACGCCTATTATCTCCGGCAGGACCACCCAATCAAGGAAGCCCGGGTTTCTTACAAGGGTATCGGCAAGAAACTGGCTCCATGAGAAGATGCGCAGCAGGATCTCCAGGCGCATCGGCTGAGAGAGCATTATGCCGTAATGAAATTCAGGGCTTGGAACGGCATTTATAAACCTCTCCCAGTTGTTCAGCGCCATATCAGGGTCTGGTGAATGCCTGAGTATGTCCGTTGAAAGCAGGGCCAACCTTGCAAAGGTCATTTTCCTGCTTCCGGTGCCGGCAAGACTAACTAGGTTCATGTAGGCCCTTGCAGGGTTGCCAAAGCCCGCATCGGTGAGGATTCTTCTTATCATGTCCCCAGAAAGATTCCCAGAAAGAATAACATCCGCGATGCTTGCTTCCTTTGTTGAAGGAACGGCCTCTTTGCCGAAGCGGCTTTCAATGAATGCCCTTACGGCAGCCGTATGGATCTCGAAATCCATCTTCAGGTGCTCCCTCGGTTCCAGCCCTCCTTCGCGGGTGTAGCCTATCCTCCTGGCAAGATGCTCAGCCTCTATGGAAGCAACCGGGGGCAGAAAAAGATCTTTGGCGGAGCCTCTGAGCATACGAATGCCGTTTATGAGCTTGCGAAGAAAGAAATAACTCTCTGTCAGCGCATCCTTTTCCTCAGTTCCTATGATCCCGCAATCATCAAGCGCCTCAAGCGCTTCTCGGGTCACAGGGGTCCTCAGCCTGCCGCAATCCTTGCCGAAGGAAGTCTGGAGCGCCTGAATCCCGTATTCAAGATCAACCAAGCCTCCAGGACAGAACTTGGCATTGGGGACGTTTCCCTGCGCCTTATGCAGGAACTGCCTTTCTCTGAGTTCGTTAATCTCCTCCCTGTCAACGCTCTTATCCGAATAGACCACCTCATCCCTTATTCTTTCAATCCTTGATCCCAAGAAAGCGTCACCGGCAATTGCCCTCAGCCTCACCAGGGCCAGTCTTTCGTAGGAATGGGCCGACCCTCCAACCCCGAAATATCTGCAGAAGCTCTCCAGACTAACCGATAGCGGCCCGGAATCTCCGTAAGGTCGCAGGCGCAGATCAACTTTGAATATCCCCTCCCGCTTGGTCCTGATCATGCCCACTGTGAGTCTAACAAGTCTATCAAAGAACTCGGAGTTGGCAATCTTGTCTCTACCGTCAGTTGAACCGTTATCGCTGTAAGCAAAGAGCAGTTCTATGTCGGAAGCATAGCCAAGGGCCTTGCCCCCCAACTTTCCAAGACCGAAGACTGCAAATGCCGCCTCGATGCCTCCAACCGAACGGGGGACGCCGAAACGATTTACAAGATGTTCCTTGGCCACATCAACAGCACAGGTCACTATAGCCTCTGCAAGCGCGGTAAGTCTGCTTGAAAGCACCTCGAAATCCTGATCAGGATGCAGTATCTGATCTAGGTCAACGAGAAAAAGCTCTCGGTCCTTAAATTTATTAAGTGCATCGGCCTTTTCCTCCAGGCTTTCGCAGCGTTCCACAGCAGTTGAAAGAAGCTCCTTTACGCTCTCCGAGGCAGTACATAATGACTTTCCGCGCGCTTCGGGAGCTATCACTGGGAGCAATGCCTCATACTGAAGCCGAATGAAGTCCTCCCAAAGGTAATCGCTTGCGCCCAAAATCCTGGCGAGGCCGTTGAGGCTGTCTGGTTTTGTAAGAAGGTCCAGCCACTTTGCCTTTTCAGGCAGTACCAGAATATCACTCACCAGGCGGCCGAACCTCAGAAGTGCCGCGAAAGGATCAGGGGAATTTCCTAAAGAATGAGTGAATTGTTTTGTAAGGAGCGCAGATATCTTAAGCCTGTTGAGGTCGTCCGGATCTACGATCTTTCTCCTTCTGCTGTCCAGGATATCAATCCGGTCTTCCACCTGTCCTTCCACGGTTCGGATATTCACCCTTTCTATGATGACTCCATGCAACGACAGGGCGGTCGAAAGTGAGTACAAAAATGCCGGAGTATCCTGGGAGATTACCCTCATGGTGGTGAAGGGGGAGGAGTCGTTGTCCAACTCGATTTGCACCGGATAGAATAAGGGCGATTCATCTTTTCTTGACATTGCCATGCGTTTCACCGCCATGGAATTAACCAGTTCCCTCGCCTTGTTAATACAGTCTTCACCTCCGTTCTCAAGAAGTGATATAACATCCAGTACCAAACGAGAAAGTTCTTGGTGATATTTTTCCTGTGAACCTGACAGGGATGGGTCCACAGTTCCGATGAAGCGGTCAACTATCTTCTTTCTTCCGCTGGATGCCTCTGAATACTTCCCTTCAGCCTCATCTAAGGTGAAAACGTCCCCTGATGTAATGTTAAATCCCATCGCCGACAAAATCCCTGTAATCAAGGAAAATTCCCACGGGTAGTCAAATGCGATCACAGTGCATTCGAAGGAGTGGCCCCCCAGGGCCTTTAGGAGAACGGAGCAGGGATTTTCCTTTGAAAGCTGCTCTAACTCCTTTGTGTGTCCGGTCCGCTCCTCAGTTGAGAAGGCGCTCAGGTATTCTTTCCTCATGATGGGCTGGTACCGTTCCATAGGGTTATGGTTCGCATTTGATCCCATCTGAAGCATAATATCCTCAGGCTCCAAATCAATTATCCTTCCTATATCCAGTAAGTTTTTTTTCCGCGTAATTCTACCACGGCACTATAGGCAAAAAAAAGCCCTCCCGGGCGGGAGGGCTTGCAATTGGAATTTTCCTGGGTTTCTATATATCGTAATAAAGAGCAAACTCCCACGGATGAGGTCTCAGCTCTACCGCCAGCACCTCTTTCTCTATCTTGTAGGCTATCCATGTCTCTATAACGTCTGAAGTGAATACATCGCCCTTGAGAAGATAGGTGTTATCCTTTTCAAGGCTCTTCAATGCCTCCCTGAGAGATCCCGGCGTGTGAGGGACCCTGGCAAGTTCTTCAGGAGGCAGATCATAAATATCCTTGTCTAGAGGATCACCTGGGTTAATTTTATTCTGTATTCCGTCCAGTGCCGCCATAAGTATCGCGGAAAATGCCAGATACGGATTGCAGCTTGGATCAGGACATCTGAATTCGAGTCTTTTTGCCTTGGGCGAGGATGAATATAGAGGAATCCTTACCGCCGCACTTCGGTTGCGCCTTGAATAGGCCAGGTTCACAGGAGCTTCAAAGCCTGGAACAAGTCTCTTGTAGCTGTTTGTAGTCGGGCTGGTAAAGGCAAGGAGCGAAGGCGCATGAGCCAGTATGCCGCCGATAGCAAACATCGCCATATCAGAAAGCCCTGCATAACCATCTCCCGCGAAGAGATTCGTCCCCTTGTCCCAGAGCGACAAATGAACGTGCATTCCGGTTCCGTTATCTCCAAATAGAGGCTTCGGCATAAAGGTTACAGTTTTATTAAATTTTTTTGCAGTATTTTTAATGACATATTTATACTTCAGCACATTGTCCGCCATCTCGACCAACGATCCAAAACGCATGTCAATTTCTGACTGCCCTGCCGTAGCCACCTCATGGTGCTGAGCCTCTATCTTGACGCCTATCTTCTCCAGTGTAAGCATCATCTCGCTTCGGATGTCCTGCATACTGTCCGTTGGAGGAACGGGAAAGTATCCTTCTTTATACCTGATCTTGTAACCGAGATTGGGATTTTCCTGTCTGCCCGAGTTCCATTTTCCTTCAGCAGAATCTATATGGTAGTAACCTTCATGCTCGTTCTGATCAAAACGGATATCGTCGAAAATAAAGAACTCGGCCTCCGGGCCAAAATAAGCTGTATCTGCAATCCCAAGTTTCTTAAGATAGTTTACCGCCTTTCTGGCAATGTTGCGGGGGTCTCTACTGTAATCCTCACCAGTAACGGGATCACAGATATTACAGATTAATACCAATGTCTTTGCTGCGAAAAATGGATCTAT
>JBGSUA010000227.1:0-14612 GCA_041753575.1 Desulfatiglandaceae bacterium
ATCCAGGATCTCCTTGACCCTGTTGCCAAGGACTATCTTCTTGAAGAGCTTGAACCCCTCGCCTGAAAAAGTAGTTACCATGTCATCAAGCTTTTTGTCGGAACGTTTTCGGAGTCTTTCATAAAAATTGGAAAACTCTTCGTATGTCGCACCTTCTATGGTCTCAATAACATGGAGAAGAGTTATTTTGTATTCACCGTTAAAGGATGATGCCATCTTCACCGCTATCCGGGCCGATTCGGCGCTCTTTTCAGTAAAATCGGTCGGGACAAGTATGTGGTTAAACATAATAGTACTCCTTTGATTACAAAGTTGCTCCATTTTAACCATCCAGCCGTGAAAGACAAGGATTGAAGAGAGGCCTAAAAAAACCGGCTTGTCCTTCCGGACGGATCAAGCATACTCCTCAAGAGAAGTAGAGTCTGGTTTCGGTCTTCGAGGTGAAGGGCATGTTCAAGACCGCAGGCATCCATATTCATATTGATCGCTTCTTTGGTAAGCCTGAGCCCAAGGGGGTTTTTCGACCTCAGCGCCCTTGCCATTTTCATCGCCTCATCAGAAAGAACTTCTCTTTCCACCAAACGGCTTGCAAGGCCGAGAGAAAAGGCCTCCTGAGCGGAGAGAAAATCGCCTGTGAGCATAAGCTCATAGGCCCTGCCCGCCCCCAGCAGACGGGGGAGAAAATAGCTGCATGCCATATCGGCCCCTCCCAATCCAATATTTATGAAGGCGGCTGAAAAACGGGCATCCGTGCTCAATATCCTGATATCAGAAGCAAGGGCCATGCTGAATCCCAATCCCACCGCAGGGCCGTGAACGGCGCAGACTATCGGCTGAGGGGCGCTTCGCATCGCGACCATTATCCTGGCAAGCCTCGACTGGAATTCATAGAATTGATCCGCAGTCATTGAGCCTATGAGGCGAATCGCCTCTTTTATGTCAAGTCCCGCGCAGAATCCCTTCTCACCGCTTCCTTTAAGGATAACCACAAGCACTTCTCTGTTGCGTTTAAGACCTGCCCAGAGGTCTTCAATCTCCTCAAGCATCCTTTGGTTTACGCTGTTATATCGCCTGGGTCTGTTAAGGGCCAGTTCCCCTATTCCATCCTCAGGAATGGTCCATGTGATGGTTTCATAGTCCATGGGTTATACTCCTTCCGCTCAGAAGATTTTTCGCAAGCGATCGCAAGGAGATCCCTCCCTGCGGTTGCCTGCGATATTTCCATCTTGAAGCAAGAATCTCTTTAAACTATATTTCTCCCAGCCATGAAGGACATATTTCTTCAAAAGCTCCTTTCCGACAAGGAAAACCTGGAGCGGATTCTTGACAGCCTCACAGAAGGCATAATAGCCCATGACACGGACAGGCGCATCCTGTTTTTCAACCGTGCTGCGGAATCAATAACCGGTTACAGCAGAGAACTGGTCATGGGAAAGGACTGCCATGAAGCCTTTGGAAGGCCATTCTGCGGTGAGAACTGCTCATTTCTCGGCGGAGTGCCTGAGCCCTTCTCTCACAAAAGCTATCCCCTGACATTCCTGAACAAGCGGCAAGAACCAAAAAGAATAGAGATGAAGGTGACCGCCATGAACGACAGAGAAGGCGGATTTGCCGGAGTTCTGGCCGCCTTCAGGGACGTTACCGACCTGATAGGCCTGAGGCTTAAGGCCGGAGAGCTTGACTGTTTTGCCGGCATAGTGGGAAGAGACCCCAAGATGCTTGATGTTTACAGACAGATCCAGGACCTGGCTGCAACCGATTTTCCCGTCCACATATATGGTGAGACCGGAACAGGCAAGGAGCTGGTAGCGGCCGCGATCCACAATGAAAGCCGACGGGCCGGAAAGCCCTTCGTACCGATAAATTGCGGCGCCCTTCCGGAAGGAATACTGGAAAGCGAACTCTTCGGCCATGTAAAGGGCTCCTTTACAGGAGCGATAAGAGATAAGAAGGGAAGATTCGAACTCGCGGACGGAGGCACGATCTTTCTGGATGAGGTTTCGGAACTTCCAAAGATAGTGCAGGTCAAGCTTCTGAGGGTTTTACAGGAGTCTCGCTTTGAGAGGCTCGGCGACGAAAAGACCATCTCGGTGGATGTAAGATTGATAAGCGCCACAAACAGGGATCTGAGACATGAGGTGGAGTTGAATCGCTTCCGTGAGGATCTGTTTTACAGAATTTGCGTAGTGCCTATTAACCTCCCTCCATTAAGGGATCGGAGGGGTGACATAGCCCTCCTTGCGGAGCACTTCCTTGAAAAGGCGGAAGAAAGAGATCCACGACACATGGGTATATCGAGAGCTTCGATGGATGCATTAAGCTCGTACGACTGGCCGGGAAACGTGAGGGAGCTTCAAAGCGCCATTCACTATTCAATTGTTAGGAGCCGCGGCCTTGTCATACAGCCCGACGATCTTCCCCCTCAGATACTTGAGAAATCGCATCCAAGACAAGCCGGAAATCCAAGGAGAAAACTGGACTCCGGGTCAGTAAGGCAGGCGCTCGAAAAGAGCGGCGGAAACCGCGCAAAGGCTTCCAGACTCCTGGGTGTAGGCCGTGCCACTCTTTATCGCTTCCTTGGAGACAATCCTGAACCACTGTGATACACTTATGTGTCACATTCTGTTTTCTGGTACATCCTGGCGGCCGATTTTGATGAACTCGCAAGAAGCCCGGATTGGGACGCCAAATAAAAATGCTTCAGATACAAGGCGCACGCAAATGGGAACCCGCCCGAAGGGTGGGGCCGCCAAGCGAAGCGCAGGCAATCCCTAAAAAAGGCTTAGGCAGACCCGCGCTGCAAAGATAAGGAATCCTTCGCAGCAGATGGAGTTTTTATCAAGCCATCAACTTCACTCGTAATAAATATCGAAACCCTTGCAATGCGTCTCGGTATCACCCCTGCAAATGAAGATGCAGTGGAGCATTCTCACCTTAATGCTGAGAGGAAATCAGCGCAGGCCCTTTGCGGTTGAACACATACCGGCGATACACTTGTGTATCTCTAGGCAGCCGCCGGTGCCTCTCTAAACCCTTTTTCGCCTCATGATCTCGAGTCGGGATGCCTTTTGAAGGCATTCCTACCTGTCCTCCCTTAGCCAGATGGTCTGCGGCACGCACCTTGCTTTAAATTGGAACAAAATTGAATTGCTCAGGAATTTTTTCCTATGAAACCGTGCGACCATAACATTAAAAAGACCCTGGATCTGACAGAAAGGATGCTTCAGATCGCCCAGGAGGGTGAAGCTGATCAGGAAGATACCGGATGCGGCATTCTCTACGGAGTTGTGAGGGATGCGGCATTCAAGATCAGGGGTCTCGCTGAAAAAGAAAAAGATTCCCATATCCGTAAAGGCTGGTGGAAAAACGACTGAAGGAGGTGATAAAGATGGCTACCTATGCTTGCTCAACTTGCGGCCACACAAAGGAATCGAGGTGCAAGCCTCAAAAATGTCCCGAGTGCGGCGGCAAGAAGACCTTTGAAAAAAAGGAAAAGTAATGGTATAATTCCAAAACCTTTCTTATGCTTGACTCCTTCTTTTCAGGTTCTTAGCTTGTTAGTTATGGCAGGTATCGCACAGGCTTTGGAGGCAGATTGAAGCAGCAACCCGCAAGCCGCATGACAAGGCAGAGGGAGGTCATACTCAAAGAAGTAAGAGCCGCAGGCACCCATCCAACTGCGGATGAGATATATGATAGGGTGAGAAAGAAGTTACCGAGGATAAGCCTCGGCACTGTTTACAGGAACCTGGAACTGCTTGCATCTGCGGGTTTGATAGGAAGACTTGAACCGGAGCATACCCAGATGAGGTTCGACTGGAAGACATCAGACCACTATCATATTACCTGCGTGAGGTGCGGCACCGTTGAGGACGCTGAGATAGAGCCTTCTGACAATCCTTTCGAGCACCTTGAGAATGCGCTGGGGAATCTAACAAAGTATGGCATCTTCGGCCATAAACTTGAGTTTGTAGGTCTGTGTAAGAAATGTAGGAGTAAAGGAGAAGATCTTTGATGGGACTTAAAGGCACAAAGACGGAAAGGAATCTGCTTACAGCCTTCGCGGGAGAGTCACAGGCGAGGAATCGTTACACCTATTTCGCGAGTCAGGCGAAAAAAGAGGGTTTTGAACAGATAGCATTCATTTTTGAAGAGACGGCGAATCAGGAAAAGGAACACGCCAAGCGTTTTTTCAATTTTCTGCAGGGTGGAGAGGTCCAGATTACTGCAAGCTTCCCGGCAGGGATGACGGGAAGCACCCTGGAGAATCTCAAGGCAGCGGCGGCAGGCGAGAACTATGAGCACACAACAATGTATCCAGAGTTTGCCAGGGTGGCTGATGAAGAAGGCTTTGCGGCCATAGCGGCAGTCCTTAGAGCCGTTTCTGTGGCTGAAAAACAACATGAGAAAAGATACAGGGATCTCGCTTCCAATATAGATTGTGGAAAGGTTTTCAAAAAAGATACCGAAGTAGTCTGGCGGTGCAGGAATTGCGGCTATCTTCACAAGGGTAAAGAGGCCCCGGAGTCTTGCGCCGCATGTGCCCATCCAAAGGCATATTACGAGATTCTGGGTGAGAATTACTAATTTTTTTATCCTAAAACAGCATCAAATAGAGGAGGTAAAACATGGCTGAGAAACTCGAGGTTTATAAGTGTGAGGTTTGCGGAAACATAGTTGAGGTGCTTCACGGAGGAAAAGGTGAACTGGTATGCTGCGGCAAGCCTATGGTTCTTCTTAAGGAAAATACCGTTGACGCAGCCAAGGAGAAACATGTTCCCGTGGTGGAAAAAGCGGCCGGCGGCTTCAAGGTAAAGGTAGGAAGCGTGGCCCATCCGATGGAAGAAAAGCATTACATTGAATGGATTGAAATCATGGCAGACGGGAAGCTTTATAGAAAATACCTTTCACCTGGGAACCCTCCGGAGGCAGTATTTTCTATAGATGCGGCTAAGGTGTCCGCCCGCGAGTTTTGTAATATACACGGATTGTGGAAGGCATAGGGTTCCCTGACAGGTGCCCCGGACGGCCGGGGCGAGGAGGCTAAAATGGGTGATTGGAAATGCAAGGAGTGTGGTTATACAGTCAAGACGGATCTTCCGCCTGAGAAGTGCCCCTCTTGCAAGAAAAAATGCGAGTTCGTGGACATTTCATGCTATATTCCGGACTGTGGTAAGACAGGGCAGGATCCAAGACTTGCGTGATTCGAAGGGAGGGTGACAAGAAATGTCAAAGAAAAAATATACGGTTAAGGCGGAATGCCCGCAGTGCGCCTGCGGTGACGTAAGTTTCCTGGGGCCTGAGAAGCTGAGGGAAAAATTCATAGGCGATGAAAAAGAGATTGACATTCTCTGCCCTCTGTGCGGAACAAAGCATAAGGGAAAGGTAGTAGAAGTTGAAGAGAAATAGGTTACTCAACGCTTCCAGGGAGGTCGTTTTAAATGGCTAAGGTATTGCTTGTCTATTCCACCAGAACCGGAGAGACAAAGAAGATGGCTGAGCTAATAGCGGAAGGTATCCGCATCGGAGGCAATCAGGCCGATGTTGTAAACGTAACTGCAATCAAAAACGAAAAAAACCTCCAGGGATATGACGCGTACGTTTTAGGCTCTGCGACATACCATGGCGAGATGATGCAGTCTATGAAGACCCTCCTTTTCCTGACTGAAAAGGCAGGGATTGAAGGAAAAGTCGGTGGTTCCTTCGGCGCCTTCGGCTGGAGCGGAGAGGCTCCAGGACGCATCTATGACACAATGAAGAACATCTTCAAGATGAAGATGGTGGGCGGCCCCCTGAGACTCAAGTCTTCTTCTCTCGACGGGGGGATAACCATGGCCCAGGACTATGGGAAGGAAATCAGCAAGAAACTTAAAGAATAGCCGCCTTTCATGGCAGGCGATGGAAAGGAGATGGATATGGCGAGTACACCCCAACATTGCCCCGGTTTACAGGATCTGAAGAACCTCAAATCTTTTACCTGCAAGTGCCCTAATTGCGGCAAGGAAAAAGAGATATTTTCAGACGAATTCAATAGATCCCACAAATGCAGTGGTTGCGGCAAAGAGATAGATTTTGCAAAATGCACCCTTGAAGCAAGCTCTTAGTTTGGATTGAATCTACGGGGAGGTCACAGACCTCCCCTTTTTATCTAAAAAACATTTGACATCCTAAAGCCCCCGGGGCAATATACCGTTTAATCAAGCTAGAAAACTTTGAATTTCTGGCTTTTTTTGGAACCCAATTTGATAATAGTTACTAATAAGCTCTGGATAAGAACAAAACCAATCCAAGAAGGAGGGTATCAGAACACATGGAAAAGCTGGAAAAGGACAAGGAAAAGAAAGAAGTAAAGCTAAATATCGATGAGGCGACTGCCTGCGAAGCTACGGCCCAGATGTTAAGAAAGGCTGAAAGAGATGGCGTTGAAACCGCCTTCCACCGCGCAGCCAGCATGAAGCCCTGCCCCATAGGAGCTGACTCGGCTTGCTGCAAGCACTGCTCCATGGGACCATGCCGCCTCATTGCAAAAGATCCATACA
Organism: Desulfatiglandaceae bacterium; assembly: GCA_041753575.1. Classification (GTDB taxonomy): domain Bacteria; phylum Desulfobacterota; class DSM-4660; order Desulfatiglandales; family Desulfatiglandaceae; genus CG2-30-51-40. The sequence goes on from JBGSUA010000227.1 coordinate 6,540, forward strand.
GCAAGGTTGGAGTTTGCGGAGCTACCATTGATACCATCCAGGCCAGGAATTTCGCAAGGATGGTTGCAAGCGGCGCCGCGGCCCATACCGATCACGGCATGAGCATGCTCGACCTTTTCCGTGAGGTTGTCGGCGGCCACATCAAAGATTACCAGATCAAAGATACGGTCAAGCTGGAAGAGGTCGCAAAAGAGTTAGGTATTGAGACGGAAGGCAGAAGCGTTGAAGACATAGCAACCGACCTCTATACCGAGCTTGAGAGAACCTATGTGCAGGTGGAAGGCGAGATTCCCTTTGCCAAGAGGGTTCCACCCAAAACCCTTGAGACATGGCGCAAAAACGGCGTGGTTCCGCGAGGGGCCATGCGCGAGATCATGGAACTGATGCACCGCACACACATGGGCGTTGATCAGCATTATGAAAACATAACCAAACAGTGCTCGCGAACAGCCCTCTCCGATGGTTGGGGCGGATCAATGGTGGCAACCGAGATATCCGATATCCTCTTCGGAACACCTACCCCGGTGAGGGCAGAGGTCAACATGGGCTGCCTCAAGGAAGACCATGTCAATGTGATAATTCACGGCCACGAGCCGAATCTTTTTGAGTCTATGATCTCATCTGTTAATGATCCGGGGCTCATTCAGGCAGCCAAGGACGCAGGCGCCAAGGGAATCAACCTGCTCGGCATGTGCTGCTCAGGGGCAGAGGTATTGTCCCGTCACGGGATTCCCCACGCGGGCAACTTCATGTCAACAGAGGCCATTTTGATAACAGGCGCAGTGGATGCCATGGGCGTTGACGTGCAGTGCATCAAGCAGGGTCTGGGCAAGGTAGCCGACTGTTATGGAACAAAGCTTTTCACAACAAATCCCAGATGCCATATAGAGGGAGTGCAGCATATAGAATTCAATGATCATACCCCGCGCGAATGCACGGACAGCATTGTGGAAAACGCCATAGTCAGGTTCAAGAACCGCAAACTTCCCATAGAGATTCCAAAGATAAAGAATCTGGGCATTCATGGCTTCTCTCATGAGTATATCAACTACATGCTTGGCGGGACGTTCAGGTCATCCTATACCCCTCTTAACGACAACATCATCAACGGAAGAATCCGCGGTGTTGCGGGCGTAGTCGGCTGCACTAACCCCAGGGTCAGGCAGGACTATGTCCATGTAGAACTGGTCAAGGAGCTGATCAGAAATGATGTTCTGGTCGTCCAGACCGGCTGTTCGCAGATCGCCCTTGCCAAAGCTGGCCTCTATACCCCGGAGGCCGCCCACCTGGCAGGAGCCGGCCTCAAAGAAGTGTGCGAGACCGTTGGCATGCCTCCTGTTCTGGGTGTCGGATCCTGTGTTGACAACAGCCGCATTTTAATTGCCTGCGCGGAGATGGTGAAAACAGGCGGCCTCGGAGACAGTATTGCCGACCTGCCGGTCGCCGGAGCAGCGCCTGAGTGGATGAGTGAGAAGGCCATCTCCATCGGACATTATTTTGTGGCATCCGGCGTCTATACGATCTTTGGCGTGACCTTCCCCATAGTTGAAGGGACCAAATTCCACAAACATCTCTTTGAGGAGCTGGAGGGACTCGGGTTCGGCACATGGGATTTCGCTTTAGATCCTCATGAAATGGCCCAGAAGATGATAGCCCATATAGACAAGAAGCGTAAGGCCCTTGGCATTGACAAATCCAGGGAGCGAGTGCTCATGGATATGGCGGCAAGGCAGAAACTGGAAGCTGCCTAATCCTTCACGAGCTATTCACTATCAAAGCCGATTCCCAGAGGGGAATCGGCTTTTCTTTTCCTCCCTGATCTGATAACCTCCCAAACAATGATAACCGCATCTTCCTACCAGATCCTGACAAGCTATGAGCGCCAGAGCATGGGCGGTCACGCGCTCGACTGGGAAAACCAACCGGATACATTCAAGCATTACAGAGGCATAAAGCATATTCAGCTTCCGGATGTAAGGGATTTTAGCCCGCTTAAAACTTCTTTTTTCTCTCTTCCTCAGAAAAAGATCGTTTCATCAAGCGCAAGGATAAATTTCAGCATAGATGAGGTTGCGCGCATCCTCATTCTGACTCAGGCTGTTACGGCGAAGAGCAGAGGTGGAGGCACGGATTATTGGTTCAGGAGCGCAGCTTCGGCAGGTGCCCTCTATCCGACGGAGATCTATCTCGCTTCAAGAAGCGTCGCAGGACTCGATGACGGGATATATCATTACTCTCCGGTCGAGCATGCCCTCGCCTGGATAAGAGAAGGGACATTTCTGAATTTGGAAGGCGACGCGGCATTCGGGATGGTTTTCTTCTTCACCGCCATTTTTTTCAGAAGCTCATGGAAATACAGAAACAGGGCCTATCGCTATAACCTTCTTGATACAGGCCATGTAATGGAAAACCATATCCTCGCGCTCAAGGCCTTGGACCTCCCTCATAGAATCCACTACGATTTCGAAGACCGTGAAGTGAACCTTCTCCTTGGAATTGAAGATGTAAGAGAGGCGGCTCTTGCTATGGTTGATATCCCCGGCCTTGGGAGCCTGTCTCTGAGAACCCAAAAAAATGAGCTTGCTCCCCTTCCCTCTCACATAGCCGAGGCAAGCAGGGTGGCCCGCGTGGAAAAGGACTATGATCTCTTAAGGCAGTTTAACGAATCCTGTATTGAAGTGAGGCCTCACTCGGCAGAGAAAATATCAGATAAGCTGGGCCTTCAGCTTAAGCCAGTCGCCGGCATTAATGAAGACAATGAAGGCAAGGTGTTATTTGACTATCCTGAAGTCTTGTTTCAAAGGCGCTCAAAGAGAAATTTTGTGGATAGGGCCATGAGCCCTTCCGCCCTGGCAAAGATCTCAGCCACCATGATGGCTGAATTTTATCCCTATCTCGCCGCAGGAATGCTCCTGGGACCTTCTGAGGCCATGCCGTCCGGACTCTATGTATTTGACCAGGAATCGCGGAATATTTATCGGGCGGCTGAGGGCCGTTTTAATGATGCCATGGCTGATATATGCCTTCAGCAGATGTGGATCGCGACGGCCTCAATTCATTTTGTCTTTCTCTCAAACCTTGACATCATAGACGGCGCCGCAGGCCCCCGGGGCTACAGATATGCCATGATAAGCGCCGGTAGAATGGGACAGAGGCTCTATCTTGCAGCAACAGCCCTGGGCCTCGGGTGCTGCGGCATCGGCGCTTTCTATGATCGGGACGCGGCGGAACTTCTGGGGCTTGATGACAAAAGCCTCATGCTTTATCTTGTCGCCGTTGGAAGCATAAAAAAATAGGTCTTAAGGAGCTCTCGAAATGGAATGGAAGCAGCTTTTTACCCTGACACCCTCAATGAATGCCGAGGAGGCAAAAAATTTCATGTCAAACCATAAAGAGGGAACATACAACCTTCTTGATGTAAGGCAGCCAGGGGAATATGAACAGAATCATATCCCCGGCGGTATGCTCATGCCGCTCGCGGAGCTTCAGGATCGAGCCGGTGAACTTGACCCGCAGAAGCCGACCATCGTCTATTGCGCTGTTGGAGGACGGAGCCGCGTTGCCGCTCAGGTCCTTGCCGGAAAAGGCTTTAAGGAGATTTATAACCTGGCCGGAGGGATAAAGGCATGGGACGGCGCCACTGCCACAGGGCCTGCTGAGACCGGCTTGGGTTACTTTTCACCCGAAGATTCCCCGACCGATGTCATCAAGGCCGCCTATGCTATGGAGGAGGGATTGAGGTCTTTTTATGAAAAGATCTCCCCATCCCAGCATGGCGAGGCCGCTTCTCTTTTAAAGAGGCTTGCAGGAATGGAAGAAGGACACAAACGAAAGCTGCGTGATTCCTATCTCAGTATCACAGGCTTAAAGGACGCAGCAGAGCTTGAAAGATCCGCCTCTGGCGCTAAGATAATGGAGGGGGGCTTCACGATGGAAGACTCCCTGAAAGACTCCCTTCCCAAGACCTCCACAGATGTAATCACAAAGGCCATGATGTTCGAGGCCCAAGCACTTGACCTCTACCTGCGATGTTCAAGGAACCTGCGAGAGCCTGAATCAGTAAAAATCCTCAAGACGCTTGCAGATGATGAGAAAACGCATCTTTCCCTTCTGGGGGACATGATGGAGAAGACCCTCTGATTACCTCTGGTCCAATAATACCTTACTTACTGTAAACCTTATTCACCCTAAAAAGAAGGCTTCTCAAGAAGTCTAACTACTGTGTTGAGCTGCATCCCTTATCGTTGCAGCGTTCTCCTAACTACTCATCACTTTTCAATAAGTTAGCTCCGTCTATTCGGCCCGCATGCCCGGGCGAAGAGCAACTAAGTATTAGAATTTATCGCCAATTTGGAAACATTTTCATATAAAAACTTATTCCTTTACCGTTCCAACGCCGAATTTATGCAAGCCAAAAATAAGGAAATTTTACCTCAAAAAAATTACTTGACTTGCGCAACGCATTATTTTATCTTATATGAAATGTAAAATTTCATATATGAAACATGTGACAAATAACAAGAAGGTCCCTGCTCTAGACAGGGGCTTGAAGGTCCTTGAACTCCTGGCAGAGGAAGGCTCTGAAATGGGGCTTAGAGCAATAGCACAAAAGCTCGTAATCCCTGTCCCTTCCCTTTGGCGAATAATGGGAGTTCTAAAGGAAAACGGGTACGTTATTCTTGACGCGGACAGGAAGACCTACCGACTTGGCTTTAAGTTCCTCTACCTTGGAAACCTTGTTCTCAATCGCACGGGTTTTCGCTCGGAGGCCCGGGGATACCTCAAGAGACTCGTTGAGCTGACGGGCGAAACAGCGGAGTTTTCGGCCCGCGTGAAAGATCAGCTCATCCTAGTCGAGCAGGTTGAAGGCCCTGACGCGGTTCGTCTCTTTTCCAGGGTGGGCAGCGCTTATCCCTATTTCCACGCTACCGCCCCGGGCAAGGTTTATCTGGCTCACATCGAAGGCGCGAAACTCCAAAAAGTCATGGCGCGCATGGGACTCCCTCAAATAACCCCGCGCACGATTACCAGCCTTGACACCCTGGAGGAGGAGCTTGAAACGGTAAGGATCAAAGGCTACGCCAGTGACATTGAGGAGATGCGCTCCGGTGTGTGCCGCATCGCATCTCCGGTTTATGACAAGAAGGGAAAGGTGGCGATGTGTCTGGGGATAGCCGCCCCATCATACCGTATAGGTTCCGCGGACCGTGACAGGATAGGCAATATAGTCAGAGACCTGGCACAGAAACTCACTTCTGAACTCAATGAAAAAAATGGCGGAGACTGGATTGCTTTTGAGACAAAGTAGAGAAGTCAGATACGGGAGGACCGGCCAAAAGTCTGTCTTGTCACTGCCCCGTTATCAGTTATTACTTTCCTCAACCCAATGGCGTCTTCTCGGCCGCTCCGGAGCTTTATATGATTGAACGCACTGAAGAGCAAAGGATTATGCTTGCCCATCTCAAGCGTCTTGTGAAAGACAAAATCGCGCCCGCCGCGGCTGAAACAGATAGAAGCGGCGAGTTCAACTGGGAAGTCGTATCCCATCTCTGGGATCTTGGAGTCCTCAAAATAATGCTCCCGCCGGACCACGATGGATGGCCGGGCAATCCCTCGCACACTCTTTGCCTTTGCATAGAGGAGGTCTCCAAGGCCTGCGCCTCTTCCGCCCTATTGCTTATCATTCAGGCCGTGGGAAGCTATCCGCTTATCTTCGCGGGTAATGAGGCGCAAAAAGGGAAATACTGCCCAATGATATCCGCGGAAAGAAAACTTATGGGATATCTGGTCACGGAACCAGGCGCCGGTTCGGATGTCCAGGCTATCCAGTGCACAGCCAGGAAATCCGGCGACAACTACCTCATCAACGGACGAAAGGCATTTGCAACCAACGGATCTGTAGCCGGGCTTTACTCGGTTCTCGCAAAGACTGGGCAGAGGGAACTGTCTTTTTTTATTGTAGAAAGGGACTGGAAAGGGGTTTCCATCGGCAGAATTGAAGATAAGTGTGGATTCCGGGGAAGCAATACTGCGGAGGTCATCCTGGAAGACGTTCTCGTGCCGAGCGCCAACCTTGTAAGTGCGCAGGGCCACGGTTTTAAGATAGCAATGGGCGATTTCGACATGTCCCGGCCCGCAGTAGCAGCACTTTCATTGGGTCTGGCCGAAGGGGCCCTTGATTATACCATCGAGTACGCCAGAAAGCGTCATACCTTTGGAAAGCCGCTGATTCAGCATCAGGCAATCCAGTTTCTGCTTGCCGACGCCTCAACTTCTATAGAGGCAGGCAGGGGGCTTATGGAAAGGGCAGCGATCGCCTTTGATTCAGGTGTGAGAAACACAAAACTCGCGTCAATGGCCAAGCTTTTTTGCAGCGATACGGCCATGAAGGTGACCACGGACATGGTGCAGGTACTGGGCGGCTATGGCTATATCAAGGATTATCCAATAGAAAGGATGTTCAGGGATGCGAAACTGACCCAGATCTTTGAGGGAGCCAACCAGATCCAGAGGATGATAATCGGAAGAGAGATGAGCAAAGCGTAAAGAAGCCTGCCAAGCCTCTCGGAATTCGAAGGGCTCGCGATCCCGGTTCGGACTTATTGCGAGTTAATCAATGTTCTCAGGAGGACATAATAAATGGATTTTTCTTTAACCAAAGAGCAGAAGGATATCAAGAAGGCGGCAGCGGAATTCGCCAGGGGCGAATTCAAGACCGATCTCGTTCTAGATTGTGAAGCCAGTCACAGGTTCCCCAGAGAGATCTACAAGAAGGCTGGAGAACTGGGATTCATCGGTCTTGATTATCCGGAGGATGTGGACGGCGGAAATCTGGGAATCATGGAAAATGTGCTGGTAATCGAAGAATTCTGCAAGGCCGACTCAGGGTTCGGAATGGCCATACACCTCGCATTCCTTCCCGCAAAGATAGTAAAGATTTTCGGCAAGCCCGATCAAAAGCGTAAATTCCTTTCACCGCTGGTCAAGGGGGATTGGATTTCCGCTGTATCCTTTACCGAGCCCGACCACGGAAGCGATCTGACAAGGATGGAAACGACCCTGACCGAGTTGGAAGACGGGTTTGTCATAAACGGCACCAAGGTCTTCACAACTAACGGCGCATACGCTGATTTTTTTATTGTCCTCGCCCAGGAAGACCATGATGCGCGACCAGGCAAGGGCATGACCACGATCCTTGTCGAAAGGGCGCCATCGTCCTGGCTGGGCGGAAGCCTGGAGATCAATGAAATAGGCGGCAAGATGGGTCTCAAGATGACCTCCAGCAGCGAATTGGTATTCAAGAATCTGAAACTGCCCAAGGAAAACATCCTGGGAGAGCGCGGGAGGGGACTTCAAAACGTTCTTGATTTCCTAGATGAAAGCAGAATTGAAATAGGAGCCCAGGCATTGGGAAACTGTGAGGGGGCGTTCCTTAAGGCCCTCAACCACGCGAGAAAAAGGGTTCAATTCAATAAGCCCATTATGGATTTCCAGGCAATCGGCCACAAGCTTGCGAGGATGTGGAGCAGAATACAATCCCTTAAATGGCTTAACTATTATGGAGCCTGGATATGCGACCACAGGCCTGAGAAGCTCGCCGGAACCGTGCCCCTTTTTACCTCAGTGATCAAACACCATGTGCCTGAAACGGCAAAGGAGATCATAGACGACGCCATGACCGTGTTTGGAGGTTATGGATATTTTCTGGATCAGGAGGTCGAGAGAAGATACAGGGACAATCGTATTGTCGAGGTATATGAAGGAACTGTTGAGGTGCAACTGAACAACATCGTGCGCATACTGAGAAAGCTGAACCAGGGCTTCCTGGAATCCGAACTTCTCTGAGAGTCCTCGTCAGGATTATCCTTCCCAGCACTGCGATCGGCAGTCGCTGGATTAACCTGGGTCACCAAGACCTTTTGTCAGTCCAGAATACTTCTGATTTTCCTGGCCAGATCCTTTACCAGGAGAGGTTTCTGAATGAAGTTAACCCCTTCCTTCAAGACCCCGTGACGGGCTATGACATTGGGCGTGTAGCCTGAGGTAAAGAGACACTTGATACCGGGCCTGAGT
>JBGSUA010000228.1:0-17370 GCA_041753575.1 Desulfatiglandaceae bacterium
ACTCAGGCCCGGTATCAAGTGTCTCTTTACCTCAGGCTACACGCCCAATGTCATAGCCCGTCACGGGGTCTTGAAGGAAGGGGTTAACTTCATTCAGAAACCTCTCCTGGTAAAGGATCTGGCCAGGAAAATCAGAAGTATCCTGGACTAGGGGAAAACTGACAGCGAGCATTTGACCTTTGCCGTTCAGTTAGAACGCTGCCTTGTCACCTTCAACGTCCGGGACTTTGTCAATCTCCACAATCAGTATTCGGGACAGAACCAGGAAACACTGGGGGATCATCGTTTTTCGACAGATGCCTATTGGGGAGACGCTCCGGCGACTGCTGAAAAAGGTCGGGTTGGCGACTCGGGAGGATTTCAAGAATCAGATCGAGTTTTTGTAAAGAATCGGCTGTGGAAACGTATGGATTTGGCGGCAGGATACCAACCCCCCTTACCCAGACCGCGTATTAACTTTCTTAGGACAACCTATCGGCAGATAAGACCCATAAAACTAACTTGGCAGGCCAAGCCGCCTACGCAGCTCTTTGACCTCAGAGAAGACAATTCTTCTTGCGATGCAAATGTGGTTTGTGCTAAAGAGAAGACCCTTGGTCTCTTGATAAGTCAGGCAAGAGGATACGAGACGTGGTAACTACGTTTTGTGGGTTGATTTTGCACACCAAAAAAACAGTCATAAAAATGCCTAGACACAAACTCTAAATAATGTGACGGTATTTTTGAAGGTATTTCTTTTTATGTTACTAAGAATTACATATCAATCCGAATAGTTATTATTAAATATGAGGGCCACCCTACCGCCATTAAGGCACGGAGAGAGGGAACCGGTAAAACCTGTTGAGAGAAAATGAAGTTTGCGAGGAGAGATGTCCGAGTTGGCCGAAGGAGCGCGACTGGAAATCGCGTGTGCTACCAAAAAGTGGCACCGAGGGTTCGAATCCCTCTCTCTCCGCCACCTTTAGAGGATTAAGGCCGCAAATGCCTTTGCCGAGCATAAGGTCTGCCTCTTTTCAATTCCACTTTCGATGGAAGCTTACATCAGATCTACCCATGATTGATTCCCAGGTGCGCCATGGCCTATGAAGTTATTGCCAGAAAATGGCGTCCGCAGGTATTCCAGGATGTGATCGGCCAGGAGCACGTCACACAAACTCTTATTAACGCAATAAAAAATGAAAGAATCGCACATGCTTACCTTTTCGGCGGGCCAAGGGGGGTTGGGAAAACCTCGGTCGCGCGGATCTTTGCCAAGGCCATCAACTGCCTCGAAGGAGAGCCCGGCACACCCTGCAACCATTGCAGGTCGTGCCTTGAGATAACAGAGGGCAACTCAGTGGATGTCCAGGAGATTGACGGCGCAAGCAACAGAGGCATTGACGAGATAAGGGAACTCAGGGAAAACATAAAGTATCTCCCATCATCGGGTAAGTACCGCGTTTATATCATTGACGAGGTACACATGCTCACCCTCCCTGCCTTTAACGCGCTCTTAAAAACCCTGGAAGAGCCTCCTGCCCATGTCAAGTTCCTCTTTGCCACAACCGAGTCAAACAAGGTTCCAATAACCATCCTCTCAAGATGTCAACGTTTTGATTTTAAGAGAATCCCTTTAGAGCAGCTTGCCGGGCAACTGAAGCATATCGCAGAGCAGGAAGGGGTAACCATAAGCGCTTCGGCCTTAAACCTCATCGCGAGAGCTTCTGAAGGAAGCATGAGAGATGGCCAGAGCCTCATGGATCAGGTCATCTCATTCACCGGGAAAATGGTTGATGAGGACCTGGTGCACAAAATACTGGGAATAATAGACAGAGAAACACTATGTGCCGCCACCCGGGCGGTTATTGAAGGAAACGTTTCAGGATGCATGGGTATTGTTGAAGAGCTATACAACCGCGGTTATGATCTCAAGGACTTCTACAGGCTACTGATGCATCAGTTTCGTATGCTGCTTTTCTGCCTGCTTGTCCCCGATTTCAAACCGGTGGATTTGACTGATGCGGAAGCCTCCGAACTTCGAAAACAGGCTGAAACTGCCGGGGAGACAAGACTGCAAACGTCCCTCGATTTCCTTATTCACAGAGAAGAAAATCTAAGGCAAAGTTCCTACCCTCGGCTCATCCTGGAGGTCACCCTTATAAAGCTTTGCAGAATTGAAGATTTTCTTTCTCTTAGCGATATCCTGAAACACCTTATCCGCATGGAGAAAAGCATATCTGGTCCTTCCCCTATGCCCCAAGCAAAACAGATCATGGAAGACCCGCCGATTTCGGTTACTCCGCAGGCCACCTATGGTTTCCCTCAGACAGAGGAATCCAACGAACAGGATATGGAAAAAAAGTGGGATGATTTCACAAAGTTCCTTTCACGAAAAAATAAGCTCCTGTCCAGTCTGATAGGGGGGGCCGTATTCAAAGGCATCAAAGGCGAAACGGTTTCTTTGGAAATTGGAACTAACTCATTCTCAGCAGGCTACCTGGGATCATCCGATAAGACAGAACAACTGTCTAATCTAACGAAGGACTTTTTCGGCAGGAAGCTCCGAGTAGATTTTTTGAAAGCCGCTCATAATCCTGTTTCCGAACCACCCAAATCAACCCCCACCGCCTATAAGGGCGATCTGGAATCATCTCCCTCGGTTCAGGGGGTCCTTTCCATATTTGAGGGAGAGATATTGAGAGAGCATAAAACCAATAAGGAGGACAAGAAACCATGAAGGGCATACCCAATATGGGACAACTTCTTAAACAGGCTCAGGCCTTTCAGAGCAAAATGGCAAGTGTCCAGGAGGAAATGGCGCAAAAGAAGGTCGAAGCCACAGCCGGAGGCAGCATGGTAACAGCCGTCGTCAACGGGAATCAGGAGCTTCTCTCCATCAGAATAGATCCAGTAGTGATAGATCCTTCCGATCCTGACATGCTCCAGGACCTTGTCGTTGCGGCTGTCAACGATGCCATGTCAAAGGCCAAGGCCATGGTCAATGAGGAGATGGGGAAATTGACCAAAGGCATAAATATCCCAGGGCTTCCGAATCTTTTTTAATGGGCATGCCATGCAGGGATATTACCCACCGGCACTGGAGAATCTCATAGGCCTTTTGACCAGACTCCCCGGCATCGGCCAGAAATCCGCGACCAGGATAGCCCTCTTTCTCCTGCGGGATAAAACCTCCCTTGCCTCAGACACGGCCCAAGCCCTGTCGGATATAAGGGAGAAGATACGCTTCTGCTCTGTCTGCTTTAATTTCACCGAGACAGACCCCTGTCCAATCTGCAGCAGTTCAGCAAGGGCGGATGGGACCATTTGCGTCGTGGAAGGTCCGGGGGATCAGTTGGCCGTTGAGGAGGCAGGGTTTTTCAGGGGAAGGTACCACATACTCCATGGGGTACTTAGTCCCCTCGACAACGTCGGGCCTGAGGAACTCAAGATTGGAGAGCTGATAAGCAGGATCGAGGCAGAAGAGGTCAGAGAGGTGATTCTGGCTACAAACCCTACCACCGAAGGTGAAGCGACAGCGTCATTTATAGCCAAGACCATGGCCTCAATGCATCCCGCGATCAGGGTGAGCAGGATAGCCTTGGGGATTCCAATGGGAGGGGATATCAAGCACACAGACCGAATGACTATCGGCCACTCCTTCCGCAGCCGCGTGCAGATAGGACAAGCCGGAGGCAATAAAGGCTGAGTTATTCCATTATGTGATCAAGACTCCTGTAATCCTTCGTGCTGTAAAATTTCTCCACATCAACCAGTCTAAGCTTTTCCAGCGCCTTTTTCAGAGGGACTGACATCACCTGTCCGTGCTTAAAGCTGACCATGCGGCCGAAATCTTCATTCACAATCATATCGACGGCCCCAATTCCAAATTTGCGGCCCATACGTCTGTCGTGGGCAGTAGGAGGACCACCCCTCTGGAGGTGCCTCAGGGCTACGTATCGGACCTCCAGCTCTGTCTGCCTCTGGATCTCCTCAGCAAGAAACCCCCCTACGCCTCCAAGATAGTAGTTTCCAAAGCCGTCTTTGCCCCTTTTCTCATGGATTTCCTCCATGCCTCTGGGTCTGGTCCCCTCGGCAACCAGCACTATGCTGTAACGCTTTCCAGCCTTCTTCCTGTTTTGCAGAAGCTCCGAGACACGTTCAATGAGAAATTCATGTTCGGGAATGAGGATTATGTCGGCGCCCGACGCCTCCCCTCCCTCCATGGCGAGCCATCCGGCCCTTCTTCCCATGCACTCCACCACAAATATGCGGCTATGGGACCCGGCTGTAACCCTTATCCTGTCAACATCTTCCGTTATGGCATTCAAAGCTGAGTCAAATCCAAGGGTGTAATCTGTTTCCGATAGATCCCGGTCTATGGTCTTGGGGATACCTATCACCTTGACGCCCTTTCTGTAGAGGCGGTAAGCCACTCCAAGGCTGTCAAATCCGCCGAGTACTACAAGGGCCTCAAGTCCCAGCTTCTTGCAGTTTTCTATAAGAATGTCGGAGACATCGTTTCGCGGGTCAAATGGGTTGACACGAGTGGTTCCCAGGCGGGTTCCGCCATAACGATCCCATGTCCTGACCGAATCAGCGTCCAAAGGCATGATCCATGTCTTTACGCTTTCCTTCTTATCGGGCTTGACCTCTATGAGGCCCTTATAACCATCAACGATACCTACCACCTCAAACATGACCCCACGCAGGGGAACCAGGTCTTTATCCAAGGCAGAGTTTACAAACCAATGAACCGCGCTGTTGATACCGGCACAATCCCCGCCCGCGCTAAGAATACCAACCTTAATTTTCATGGAGCCCCTCCCGGACTTGAAACCGACACGAGTTAAGGCGGCAGGGCATTTGGCTTTGATATCCCTTCCGCACGATATCCTGAATCTCTACGCTAAAACTATAGAGAACCATTCACTAACTGTCAAGAAAACAGAGACTAGCGCAAATATCTCTTGCATCTTTTAAGGGATATCTGTTAAGGGAAGCGCAGAAAAAAGGGGCAGCATGAACACAATTACAGCCGCATTTCTCGGGGCTATACAGGGCCTGACCGAATTTCTTCCGGTCAGCAGCTCCGGGCACCTGGTACTCTTCCAAAATCTCCTTGGATACAAGGAGCCGGAACTCCTTTTGGATACCACCCTTCACCTGGGCACCCTCACGGCCGTTTGCATTTATTTTTACAGTGAATTAAAAGAGATAGCCTCTGATTCCATCAAACTTGACACTAAGAGCCCGCACGTGAATCTGCTCATCTGGATACTCGTGGCATCAATTCCTACAGGGCTTATCGGTATAATTTTTAAAGATACCCTGGAGTCTCTTTTTCACGACTCATTCAAGGTAGGAATCATGCTCATCATAACCGGGTTTATACTGCTGACAACTCGGCTTGTTCGCCATGAGACGAGCAGCAGCTTAAAGATCGGGCTCTTGCCTGCCTTGGCAATTGGCATTGCCCAGGGGATTGCCATCATGCCCGGCATATCTCGCTCCGGCGCCACCATTGCCTGCGGGCTCATCATCGGGCTTGATAGGGAGCTGGCCGGGAAGTTTTCCTTTCTTTTGTCAATTCCGGCCATACTGGGGGCGGTAGTTCTTCAGTTGAAGGGAGAAGAGATTACAAGGGTTGGCATTGCCTCTCTGGGAGCAGGCTTTCTGGCCGCGGCAGTCGTGGGTCTTCTGTCATTAAAACTGCTAATGGGCATTGTAAAGAAAGGCCGGCTCCACTACTTTGCCCCGTATTGCTGGCTCGCCGGGATAGTGGCAATCGCCACTTCATGATTAAACATCCGGATAAGGGATTGACGGTTGATTTGCATAAGCGACTATTCGCTTTGAATGCTTCCTCTTCCTTTTATCTCTCCTAGTCCGACCAGCTCAAATACCAGCATCACCCTCGTGCGCACATCGTCGTTTTCCATCGCGAGCCTGACTCCCCAGCACTGATCCAGATACCTGACCCAGTATCCATTTGAGATGTTGTGATTTTCGAAATAATCCTGCTGAAGGTACCCTCCCACTGAAAAGCCGTAGAAGAGATTCACCTCCGATTCCAGTTGCAGGCTTTCCTCAATCCCGGCCCTGTAGAGATAGTCAAGTTTGAGCATATCCCTCAGTCCCCCTGCCCTCGGCAGATAAAGATCCAGTGAGGCGTAAGCCCTGTTTATGCTTTCATCGTAATGATCCCAGCTCGCGTTTGCGCTGAGGTTAATTGTGGAGTTCGGGGTAAAGGTCATCTCCAGGCTGAGGGGCGTATAGGGTTTTCTCCTCTGGCCGGCCTTCAGAGGTTTTTTCGCTTCAAGAAGATCATAGCCCTGGGTCACGTCGAAGGTAGCCCACTGTTGATATGTCTTTCGACCCTTTTTGTTAACGTGCCTTCCATTGAAGAAATTTTCAATGGAGAAGTTCACCTGATTGATGTCCCCCTCAAACTCTATGGGCTCAAACCAGGGCTTCTTTTCTTTGAGATTCCAGTTCTCCACAAGCTCTCTATGCCTGTAGGAAAGAACCGGCGAGATCTTATGCATCATTCCAGTAGCATCGCCCCAGGAGATATCATAGATCCTCTCAAGATCAGTTGATACCCTGGCCCCTGTTTCATAAGCAGTCCTGTATTGCTCCTCCTTCCTGCCGTAGCCGTCACCGAGCCACCGTCCGTTATAGGTATAGCGGACATAAGGTTCCCACTCAAGATAAGGGCCGGTCCAGAAGGGAGCGCTGATCAGAGGGGAAACGTCCATCCTGTGGCCGTCCTGCCCCTCCTCCCTCCAGACATAGTCGTATCCTGAGTCAAGAGTAAAAAAGGCAGGGACGGGATTCACTCGAATCGGCAGGGAAAGAAGACTCAGTCCCATAAGGGGTTGGGTTGTCTTGTCAATTGACGGATTTTCAGGCACCTGGGCATAGGTCGCGGTACCGTGCAGGATGAAATCATCCGTATCCTTGGCAAGTCTCAGGGCCGACCGCCTAGTAGGCGAACGCATCTCTTCCACAGGGCGGCCTGACTCCTTCTCCAGATCAGGTTTCCAGTCGAGCCCCGCCAGGGTATCTTCAAATTCTCTGAGGTAGTCCTGATCACTGACGTAGTCAAGATCCAGTCGGGCGGTCACCCCCTCAGGGGCTCGCGTATCGCTTCTTCCCCTGAGCCAGTATCTCGTAATATTCGTTCTGGCATAGGGGCTTATGTTCATTTCATCAGGATCTAACATGTCCTTTTCAGTTTTTTCATCGGAGAGGATGTCAATAAGGAACATACCACGGGTGGCCTTATCCAGGGCAAAGCGATACTCCAGTCCCTGCATGTATCCTCGCTCCACCATATAACGTTGATAAAAAGTGGCATCGGTCTTCTCCGAAATAGCCCAGAAAAAGGGGATCTCGATATCGAAACCATTATTGCTGGAAAAACCTATCCTCGGCAGGAGAAATCCTGTCTGCCTTTTTGTCTTGGCCGGAAAAACCATAAAGGGGATATAGGCAACGGCCTGATCCTTGATCCTGAATGATGCATGCTTTACCGTTCCATACCCCTCTACCGCCACAAAGAGTTCCGAACCGCTTATTGACCATGGAGGATTTTCTCCATCACATGTGGTCACCGTCACATTATCCGCCTTGTAAGTGTCTTCCTCTAATTTCTCAAGAAGATCGCCTCTGACATAGAAATGATTCTCCTTCAGAAAAAGAGAACCCTTTTCTACCCGCGCTGTCCTGTCTTGGAGGTTGAAAAAGCCCCTCTCACCTGTAAGAAGATCTCCTCCTGATTCAAGCCTAACGTTGCCGAAGACCTCTGCGATTTGCTTTTCAGGGTCATAGACGGCCTTTTGGCAAGAAAGGGAATGGGCGCCCTTCCAGATGCGGACATCCCCCTCGGCTACTAATGTCTCGCCGTGTCGCTCCAGGCTGTTTGCGGTAATCTGCCACGGGCTGCCGTCGTCCTTCAAGATCCTCTCCCTTGAAAATCCTTTCCCAGAGGCTATTTCATGGTAGAGCACAGCGCAGATAACCAGTGATACTGCGGAAATAATCACCCAGTGGGATCTGTATGCCTTTATGATGGCCCTCTCCTCCCGCTGATAAAAAATCCCGAGAATCAAATCAGTATTTAAAAAATTCAGGCTGGGTCCGGCCCGTAAGCAACAGGGTCAAGATGTGTTAATGCCTCACCCACCGTAAAGAGAGAACCGCACACAAGTATAAGATCCTTTGGATCCGCCAGGGCCTTTGCCCTCGCCAACGCAAGAGGTATGTCCGAAGCGATCTCTCCTGAAACACCAAGCCCCCTTGCCTTTTCATACAGCACCCTGGGATCAGCCGCCCTTTCATAAACAGGGCGAGTGTATATGACATAGTCCGATATCGGAACGATCTCCTTGAGCATGGATCCGATGTCCTTGTCTGCCATTATTCCTATAACCAGAATGAGACGCTTAAAGGAAAAGGTCTTATCGAGGGTCGAAACTATCGTCCTTATCGCCCCTGGGTTATGAGACCCGTCAAGCACAAGGGCCGGTTCTGTCGAAAATACTTGCAGCCTTCCCGGCCAGAATGTGCTCTTAAGTCCTTCACGCACATGATCTTCCTCAACCACGAAGCCCTTTTGTTCCACAATCTCCAATATCCCAAGGGCTATTGCCGCGTTTCGGCTCTGAAAGACGCCTTTAAGAGAGAGTTCAATCCCCTCCATCTTGCGATCCGTTCCGTAATAATGCAGCCCCGAGGTCGTTGTGCGATAACGTATATCTTTTCCGATTCTGAGAAGCTTTGCGCCCTTTTCGTCGGCGATTCGGCCGTAAAGATCCACTAGGGAAGGCTGTGTAACTCCAGTAACCACTTCAACACCTTTCTTGATTACTCCACCTTTTTCATAAGCTATATCAAGAAGCCTTGAGCCAAGATATTGCTGATGCTCCATGGAAACATTAGTGATGCCTGCGGCAATGGGATTGATCACATTGGTTGAGTCAAGCCTCCCTCCCATGCCCACTTCCATTATCGCAAAATCGGTTTTCTCCCTGGCAAAAAATGACAATGCCATCACCGTAGTTGCCTCAAAGAATGTAAGCGGATCATCAGGGTCGCTCGCGGCCCTCACCTCATCGGTAAGCGCCGCTACGGCATCCTTTTCAATTTCCTTGCCGTTTATCCGGAAACGTTCGGTAAAGCGAACCAGATGCGGTGAGGAATAGAAACCCACCTTGAATCCGGCCACCTTGAGGATTGACTCCAGAAATGCGCAGACAGACCCCTTTCCATTGGTGCCTGCAACATGTATGAATTTCATGCCTTTTTGGGGATTACCTAGAGAATCCAACAGCTTTTGGGTTCTTTCGAGTCCAAGCTTGATACCGAACTTCTGGAGCCCATAGAGATAACCAACAGCTTGAGAATAATCGGAATGGCCACTATCCGTCGTCATGATCGTCAACCTATTCTTCGTCTATCTCTTTGATGCGCCTCAGATGGCGGCCCCCGTCAAAAGGGGTGCCAAGCCAGATCGCGACTATCTTGAGCGCCTGTTCTTCAGAAAGCATCCTCTGACCTACTGAAAGCATGTTGGCGTCATTGTGCCTGCGCGCAAAGACGGCTGATTCTTCACTCCAGCAAAGGGAACACCTCACTCCTTTGACCCTGTTGGCAACCATTGCTTCACCGTTGCCGCTTCCCCCCAGAACTATTCCCCGGTCAAATTGCCCCGCGGCCACAGCCTTTGCAACCGGCCTTATAAAGACAGGATAATCAACCGATTCTTCTGAATCCGTGCCGAAATCCTTGAGAATATGTCCTGTTTTCTTTAGATATTCCTTTATAATTTCTTTATAGCGGAATCCTGCGTGATCCGCGCCGATAGCAATCCGCATCCTATCCTGCCTCCCTCTGAAAATTAACTTTCTTTAAGCGAGTCCGTGGACCTGTATTATAACCCATGTAGTTAAGTAAATCTTGGCTATAATGATCCCTCAAGGCGCTCCCTTGCGCAAGAGAATACATTTTCTGGGAAGCTTACTGTCAAGGGTTTTCTTTATCCTTGCCTATATCCGGGCAGGAGGCTAGCATCCGCTAATGCGGAGGAACCATGCCGCAGGGACTTTCAGCAAGGGCAGGGCCTCCGGCCCGGCGCCGGGCCAAGAATTTTCTATCTTTCAATATATTAGTTTGGAGGTATAGTCGCCATTCAGTACATATCAACTACAGGCAAGGTTCTCAGGCTTCTACTCAATGCCGGCTCCCAAGTGTCAGGAGAAGAGATGGGGCGCATAATCGGCTGCACGAGGGCGGCCGTTGGAAAAACCATTGAAGCACTGAGGAAGCAGGGATTTGTAATAGAGGCGCGGACCAGGTCAGGGTATCAGTTAATCTCCGAGCCTCAGGAATTGCTCCCTGCAAGAGTGGAGGCAAGGCTCCCTGAGACAAGCCTTGGAATACCGCACACACACTTCAAGGAGATTGACAGCACAAACCTTGAGGCAAGGAGGAGAGCCGAAAATGGGCTGCCCCATGGGGCATGTCTTTCAACAGACCATCAGACGGCCGGCAGAGGAAGATTCAACAGGCGCTGGGTCGCCCCCAAAGGCTCCGGCCTTCTTTTCTCCATCTTTCTGAAGCCTTCCATGGTTCTTTCCGATGTCTTCAGCCTCACCAATCTGATGGCAGTCTCGATATGCGTCGCTGTCGAAAATCTGGGAGTGCCTGATGCGACAATTAAATGGCCCAACGATATCTATCTTGAAGGCTGCAAACTGGCAGGTATCCTCACTGAATTCACATCTTGCGCAGAGAGCCTTGAATATGTTGTCGTGGGAGTGGGGCTGAACGTAAATCTCGACAGAAAAACTCTCGACGCCCTCAATGCCCCGGCCAATTCTCTTCTTGCGGCCACAGGCAGAACCTGGGACAGGGCGATCCTGCTCGCAGAGATAATGAGGCAGGCCTCCCGCTTATACCAGGAGCTTACCGATGGAAATAAGGATGAAATAACCCGAATCTACAATGGGCGCTTCTGGCTTAAGGGGAAATTAATTGAAATTAAAGAGGCACAAGATGTCCTGAGAGGTAGGGCTCTCGGCGTTGCCGCGGATGGAGCGCTCATCCTCGAACTCCCGGACGGAAAGACCACTCAGGTAAGAAACGGCGACGTGACCGTGCTTTCCATCAATTCCTGAAAAATCCACTAAGAACCGGCGTATCCAATCAGGGGATGCATTCTAGGATGCCTTAAGGAAATGCTCCTTCATGGTCTCGGTAATCTCATCCATCACCTCGGCAAGCCAGCGCAGATCGGCGATAGAAAGCCTCCCCGCCTTGACCATAGTCGCGGAACCGTCTTTCTTCTTGTAAGTCCTGGGACCTATCTGGAGCTTAGGCTCTCCGTCTCCATACTTGAAGATGGTTACGCTCAGGCCTGTCTCTTCATTCTGCCAGGTTTCAAGGGCCTGGTCTTTTGTTGCGTCGTAGGCCATATATTATCCTTTCTTTCTATCTGCTCAGAGGTCTTATGGGGCCAAGAACAGCCTGCGCACCCAGCTCCTCTTCGATCCTGAGAAGTTGATTATATTTGGCAATCCTCTCAGACCGGCAAAGCGAACCGGTCTTAATCTGTCCAGTTCCCGCGGCCACCGATAGATCCGCGATAAAGGTGTCTTCCGTTTCCCCGGATCTGTGGGAAATGACCGCGTTCCATCCGGCCCTGTGGGCCATCTCAATTGCCTCCATGGTCTCGGTCAGGGTGCCTATCTGGTTGAGTTTGATGAGCACTGCGTTTGCGGATTTCTCCTTAAGCCCCCTTCCGATGCGCTCCGTATTGGTCACAAAGAGATCGTCCCCCACGATCTGGATCTTATCCCCCAGTTTCAATGTCATCTGCGCCCAGGCCGCCCAGTCGTTTTCATCCAGGCCGTCCTCTATGGACACAATGGGGTATTTGGAGATGAGGCCTTCATAAAAGGCTGTCATCTCATCCGAGTTCTTCCTGGACCCATCGGACTTGTGGAACACATAGGCGCCTTCCCGGTAAAAGGATGAAGCAGCGGGGTCCAGCGCTATAGCCACATCATCGCCGGGCCTGTATCCGGCCTTCTCTATGGCTGCCATTATAAGGTCCAGAGCCTCTTCATTGGACTTCAGATCGGGGGCGAACCCCCCCTCATCGCCTACGGCCGTTGAAAGGCCCTTCGCCTTGAGCACCGACGCCAGGCAGTGGAAGACCTCGGAGCCAATACGCAGGCACTCCTTGAAGCTTTCAGCCCCCCTGGGCATGATCATGAATTCCTGGAGGTCCACGTTGTTCGCCGCATGTGCCCCGCCATTTAAGATATTCATCATGGGAAGGGGGAGGCGGCAGGCCGATGGCCCCCCCAGATAACGGTAGAGAGGAAGTCCGCATAATTCCGCTGCCGCCCTCGCAACGGCCATGGATACCCCCAGAATGGCGTTGGCCCCCAGTCTTCCTTTGTTCGGAGTGCCGTCCAGCTCTATAAGGGTTACATCTATCAGCCGTTGCTCCGTAGCATCCATTCCGGTCACGGCCTCCGCTATAGCCGTGTTCACGTTACTTACTGCGGTTTCAACTCCTTTCCCGAGATATCGCTCCTTTACCTTGTCCCTGAGTTCCACGGCCTCATATTCACCTGTAGAAGCCCCTGAAGGCACCGCAGCCCTGCCGAAACTTCCATCTTCCAGAAATACCTCTACCTCAACAGTAGGATTCCCCCTGGAGTCGAGTATCTGACGGGCCAACACCTCTTCAATCCTCATGATCTCCCCCCTCTATATCTTGTTGTTTAATCCGAGTGCTTGAGAAAAGACAACTGATTTGTAAGAATGGACTATATCCGACTTAACTCATTGTTACAAGACAAAAGCTTGCCTACTTTGCCCAGAAGGTCCTCCGGATCTGACCTTCCACATAATACAGTTACCTTTGGGCCAAGCGGCCTCCAGAGGAGCGGGTCGCTTTCTCTGAAAAGCGCCACAGCAGGAATCCCCATAAGGGCGGCAAGATGAGTGACCCCGCTGTCGTGGCCTATGTAAAAGGCTGAATTTGACAGAAAGCCGTGAAGCATTGACTTATCCTCGGTGATCTCAAGCAGGCACCGATTGGTCTTCTGCATATTCTGAAACTCTTTAGCCATTTCATATTCAGCCGGCCCTATAAGCACCCTGGGGGCAGTACTTGCGGTAAATCCTATCGAGTTGATCACCTCTATCAGCTTGATCCAGAACTCAGGCGGATAATTCTTTTTCAGGCTCCCTGATCCGGGATGAATGAGAGGATAAGAGCATCCACGCGGGCCTTCTGCTATCCTTGGCAAGAGAGGTTTCGTCAATGCCCTTTCAATTGCCCGTTCAGGATCAACCGGAAGACCTGCATCCTTAAGGCACTGGGCTGTGTAATAGGCCACGTGAATGGAAGGACTTCCTTCGGGGGGCAAGGAGGGGAATATATTCACGGATGCCCCTGGGAACACAAATTTCAGGTTCATCTCGAGCACACGGTCCGAATCACCCATAAAGGCTACGACAAAGGCCGGGGGCTTATCTCTGAGTCCACCGACAGAGTCTTGCCGCTCTTCAAAGGCATTAACGAAAAGCCGGTGCCAGGCCCCTGCCTCCATATCACTCACATTGTCGGCTATCATTGAAATAAAATACAGACCGGGATGCCTTCCCACAAACTCCACCGGACAGAGATCGCCAAGATCGCAGATAGAAGGCGCAAGCATAAGGGTGTCTCCAAGGGCGCCCGGTCTTATCAGCATAAGGGATCTGGGGGAAGATCCCCCGACATATTTAGGCTTGATTCCCATTGTGGAACTTCATAACATTAAATTCTGACGGTTTCATAAAAAGTCCATCTATTGATTTGAGCCGGGTCCTGTTGCAGCGGAGGTTTTACCAGGCTTCGCTCCTCAAGGATTGTCCGCGTTGCGCTTGGATGCCCCACCCTTCTGGCGGGTCCCCGTTTGCGTGCGTCTTGTATTCAGGCTTTTGCTTTTGCCGTCCGAATTCCGGCTTTTTGCAAGTTTATCAATTTTACTGCAGCAATATAAGCTCTAACAGGGAGGGATGCCACATGGAAGATATCAACCTGGATCCGAGATTAAGAGTCATGCAGCAGGCGCAACTCAAAGACAGGGTCGTGCTGCTCCGTGTTGACCACAACGCTGTTTCTGAGGGCAAGATTGATGACCCTTACCGCATAGAGGCCACAATAGGAACTCTCTTTGCGGTTGTTGCAAAGGGGGGCAGGCCCATCCTCATGACACACGTGGGAAGGCCCAAAGAAAAGAAGACAGGCAAGATCAGGTGCCGGGAGTCCGAGTCAACCGCTCCGATTGCCTCCTACCTTGAAAGAAAACTCGCCGTAAAGGTAAGGGTCCCTGAGCTTGGAATAGATCCTGAGAGAGGAATGGGACCAATAGGAAAAAGCCTTCAAGCAGAGATAGCCGCGCTGAGAGACGGCTCCACCGACATCCTTTATCTCCCTAACACACGCTGGTTTTACGGAGAGGAGGCAAAGGGTCCTGAACGCGATGAATTCGCCGGAGAGCTGGCGGGCCTAGCGGATATTTATATAAATGACGCATTCGGTTCATGGCAGCCACACGCATCCACCTATGATGTGGCAAAAAGGATGCCCTCTTACGCGGGCATGCTTCTTCAAAAGGAACTATCAAATCTCAAAAAGGTCCTTGAACCTGAAAGGCCATTTCTGGCCGTAATTGCGGGAGCAAAGTACGACACAAAGATAGGCCCGCTGAAGGCTTTGTACGCGAAGGTGGATCATCTCGTCCTCGGCGGACTGATGTACAACACATTTCTTTCTGCCAAGTACGGCGTACACGTAGAAGGCATCTCAGAAGAAGACAAGGCCCTGGCAGGGGATCTGGTAGAGCTTGATAAGACCGAAGGCAAGATCATACCCCTCGCCCACGTCGTGGAATCGGACACACTTGAGGGCAAGGGCGGCGGAAGGCACAGGAGAAGGGCGATTGAAAGCTTTGCCGCAGGAAAATCCTTCCGTTATATCGTTGATATTGACCCTGCATCATTCTCGGTTGAAAGAGTAAGGGATGCCTTTCAAAAGGCACGCACTATCTTTTTGAATGCGGTTGTCGGGTTCATGCCCTTATTTTCCGAGGGCTCAGAGGCCCTTTACAGGCTGGTCGCTTCCAACGCCTCAGCCATGAAGCTCTTTGCAGGCGGAGATACCCTCCAGGAACTCAGAAACCTCTGCCCAGGAATCTACCTTGACGGACTGGACGATCCCCGCACTTACTATTTTACAGGAGGCGGAAGCGTCCTTACCGCAATCGAAAACGGATCTCCTTACAGTATCAAACCTGTGGAGGCACTGATGGAGAAGAATCCCTGAATATTATGAAAGGAGCCAATATGACCCTATCCAGAATATTTGATCCTGAGAAGGCCGGAAGGCCAATGCGGGTGGCAGGATTCCTGTCAGGCTCCGGCACCAACATAAGAAGACTTCTTGATCACCAGCGCCTCTTGGAAAGGGCCGAGGGAACCCCGCCGTTTCAAGTTATATTCCTGTTCAGCGACCGCTCGGATGGAGGTTGCCGCGGGGAAGCAATAGCCCTCGAATACGGGCTCCTTTACGTGAGCTACGATATCAGGAGATTCCATAAAATCAGGGGGATAAAAAGAGACGTTTCAACCCCGGAGGGAATGAATGCCCGAAGGGGCTTTGACCGACTGGCGCAAAGCCTGATAGATTCCTTCGAAATTGACCTGATCGCCCTTGGCGGTTACATGAGTTACACCACAATCAGGAGATGCGTGAACGTCCACCCGGCTGATCTGTCCATAAAAGACGCCGCCGGAAGAAGAAGATATGTCGGAGACAACGCTGTCTATGACGCGATATGTTCCGGAGAAAAAAAACTCAGGGCCTCGACACTGTGGACCGACGAAGGAGTTGATTCCGGACCTCTTCTGATGGTTTCCGAGGCAACTCCCGTTGAATTGCCCGCACCCCTGGAGAAACTCCTGGAAGAAAAGGAAAGACTTGCGCAGGTAGCCTCCCGGCACCAGGAAAGGCTAAAAGAGGTTGGGGACTGGAAGATATTTCCCCGCACTATTGAACTAATTGCCAGGGGCCGGTTTGCTCTGGATGAAAAAAAACGAACGTATCTGGACGGAATACCTCTTGATGCAGGATACAGGGAGGGGGGATAGAGTGCTCATGGCACAAGTGATCTGCACCTTTATTCTGGCTGCGGGACTTCTCCCCGACGGCCTTGGCCAGGCGGAAGATCTATTAAGTCTCCGGCATGAGATGGTCAAAGGCCAGATTGTTTCAAGAGGGATAAAAGATCCAAGGGTCCTCGATGCTATGAAGAAGGTCCCGAGGCACCTCTTTGTTCCTAAAAAAGAAATGCCTCATGCCTATGACGACTGCCCCCTGCCCATAGGAGAAGGACAAACCATCTCTCAGCCTTATATAGTTGCATTCATGACAGAGGCCCTGGATCTAAAAAAGGGAGAAAAGGTGCTGGAGATAGGCACCGGCTCAGGTTATCAGGCAGCCATACTGGCTGAGATAGTCTCAAAGGTCTATACCATTGAGATAGTGGGCTCTCTGGCGGAGCGGGCTGAAAAGACCCTCAAATCGCTTGGCTACAGCAACGTAAATGTCAGGCACGGCGACGGATACAAGGGCTGGCCCGAGGAGTCCCCATTCGATGTCATAATAATAACATGCGCCCCCGAGGATATACCGGAAGAATTAAAGGCTCAGCTTGCTGAGGGCGGAAGGATGATACTCCCTGTTGGAAGGACCGGTTCGGTTCAGACCCTCATCAAGATCAGCAAAGAAAAAGGCATCCTGCGTGTTCAGGATGAGATGGCGGTCAGGTTCGTACCCATGGTGAAGGGGAAAAAATGATGGGCCGCCTTAATTACCACCTGCTTGCGTGTTTCCAGGCAAGGTCCTTGAGCCTGCCTTCCAATTCGGGCAGCCTCTCCCTTATTTCCGTATAATCCCATTTAAGGGCAATTGTGGGCTTCATGGCGACAACGGTAGCAGTACGCTTCTGTCTGGGGCTTATTACGCCGAGTTCCCCTATTATCTGACAGGCGCTTATGGGTTCAAGCACCCTGCCGTCATCGGCCGTAAGGCATGCCTCCCCGCCTATCAATAACAGAAAGTCAGACCCGGCCTCCTCTCCCTTTTTGTAGATGGTTGCACCTGCAGGAAATTCCTTGACTTCAAGCCGCATAAGAAGGTAGCCCAGTTTCTCTTCATCAAATCCTTTGAAAAGGCTGCATTTTTGGACTGCGCTTCGGACCATCTCAAATTCCATAGGCATTCCCTCCGCTCTTCCGCTATCCCTTGCTCTATCCTGAACCGGG
>JBGSUA010000229.1:0-19313 GCA_041753575.1 Desulfatiglandaceae bacterium
TGCAGGTTACCTGTATGGATTGCCATTCCAATAAGGCCAATTTCTGCGATCAGTGTCATAACTACATGGCCGTGACGCCATACTGCTGGGACTGCCATATTGCGCCGGAGGAGAAGAAATAATGGGCATAGATAGAAGAGCATTCCTTAAGATAGCAGGGCTTTCCACCGTCATTGGGCTGGGGGGAAAGGCGGTCTTTGACATCCTGGCTCCTGGTGAGATCGAGGCGTCAACACAGGCGGCAGCTCTCAGCGCCGGCAAGAGATGGGCTATGGCAATTGATGCCCGGCTGGTGGATGACAAGGTGATCTCAGAGGCGACCAGCGCTTGCCACAGGCATCACAATGTGCCTGATCTTGGAAGCGCTAAGGAGGAGATCAAGTGGATCTGGGAAGAGGATTATGAGCATTCTTTCCCCGGGCACCAGCATGAGTATATTGGCGATGAGATAAAACATGCCAAGTTTCTTTTACTTTGCAATCACTGTTCTAATCCCCCATGCTGCCGTGTGTGCCCTACAAAGGCGACGTGGCAAAGGGCGGACGGTATAGTCATGATGGACCCTCATCGTTGTATCGGGTGCCGGTTTTGTATGGCGGCCTGCCCGTTTGGGGCCAGGAGTTTCAACTGGGGTGATCCCAGGCGCGTTATGACGGTGGCTGAACTTGTTGCCAAGAACCAGGGATTTCCTTATAACAAGAGCTATCCGACGAGGTCCAAGGGTGTGGTGGAAAAATGCACCTTCTGTGTGGATCTTCTCGAGAAAGGGGAGCAACCGCTGTGCATGACGGCGGCCAATAAGGTTAAGAAGGGATCTTTTACCTTCGGCGATCTCTCAGACCCCGAATCCCCTTTAAGAAGCCTCCTGCGCAAGCGTTACTCGCTTCGCCGTAAGTTCGAACTTGGCACTAATCCTAATGTCTTTTATTTAATATGAGGTGGCTATGCTTGATACCGTGCTGAAAGGAAAACAGGGATATTGGGGATGGCTTATTTTCCTTCTTGCCATCATGGGCGTCGGACTGGGCTGCTACCTGTATCAGTTTCAGGAGGGCCTGAGGATAACCGGCATGAGCAGAGATGTATCATGGGGTTTCTACATCGCCCAGTTTACCTATCTGGTTGGGGTGGCAGCATCAGGCGTAATGGTTGTGCTTCCCTACTACCTTCATGATTATAAGGCCTTCGGCAGGATCACTATCCTGGGTGAGTTTCTTGCCATTGCCGCGGTTACCATGTGCATACTTTTTATATTTGTTGACCTTGGCAATCCTGTAAGGATCATGAATGTTCTTCTTTATCCTAGTCCTAACTCTATACTTTTCTGGGATATGATCGTTCTGAACGGCTATCTCCTTTTGAACCTATTTATCGGCTGGAACGTGCTGAGCTCTGAGAGAAAAGGTTTGCATTATCCTAACTGGGTCAGGGTTCTCATATACATATCAATACCTTGGGCCTTCAGCATCCATACAGTTACAGCCTTTCTTTACGCAGGTCTTCCTGGAAGGCATTATTGGCTTACGGCAATACTCGCTGCCAGGTTTCTTGCCTCAGCTTTTTGTTCCGGGCCGGCCCTCTTGCTTCTCCTTTGCCTCATCGTGAGAAAGGTCAGCAAATTTGATCCGGGCAAAGAGCAGATACGGACCCTCGGCGGAATAATTGCCTACGCGATGCTACTAAATGTATTCTTCTTCATTCTTGAACTCTTCACCGCTTTTTACAGCCAGATCCCGGGCCACATGCATACCTTTCAATTCCTCTTTTCAGGACTTGAAGGGCATGGCAGGCTTGCCCCCTGGATGTGGACAGCCGCCGGTTTTGCCTTTGTTGCGGTCCTTCTCCTCGTAATCCCGGCGACCAGGAGGAAAGAAGATACGCTCGCGATAGCATGTGTTGCCGTAATTATCGCGACATGGATAGATAAGGGCTTGGGACTTGTAATCGGCGGGTTTACTCCGAACCCGTTTGACAGGGTAACGGATTACTGGCCCACAACCCCGGAGATTCTTATCACTCTTGGGATCTGGGCAACAGGTTTCTTTATCCTTACTATCCTCTATAAGATGGCGGTCAGCATCAAGGAAGAGGTAGGGGCTTAGAAAAAGCTCAGAAATGGCAACGAAAAAGGGCCCTCAGGGGGCCCTTTTTTTTATCCTTTTGTAAAATCAAGCCCTTCGCCCGGGAAGATGATTCTTTCGGCAACTGGTACAGGTTCTGAACGAGGCCATTGACCGGGTATGGGTTCAGATCCCTCCATCGCTGCGCGCGATGGATTGCGGTCAATCATCCGAGGTCGGCTCTTTAGATCTGAGGCGTGAACCTGCCAACTGAATTCTATGGGGATTCCATTGGGATCGAATGAATATATGGAAAGGATAAAACCATGATCCATGACCTCTGACACCCAGAACCCAGCCGCTTCCAGTGCTCCCTTTAGCTCCCAGAGATCCTCCTTTGATTCAACCCCAAGGGCAACATGGTCAAAGATAAATGGTCCCGTTCTTGGCACGCCGTGATCCTTTTCGTCGGCAGGCCTCACCCCGGGCCACTCAAAAAATGCTATCATGTCAGTGGACGACAGTTCAAAAAAATACTGGCGATAGGATTTCCTGCCTGTGCCTCCTATAAGGCGAAGGCCGAGCAGATCCCTCCAGAACCTTATTGTGCCATCCATGTCCGACGTCACCAAGGCAAGGTGGTTGATTCCGCTGTAGCGAACCATATAATTTCACCTCCTGGAAAATATAGAAGTTGACTTCTTTGAAGTCCTCAGTCAATTTATCTGCGCAAGGTATCAATTTTAGGGGTAATAGGAGACATCAGTCAAGGAGTTCGCGGCATAGAGAAAATCTCACAAAAATGCTTGACACCCTGAATCTACTTTGTTAAATAACGGCCTGACTGAAACGACAGGAGCTGCCTGGGGCAGAAACCGGTGGGAGTCAGTTATTATATCAAATACTTACATATTTTTATATCAGGAGGTTTCGGTAGATGGCTTATGAAGTTGTTGTTGATCCCGACAAGTGCGAAGGCTGTGAGGAATGCGTCGAGGTTTGTCCTGTGGATGTCTATGAAATCCAGGACGGGAAATCGGTGCCGGTAAATGCTGAGGAGTGCCTCGGTTGTGAGAGTTGCGTGGAAGTATGCGATCAGGAGGCCATCACCGTCACTGAGATATAGGCTTATTACGCAAGCTGACTGACGTCGTATCGGCTTTTCTAAGGGGCCGATGCGGCGTCTTTTCATTTTTGGGAAGAGATAGAAGGGCCGGTCACAAGGACGCCGCACAACAAAAAAACCCGCCCTCCTTTTTCAGGCGGGCGGGTCAGTAATTGCAGATAACCATCAGCTCTTCCCCTGATGGCAGTCGTTGCACTTTTTGAAGGGTGCAGTAGTGGATTTGCCCGCTTCTACAAGTTTCTTGTGGCAATCCTTACAGTTGTTGTGGAAGGCATTCTGCAACTTATCCGCGTTTCCCTTCTTTTCGATGGGATCGTGGCATTCTTTGCATTTTTTTACGGCTTCGCCTTCCTTCCAGACGTTCTTGCCGTCCTTGATAACATGATGGCATTCAGCGCAGGCCACCTTATGGTCAGCGACGTGCTTCTTGTGGGTAAAATCAACCGGCCCCTTCTTGTCGTCGGCATATCCCTCACTGTTAACAAGTATTTTGTCGGGGACATCCGCTGCGATAAGGGCGCCAACTGTGATAAAAAGAACCCCTGCGAGAAGTACGGTCAAGAGCCCAAAAAGCCTTTTGTTCATTTCGGTTTCACCTCCTTTCTAAATATATTTCCATCCTCATAAACTATATCGAATATAGTGAAGATATGTCAAGTGAATACAAGGGATCAGGAGGGCTCGGGGCTCAGTGTTGCAGCAAGGTCCCTCAGAATACTCAAGGATTCCAGGGCTTGCGCCTCATCAATCTTGTGTATGGCAAATCCGGCATGAACGATTACGTAATCTCCAACCAATGCCTCGTCGAGTAACAGGAGGCTTGCCTGTCTCCTGGTGCCGTCCATGTCAACGGTTGCCATACGCTCTTTTATCTCAATTATCCTTGCGGGAATAGCAAGGCACATGTTCAGTCTCCTTTATTCAGAGGAGCCGGGGCCCCGATTTTTTGCAGTTCATCAAGCACCATTTGGGCGAGGACATTTATCTTTGCCCCTACAGTAGGCGTGAGTTCAATGCCGAAGGTTTCAATATCCAGCGGCTCCACACCAATGACTACCGTCTCAGGCACCTTATCAAGGACCTGACAAAGGGTCAAGGCCTCTATCAGATCAACCTGATGCAGGGAATTCTTTGGGAAGACCCTTTTTGGTATGGCATCTCCGTATAGCCTGTATAGGGATCCAGGGGCACCTCCTTTTCTAACCGCATCAATAACTATGAGATGGTCGGAATCACTCATTACGCCCAGGAGATTAAGTCCAAGGGTCCCTCCGTCCACCACTGTGACACTGCTGTCAAAGATGTATCTTTCTGAGAGGTATTCCGCTACTCTGATACCGGCGCCTTCATCCGTGAAAAGTATATTTCCAACTCCCAGGATTGTAACTTTCATGGCAAAAGAATCATCCTCCGAAACAGTTTCAAACAGATATATTATTAGCAATCACAGGCTGCCGGCTCCCGAGTTAACTCAAGGCGCGGACGCCAGGATAGCTTCAATCATTTCTATGGGCCTTAGGTCCCTGGCCGGTCGAACTGGAGCCGAGTTGCTCCTGATTGACAGGGAAATTGGGGCATCAGCGTATTGAAATCCATGTTCCGAAATAAGTCCTGTAAGTCTTCTGCAAGTTTCCGTTGCCTCTTGTTTTTCGCAACGAACCAGGATACCTGCGAGGGTTGACTCGTCAAGGCGGAAAAGAAAATCCGTTTCCCTGAGATTTCTTTTAATGATGATAGAGGCCTCAGCCATTACCATATCGGATATATGGTGTCCCTGTTGACCTGAAATTGTCCGGATGCCTTCAAGACGCAACACAAAGATAGAAAGAGGGTCCCCATATCGCAAGGATCGCATGGATTCTCTCTGAACGGTATCTTCGAACAAATGGACGTTGCCCAGGCCTGTAAGGCTGTCGGTAACGGTAAGAGAAAGACAACGATTTGTAAATATCTCCAGTCTGTTACATAAGATTTTAATAAGGTTGACAAAAAACTTCTGGGCGGTTGGCGGATAAAGCCAGTTAAGCCTCTTGAGCATCCTCTCGTTTATCTCTAAAAGCTCGGTATCGCTGGATGCGATGACTGTTGCCGACCTGACGGATGAGCGAAACATCGCCATCTCTCCGACAATGTCCCCTACCCCTATAGTGCTGATATGTTTCCTGGTCTCGCAAGTATTGTTGTCTTGCGGGATATCAACTACCACAAGCCCGCCGGAGATAACGGCATACATGGAGTCTCCCTTTTCACCCTTATTGAAGACGATCTCTCCTCCTGCGAATCGCCTTAGTCCCCCTGCCATGAGGATATAATAAACCTGGGATCTGGAAAGGCCCTGAAAGATTAATATCCCTTCATCGGGCGGCTTACCAAGCTTGACCCTGATCAGATCCCAGATCGTGACAAGCTCTACGTGAAGCATGAGTGAGGGCAGCAGAAAAAGATCGGCCAGGAGTGCCGAACACATTGTTATTACAATAAGGAGACCAAAGGTTGAGGTGGGCTGGAAGCTGGACGCCAATAGTACTGAAAAGCCGGACACCAAGGTCAAGGTAGTCGAGATCATCGGCCTGCCCATGTGAGAAACGGTATCCTTCAGCGCCCTCCTTTTATCGAGGTCCTTTTTGAATTCCTTGTTGTAGCGAACCAGATAATGGATGGTGTCGTCAACAGCCAGTCCTATGGCAATGCCGGCAATCAAGCTTGTGGCTGTTGAAAGGGGAATGCCTGCCCAACCCATGAATCCGAAAGTCACCACTATTGGAAATACATTCGGGATCATGCTGATAACGCCGACCTTGAATGAAAGGAAGAGCGCCAGCATGATTATGAATATCAGCGCGAGGGTTAAGGAAAGGCTCTTGACCTGACCTGTGGTGAGAAGATTGCTGCTCTGTGATATGACTATTCCGAAACCCGTTATCTGGCTGGAGACACCGCGAGGGAGTATCCGCACCATTGCCTCAGCGATTGAAGCCCTCGCTTCCAGGAAATCGCCTGATCCTGAAAGGCGTGTCCTCAAGAGAAGGTTGATCTTGGAAAAATCTCTACTAACAAAACCTCTTAGGAGGTCCTCTCCCAGCATCATCTTGAAGCTGTTTATGAGCATCCGGACCTCGAACGGCTCTTCGGGGAGCGAGTAGGCCGAGGCCTTGAATTGATTGGAGGAGTAATTTACGAGTTTCAGGTAGTCGTTAAAAGAAACAGTCTTGTCAACGCCCTTAATGCTTGCGAGGGCTTCCTGCACCTTTTCCAGGACCTTAAGGTTCACAGGGTTTTCAAAGAAATCAGGTTCCCTTCCGTCAATCATGATGTTGATAGGAAAGCTTCCTGCCAGGTTTCTGTATATATCATGAAAATTTTTTGAAATAG
Source organism: Desulfatiglandaceae bacterium (assembly GCA_041753575.1). Taxonomy (GTDB): domain Bacteria; phylum Desulfobacterota; class DSM-4660; order Desulfatiglandales; family Desulfatiglandaceae; genus CG2-30-51-40. The sequence goes on from JBGSUA010000229.1 coordinate 6,559, forward strand.
GATCATCTTTTTTAAAGAAGGCGACAGGATTGGTCTCCACCTTCAACCTTGGGAGCCCCGCGGCTCCTGCGACAAATATCGCCGCTACACAGGTTATCAGCAGTTTCTGATTGTTGAGATTGACTGATGCGATCTTTGAAGAGATACGATCAATGAACGATTCCGGTGGGATCCCATCTTTCCGTTTCACGATGCCCTTGGGCGGGATAATCGTAAATATTGCGGGGAGATAAGTTAATATAAGAATCAGCATGGAGACGATACCGAAACAAGAGAATACCGCGAATTCCCTTATCGCGGGGATCCTGTTTACAAGAAGTGAACCGAGCCCTATGACTGTGGTAAAAACCGCAAGAAAAGTCGGGAAGCTTATCTGCGCTATGCATTTATAGGCAGCCCTGACCGCGTCATTTTCTTCGGCAGACACATGCCTGTACTCGATGACTATATACAGGCAATAGGCAGTTCCGACCGCGACAAGAAATACAGGCACTATCATGGTTACCATGGATAGGCTGGTTCCGGTGAGCCCCATAAGACCGAATGTCCAGACAAGCGCCAACAGCACTAAAGACAATGCGGCAAAAAGCCCCCGGGGATCTCTTATAAGAAAAAACACCACGACGGCAATGATCAGGATGGCAAGAGGCGGGAGAAGCAGGAAATCGGCCCTGGTGCGATCAGCAAGGGCCTTTGAGACAACCGGCATCCCAATCTGATAGAGGGACAATCCGCTGCGGCGATCTTTCAGGATTCTCTCCACTCCCTCTACAATGTCGGCCTTTCCGCTGCCCCCTTCAAGAACCAGGGTTATGGCGGCTGCCCTTCCGTCTTCGGAAACAAGATTTTTCTTAAGCAGCGCGACGGGTGCGATGATTGATTTGAAATCCTCAAGGCTCCACCTTCCGGTTATGTCCATGGCCTTTTTTATCTCAGGAAGGCTTACTACTCTTCTTACACCTTTGAGTTCCCGGAGTTGATCTGAAAGGTACTTTATCTCGGAAAATGCCGCATTGGAAAACACATCCTGCGCCTTGGCGACTACAAGGATGATCTCTTCGGTTCCGAATTCCTGCTTAAAGTCCTCATATTGCAAGGCCTCGGGAAGATCTTTTATGGCAAGATCGTAAATAGAGGTTTGGAATCTGAGGTCTTTAAGGTTGAATGCGAAAAGAAGGGTGATGAGAACTATTGCGGTGAGGATTCGGTAAGGCTTCTTGGCCACTCCGTACAGCCATGATTTGGAATCTGTGACAACCGGTAAATCAGGCATGCAATTAAGCTGACCTCAAGTATGATCCCCAGGTCTCGCAGTGAGATCCCGGGGATCAGAGGGGGGAATGAGGGGAAAATGTGCCTATAAAACCCTTACCTTGTAAACCTGATTTGAATCGGGGTCAATGATATGAACCCCGCATGCAATACATGGATCAAATGAGTGGACGGTTCGCAGGACCTCCAGGGGTCGCTTCGGATCGGCAACGGGCGTTCCTATGAGAGCTTCCTCTACGGGACCGAGCTTTCCGTTCTTACACCGTGGTCCAAGGTTCCAGGTGGAGGGAACCACGTACTGGTAGTTTTCGATCTTTCCGTCCTTGATCTTGACCCAGTGACCGAGGCTTCCCCTCGCCACGTCGTTCAAACCGATGCCCATGCCGCCATTGGGCATGGTCCAGGGCTGATAGGTTTTCGTGTTGCCGTTCTTTAGGTTGCCCACAAGCTCCATCACCCATCGCTCCATGGCGTCGCCGATGGCCACGGTTTCAATGCAGCGGGCCGCAGTGCGCCCCAGGGTGGAAAATAGGGCGGTTACGGGAATGCCCAGTTTAGCCACCACGGAGTCAACGATCTCCTTGATTTCCTTCTTTCCGTAAGCATAAGCCACAAGTACCCTGGTCAAGGGTCCCACCTCACAGGGCTCTCCTTCATACCTGGGCGCCTTCATCCATGAGTACCTGCCGTTGGTGTCATAATCACCATGTTTGGGCTTAGTCTCTCCTTCATAAGGATGTTTCGCGGCATCACCCTCATACCAGGAGCGGGCCACTGCCTCGGTGACCTCCTTCTCATTCGCCATCCTTACGCCATTGAGGTCTCGTTTCATAATGACGCCCCTGGGCATGAAGAGACTATCAGGTTCCTTGTCGGATTCAGGCAGATCGCCCCAGGCCAGGAAATTTGATGTGCCTCCGATGGCGCCCCAATCCTTGTAGAAGGAGGCCACTGCGAGCACATCGGGCAGATAGACGTTCTTTACGAAATCCTGTGTCTCCTTCCAGAGATAGAGGAATTCGGCTATCCTATCCGGGGTGAGATCCGCGGCGCATGTTACCCCGCCAACCACAAGCGATTGCAAGTGGGGGTTCTTTGCGCCAAAGATGGCGTGCATCCTTGCGGCCTTTGCCTGAAGCCGCAATGCTTCGACGTAGTGGGCCGCGGCCATGAGATTTGCCTCGGGCGGCAGTTTGTATGCCGGGTGACCCCAGTAACCGTTAGTGAAAAGTCCGAGCTGGCCACTGTCAACAAATGTTTTGAGACGATTCTGGACGTTCTTAAAATATACCTCTCCGCCCCAGGGAGCATTGCTCACCGTATCTGCAAGGGCGGTTGTCTTCTTGGGATCAGCGCTCAGGGCGCTTACCACGTCAACCCAGTCAAGGGCATGAAGGTGGTAGAAGTGAACTATGTGATCGTGCTGAAATTGGGCGCCATGGAGCAGATTCCTTATGATTCTTGCGTTATCCGGAATTTTTACACCCACCGCGTTTTCCACTGCCCTTACCGATGAAAGATAATGAGTGTAAGTACATACACCGCAGGAGCGCTGTACGAACAAGGGGGCGTCACGGGGATCCCTTCCCTTGAGGATGATCTCTATTCCGCGGAACATCTGGGCGGAGCTCCAGGCGTTTACGACCTTTCCGCCTGCTACTTCCACCTCGATTCGGAGGTGGCCTTCTATCCTGGTAATGGGATCTATGATAATTCTATTGCCCATAATATCTCCTCTCTTCTTTAGAGTATCTAATTAAAATGCTTAAAGGACTTTTACGACCATCCTATTTGCTTTCCGCAAAGAAGGGGGTCATCTTGTCCCAGAAATTGGGCTCGCTGCAGCCAATGCAGGGATGCCCGGCCTCGACCGGCCAGCTCGTACCGTCGTTGAATTTGGCTATTGGGCAGTTATTATAGGTGTCAGGCCCTTTGCAGCCCATCTTGTAAAGGCAATAGCCTTTGGCGGCTTCCGCGGAACCGAACTCCGTCACGAACTCATTGTTTTCATAATGGGCCCTTCTGGGGCACTGGTCATGGATGGTCTTTCCATAAGCAAAAAGAGGTCTTCCAAGATCATCGAGATCCGGAAGTTTCCCAAGAAGGAGATAGTTTACGATAGTTCCCACAAGGTTGATAGGATTAGGAGGACATCCTGCAATATTTACCGTCTTGATCCCGAGGGCTTCTCCGACGCTTTTGTAGCCGCCGGGGTTGGGGGAGGCGGCCTGTATTCCGCCGAAAGAGGAGCACGCGCCGATGCACACAACGGCGGCAGCCTTGGGGCAAACATCCTTGGCGATCTCAAGAAAAGTTCGGCCTCCTATCTTGCCGTAGGCTCCGTCATACTTGGTAGCGATTGCACCCTCTACAACACAGATGAATTTACCGCTATATTTCTTTAGGGCAGCCTGGAGTGTGTCTTCCGCCTGATGGCCTGAAGGGGCCATAATCGTTTCATGGTACTCAATGGACAGAATCTCCAGCACAAGTTCATCAATCCATGGATACATGGATCTCAAAATAGCCTCTGAACAACCGGTGCATTCGGCAAAATGGAGCCATATCACCGGGGGCCTTTCTTTAGGGGCCGCAAATACCTCTGCCACCTTAGGCACAAAAGAAGACGATAACCCCATTGTCGCCGTGAGGAATCCGCAGTACTTCATGAAGTCTCTTCTTGAGACTCCCTTCTCGGACAACCTCTCGTAGAAATCCCTTTCCTCTTTCTTCATTCAGCACTCCCTCCTCTTTGGTGTGACATAGCGATTATTCACTCAAGCGGGATATGCTTAAAGGGAAAAGGGGATATTGTCAATGGATTTTTTTGAGCTATAGTAAGGCTGGTTCTTGATCCGCTCAGGGGCCTGTCAAGCCCTCTTTGGATGCCAGGAGATCCAGTTCCAGTGTGGCCAGGTCTTCTATGTCAAGGGGTGCTGTTTCCTCTAGCGCCCTCTTGTCCACAGTCTTGATATAGCGATTGCATTTTTTACAGAAATCCACCCGGTAACCCTCATCCCCCTCCACCTGGAAATAACCGAGGGACTCCTGGTTATCGTTCTCACAAAAAGGGCATTTGATTCTTGGATATGCCCATTGCTGTCCGCAAATTCCGCAATAAAGGTGCCTTTTGCCTGATTTGGAAAGGAATGTCATAGTCGGCTTGGATCCGCAAAAAGGGCAGTAGCAGTGAATCCACTTGTCTTCAACCTCGGGCAGCTTCATGAATTCCCTCAGTAGCTTCAGGGAGGGTCTGACCGCAAGGCCGGCAAAGAAATGAAGGGCCTCAACCTGAAGATCCAAATCCATGGCGCTCTGAGCAAGGACCTTTGTGTCATCAGCGAGGAATGCCTTAAGGAGATTCTCCAAAAAGAACTGGTCAACTGGAATATTCTTCTTCGAATCCGTTATTCCCGATTTCTCGAGCCCCTTCTTATCAGCATTGTGGTGCAAGAATCGCTTCATCAGTCGGGCGGCGTGCTTGAAATCAACAGGTAGTTCTGACCTGGAGAAAAGGGGGAATCCCGCATTTCTCTTGACGGTCTTAAGGTTTTGGTCCATTCCGGCCGGAGGCAAGGCAGGCTCCTCGTCACCAATCATCAAAAGGAGATCCTTGTAGGCCTTAAGGGCCTCCGCGCAGGAGGGCCTGAGGTTTACAAGCCGGTCTATATGGTTGAGGGCGTCCTGTTTCATTGTGTTTTGGCCTTGCCTTCGTTAAGTTTTGTAAGTTCCTTTACGAGTGCCTCAAGAGGAGGCCTCCTGTTTATATCGTGCACATCAATAGCCCTTATAAAGCCTTCTTTATCTATTACAAAGAGTGCTCTTTCAGACACCCCATTGCTGCGAAGGATTCCGTAGCTTGATGCCACATTGCCATGGGGCCAGAAATCAGACAGAACCGGGAACCAGAGATCTCCCATTTCGCTTGTCCATGAATATAGAGTGGGAATGTTATCCACGGAAATGCCAAGCAGCACAGTGTCATAGCGCTCAAAAATGCTGCGGGCCAGATTATAGCCTGGCCACTGGTCGGAGCATACGGGGGTCCAGGCAGCGGGCACAAATGAAAGAACGATGTTTTTCTTTCCCAGGTATTGACTCAGTGAGACCATTCCACTTCTAACAGAAGGAAGTGTGAAGTCCGGGGCCCTGTCGCCGACCTTGACCTTGAGTATGCTGTCCACGGGTTTCATTGGAACCGGTTTGAACATTTTGTCACTGAACGCCCCTGAGCCTGCAAGGGCTGTGGTCGCAAAGAAAACCGCTGCCAGGGAAAAAAAGGTAAGACGCAGGTAGCCCTTTATTAGAATCATTTTCAATTTCACCTATTCCAGTTCCGCAAGCTTGACAATTAAGGCCAGGAAATCCTCAGCTTTGCCAAAGCTCCCGAGTTTAGAATAACTTATCTTGTCACCGGCATCGGTGAGCTTAACTGCAAAAAAGTAAGGCGTCATAGGTTCCCCTAGGGCCTTATGAATCTTCAGATCCTCATCAGGGAAAAGAGGGAAGGGGACCTTGTAGTTGTCTTTAAAGACCTCAACTTCATATTTAGAGTTTCCCGCGCCTATGCCGATTATCTTGACGGACCCTTTGAGCTTAGGATTCCCTTCAATAAGCGCGTGCAGTTTGTTTACCTCAGGGGCCTCCTTCTGACACCATGGGCAGTACATACTAAAAATCTCTATAATCAACATCCTGCCGTCAACCCGGGTAGGGAGAAAAGGCAAGTCTTCTCTAATTCCAAGGTATTGCTTATAGCTATCATTGGCAGGCACAACCAATGAAAAAGAGGGGAGTCTTTCACCCTCTTTGGGGGCTGCTGAACCGTCCCTTATAGATAGGAAAGAAAATGCGATGGCAAAAAATAACAAAAACGCCTTGAAATAATATGTTTTTCTCACTAAATGCCCTCCAAAGCTCCACTTACATACAGGAGGAGCGAAAAAGAAGGGGTCTTCAAACGTGAAGGCCCCTTCTTGGCTGAATGTGTTAGAATTAAGCCTAACCGGCCAGTTTATGGATAATATTCCATTCCCGGGATAGGTCGCCAAGAGACCTTGCGATCCTCTTCATGGCCATTTTTCTGTCCATTCTGGCCGGGGCAACATCAACGCTTGCGTAAAGGTGATAATTCTTGGGTTCATCGGCAAGTAGATAGAAAACCCTGAGATCATCAATCCCGGTGACCTGGGCGCGAGGATATCTGGTCTTTACCTGGGCCAGTCGCGCATTTGCGGCAGTCACCATTTTATCCCTGTCGCCGAACTGCATGGCGCCTGTCGGGCAGGTCTTGACACAAGCCGGAAGCAGACCATTGTGTACCCTTTCCACGCACATGGTGCATTTGGAGAGACGGCCGCTTTTCTCGTCGGCACGCGGAATATTAAATGGGCAGGATTCAATGATTTTCTTGGTATCTGCCTTTCGCAGCTTATCGGTGTAAATGACTGCTCCGGTTGAACTGTCCAAATATATCCCATCGGGGGCATCGTCTTCAGATGCTTCCTTACATGGGGGCTCTACACAATGCCTGCACTGATCAGGGAAGAAGTACCAGACCGGCTTATTATCCGGCCCCATGTGCTCCTGAAACCTTACCACCTTATAGGTGTTAAAGCTCAGATCCATGGGGTTCTGGTGGCTTCCCTTATTAGTGGTCTTTGTGGCTGGAAGCTGGTTCCACTGCTTGCAGGCAATCTGACAGCCCCGGCACGCCGTACACAGCGTAGTGTCTATAAAAAACGCCTTTCCACTCATCAGATCACCTCCTTTAGATCTTCTTTACGTTTACCATGAAGGCCTTGCTTTCAGGAATCCGCGTATTGGGATCTCCTGTGGAAGGGGTCAACAGATTGGCGGAATCGCCTCCATCCTTGGGATATACCCAGCCATAATGCCAAGGTATCCCCACTTCGTGGATTACACTTCCCTGGACGGTGAAGGGCCGGAAACGGATTGTGACTATGGCTACAGCCTCAAGCTTTCCCCTGGCAGATTCTACAAGGACCCTGTCACCGTTGTTGATTCCCCTTAATTTAGCCAGCTCATGGCTCATTTCCACGAAAAGCTGAGGCTGAGCCTCCAGCAACCACGGCTGCCACCTTGTCATAAGGCCTGTCTGCCAGTGTTCGCAGACGCGGTATGTGGTTCCCACAAAGGGATATCGCGGGTCACATGACTTGTAAATGTCATCGCTTGTTGCGTATGTGGGTGCCGTTGGATTTGTGAGCTGCGCAGAGAACAAGTTTTTTTCGACAGGGCATTCGATAGGTTCGTAATGCTCTGGGAAAGGCCCATCCGCTAGTCCACCTCCAAACATGGATGCAAACCCCTCAGGCTTCATGATGAATGGGTACTTTGTTGCGGGATTAGGTGCCCCGTCCGCTTTCAGCATTGGAGGCCATGGGCCGTCCGGAACATCTCCGACCCAGGCGCCCTTGCCTTCGCCCGCCGCGGCATCCCATCGGATGACGGCACGCTCCTTGTTCCAGGGATTCCCGAATTTGTCCACCGAAGCCCGGTTGTAAATGATTCTTCGATTAACCGGCCAACACCAGGCCCACTGGGGGTGAAGACCAATCCCCTCCTTTTCGCGGGTCCGCCTGGCCGCCATGTTTCCCTTGTCTGTATATGAGTTGCAATATAGCCAGTTGCCGCTGCTGGTGGATCCGTCTGCCTGCAGGAGCGCGAAACCTGGCACGAGTTCTCCCTTTTTATAGGTCTTATCCTGAATGGTAACGTCCTTGAGGAAATACCCGTTTATCTCCTTTGCCAGCTTGTGGGCGTCAAACTTTCCTTCTGTCGCATAATCCCACTTGACGTTGAGGATGGGCTCAGGGAATATGGCCTTCTTATCCTGCTTGTAGAGCTCCTTAAGCCTGTTCATCAACTCCACGATGATTTCGCCGTCAGGCCATGCCTCCCCGCGGGGTTCCACTGCCTTATAGCGCCACTGCATCCACCGGCCGCTGTTGGTTATGGAGCCTTCCTTTTCAACGGACACCGCACACGGCAGGAAGAATACCTCGGTTTTTACCTTCCCCGGATCCACGTCGGGCCCTTTCCAGAATGAACTCGTCTCGCCGTGGAAGATGTTTACATTTACAAGCCAGTCGAGCTTGGCAAGTGCCGCCCTCGTCTTTTTGGAATTTGCCCCTGAGGCTGCTGGATTCTGCCCCCATGAAATGAATCCGGTGAAATTGCCCTTGTGCATTTCATCGAAGATGTCCAGCCAGGTATATGGCTTGCCGGTATCCACCTTGGGCAGCCAGTCATAACCGAATGAGTTTTCAGGAGTTGCCGCATCCCCGAAGAAGCTCTTCAGGAGGCTGACCATATATTTTGGCTCATTTTGCCACCAGTTGGCGCTCAAGGGGTCAGCACTCTTCGGCCTTCGCTTGAGGTAATCCGCAAGTGTCGGCCATGCGGGGCTGGGTGTGGAGAGATAACCGGGCAGGATATGGAACAGAATGCCCTGATCCGTTGATCCCTGGACATTGGATTCTCCCCTCAGGGCGTTGACGCCTCCTCCGGCGACTCCCATATTACCAAGGAGAAGCTGGATTATGGACATGGCTCTGATGTTTTGCACCCCAACCGTGTGCTGGGTCCAGCCCATGGCGTACATGATGGTGCCTGCCTTGCCCTTTTCCCCTGTGGCAGAATACATCTCATAGACCTTGAGCAGATCCTCTTTGGGGGTCCCTGTTGTGGCGGAGACCGTATCCAGGTTGTAGCGGGAGTAGTGCGTCTTCAGTAACTGAAACACGCAGCGCGGATCCTGGAGGGTGGGGTCCTTTTTGGGGTTGCCCTTTTCGTCCTTTACGAAGGCCCAGGTTGCCTTGTTATACTTCTTGGATTCTTTATCATAGCCCGAAAAGAGGCCGTCTTTACACTCGAAACCTTCGGACACCAGAAAGGACGCATCGGTGTAATCCACCAGGTAGTCCTTGAAGAACTTTTCATTCTCTATAATGTATTTGATCATCCCACCCAGGAAGGCTATATCGGTTCCAGACCTCAGGGCTGCATAAAAATCCGCCTTGCTGGATGTGCGGGTGAATCTGGGGTCAACGCTTATAACCTTGGCCCCGCGTTTCATAGCATCTGTTATCCACTTAAAAGAGATAGGATGATTCTCGGCTGCATTGGAGCCCATGATGAGTATGCAGTCGCTGTTTCTGAGATCTATCCAGTGGTTGGTCATTGCGCCTCGCCCGAACGACTCTGCCAGAGCCGCTACAGTCGCGCTGTGTCAGATACGGGCCTGGTGTTCTATGTAAACCAGCCCGAGGGAACGCATCATCGCCTGGATAAGCCAGCACTCCTCATTATCAAGCGCCGCGCTGCCCACGTGAGCTATCCCGTTCGTGCGGTTTACAGTCTCACCCTTCGCGTTCTTTGCCGTGAAGCTTGCGTCACGGCTTTTCTTGATGCGTTTCGCGATGTTTGACAGGGCCCAGTCCCAGGACACATGCTGCCACTCGGTGCTGTTGGGTGCTCTGTAAAGAGGAGCCAATATTCTATTTTCGTTGTTGACAAGCTGGCTGAGGGCGGCTCCCTTGGCGCACAGGGCACCTTCATTGATCGGGTGATCAGGATCACCCTCTGTGTTAATTACCTGCCCGCCACCTGCCTGGTTGGTGTGAACGATCAGACCGCAACCGACTCCGCAGTAACAGCAGATGGTAGTCGTCTCCTTTGCATGTCGGAGCTTCAGAGTCTGGGCGTGGGAGATGATCGGTTTGAGATCCAGACCCAGACCCGTTACGGCCGCTCCTGCCACAGAGGCGCCGGTGATCTTGAAAAAACTTCGACGTGTGACCTTCATGGAACCTCCTTTCTGCTATGGGTTCACCGTTAATGAAAACAACTACTTCCTCGAATAGACATGCTGAAAAAATGTTTGTCAGGGGGCCGAAGACTGCCCTTCTAACCTGTTAATAATAGCATATACCCTTCCACTCATTGTGCCAAGAGAAAAAATAGAGTAGATTCCTGCATATCAAGGTATAGAATGGAAAGAAAAGAAGCCCTCGCTGGAGTGTCTGTCTGGGGCGGACGCAATGGCTTACACTGGCATACTGTCGTTACCTTCTGAGCCGGTGGGACATGAACCATCAGACATCCTTACGGTTGCGGATTAAGCGATAATTCATGATTCATTAGCATGATTATAAGTTTTCCAGTCCAGCTCTTGCCTCATCAAATCTTCTGGCAATCATGACATTAAATTCCTTCCCGCAGTAAGGGCTGTTGATTTTCAGATACCCGGCGATTCTATCCCAGTATTCATTGAGCTCCTCTACATTAGATATGTGAGCAAGGGTATTGCCTACCTCATATAGCTTCAGTGTCTTTATTGCATCCCTTCTAAGCTGATAGATGTCATTGAGGCGATGGATTTGATCCTCTGAAAGGCCAAGCTCCCACGACTTGTCGAGCGTTGCGACATATATGGAATGAAGTTCCTTGAGGTCTATTATTGAATTCACCTCTTTGCGGGATCTCTCAATCATTATGTCAATGATCTCCGCAAGTCTCTTTTCATAGGCCCTCTCGAGCTCCAGTTCATAATCGTCCGTATTAAACTGATATTTCCTCAGGGCCATAAGGCTTGAATGCAGGTAGCTCTTTAGTTTTTCAACATCCTCAATGGATCTGATGCGATCAATCCTCCCGGGAATGGCAAGATGGTCCTGGAAATTTACAGCAAGGACCTTCTGCGGGGGGTTGTATCGGAACTTGATGCCGCTCGATGTTGAGAAAGCCCTTCTCACCCTTGACTTGTTTCTCCATAAATCATTCGAACTGGCATTATTGAGGACATGGTTAACCGCTTCAAATCTCATTTCTATTTGCGCTCCCAGTCCCGAAAAGTTGATATAGATCGGCTTATTGCCGCCGGCTTCGTGCCTCGCCCCCATAAGCGCCAGGAGCAGGAGCTTAATCCTGTTATCGAATGTCAGATAACGCGATACCCTCTCAAAGCCTATGACACGGACGCTATCCTCAGTAAGCTCGTCAAGGATGAAATGCCTTACAGGTTCCTGCAGACCCTGCATACTTTGATAGATGCTTCTAACATCGTACATCTCCCTTTCGAAGGTGGAGATCCCAATGTTGGCGAAGGCCCGTTTCATGTATATGGATCTTGTGGATACGTTAAGCAAGCTGTCGGCAAGATCCGCAAATTTCACATACCTTATGCCATGCAGCCTCAGAAGCCGTTCAAGCGCAAAGACCATTCTACCGGACTTTAGTTCAAGCGCTCCGTCTATGGATGGCATCTTCTCCGGCGGCATTTTTTCAAGCGTTGAGATGCCTTCAGACAGGCCGGTTTCGCGATGCGCTTCGAGCGCATAAAAGAGCCTCCCGCGCTTTCTGTAAACCCTTGCCATCTCGTTTTCGAGGGTTGTCTCTCCTTCCAATATCCTGCGGCAGATGCTCCTCATATAGAAGAGCATCCCTGCCATGTCTTCAAGAAAGAGCTCTTCTCTGACTGAGGAGAGAATCACGAATGTCTGCAGAAACAATGCATCCAGGAGATCTCTGTTCCCTTTGGCCAACATCTCCGCAACAGCGGGAAATGAATACTCTCCCCTCACTATATGCATAAGAAGACCGTGATGCCTTATCATGAAGAGCATCTTTTCCTTTGCCGCGCCCTTTGTAAGGTATCTCTCGGCGATGGACTCCCTTTGGATCAGAAAGGCAGTGGCCTGGCCCATATCAGCAAGGCTGAGCTGCTTTGAATAAGACCTGCGTAACGATGGCAGTTTTCCTATCTCCCTGAAAATAAGTGACTTTATCAACGCGTCAAAGAGAATGCCGTCGCTCTTCAGCCTCTGTACAATAAGCTCCACCTCTGAGAGTTGCTCTTCGCTTACACCGACAATTCCGGTTGCCATCGGGCCAAACTCCTTGTGAGCTATGCGGTGTAAGAGCTGTATGTCCTGGAAGCTGTCTCTCTTGCGCTGAATCAAGGCCTGAAGCTTCCTGAGGCTTTCAAGAATATATTTCAGCGGGCTGGCAATTCTTTTCCCTGAGTCAGCTCCTTCGGAAGCGTCAAGCGCTGCAATCTCAGGGAATATAAATTTCAAAAGAGAAGGAGCCCTTTCATAGAGAGCTTTAAGATCGTCAAAGGCATGGTCAGGGAGGAAAATTGTTCGAAGCAAAAATGCCTTTGTCTGATCTCTAAGGATATTGACTTTCTTGAACCATTTTACCTGCTTCGCGGGCATGGAAGGAGCGGTTCCATGCTGACTTAGGAGTCGCAAATGGCTCTGATAGAAGTCGTCCAGTTCGGAAAAGAGGGTTTCCAGTTCCGTCAGTTTTTCAGCATGGATATCTGAAAGCTTCAGTTTTGATACTTCATTTAACAGGCCACTAAGTTTCTTTACGCTTCTTGCGATGTCGGAATGTGATATCTCAAGGGATTGGGAGGCAGGATCAATGCTTAATTTGAATCCGGTGCCTGCAAT
>JBGSUA010000230.1:0-3871 GCA_041753575.1 Desulfatiglandaceae bacterium
TGAGCCTGACAGGACCTCCCCGACCAATCGGCAGGAGAAGACCGGAGCTGAATCAGACGATCGCATCGGCAAAGGGGAAGATCTTAAGGCGCCTTTTGACCATGATGTCTTTCTGGCTGAGAGCCTTAAATCAGGCGAATACGTCCTTGGATTTGAGTTCCTATTCAAGGAGGCGCGGCAAGAGAGACGTCCATGCCGGATGAGTCCTCTTTCGCTGATACGGCTTAGGGGTCCTGGTTTTCCTCTGAGCGAGGAAGGGTTTTTCAAGGCGAAGGACGTCGTATGTAACCTGGAGCTTTTTTCGGAAGCAGCATCAGCATCGGGTTTTCTCAACGCTGCGCCTGACTCTGACGGGATTCTCAGGAGAATGCCGGTTCTAATCCGCTACGAAGATCATCTTTACCCTTCCCTGGCATTGGCCACACTCATGAAGGCGAATGAGATCACCCAACTGTATTACATGATCGGAAGGTCAGGAACTCCGATGCTGTTGATCGGTGATATAGTGATTCCCCTCGACGATCACGGCAATGTCTTTGTCAATTTCTCCTTCGGAGAGGAAGAGATTCCCAGGATATCCGCTTTGGATCTGCTTGAAGATAGGATGCCGGAGGATGTCCTTAAGGAAAGGTCAGTGATAGTCGGCTGCTCAGCCGCAGGCCTGGAACAGGTCTTCAGTACCCCCCGTCGCGCTGTTTTCAGCTCGGCTGAGATCCACGCCGATTTCCTCGAGACCCTCCTGACCGGTGGATTCGCAGTGCGAAACCGGGACTTTGTCGTTTGGGAAATAGCAGCCGGTTTGCTCCTTGCTCTCTTTATCTGTTTTCTTGTGGAAAGGACTACGGTTATATGGAGTGTCCTGGCGGGAGCCGCAGCCGTTATTGCTGTATGGGCAGGATCCAGGATTGTTTTTCATGCAAGCGGGATGGTCTTTTCGCCCTTGTATCCAAGCCTTGTCGTCCTGGTAAATCAGTCTGTCCTGACTGTCTTTAAGAACCGCAAGGAACTGCTTCGCGCCGAAAAGAAGACCGACGATGCCCTCGTCCTGTTAAAGAGCAGCGAGAAAAGCCTTAATTCTATAATCATGAGGATACCGGACATTGTCTTCAGACTCGATCAGCAGGGCCGAATCATCTTTATCAGCCACGCAGTGACAAGATACGGAAGGCGTCCCGAGGAATTCCTTGGCCGTCCAATACTCGATCTGGTCGCGCCGGAAGATCGAGAAAAATCAAGATTCAAAATCAACGAAAGACGTACCGGCGACAGAGCGACGGTTGACCTTGAGCTCCGACTGATGCTCTCCCGGAAAGACGCCTCCGCAGTAGGCGGGTTCAGGTACTTCAGAGTCTCGGCAGAGGGCATCTACAAGGACGAAAGCTCCAGCTCTAAGGTATTTGTGGGCACTCAGGGGATCGCTAGAGATATCAGCGACCAAAAGGAAATGGAAGACAGGCTCCAGCGTGCTCAGAGAATGGAGGCCGTTGGCAGCCTCGCCGCAGGGGTGGCTCATGACTTGAATAATATCCTGAGCGGGCTGGTAAGTTATCCTGATCTTATTTTGATGGATCTGGAGCCGGATAGCCCCTTGCGGAGCAAGATCGCCAAGATAAGGCAATCAGGAGAAAAGGCTGCCGCGGTAGTGAGGGACCTGCTTACTCTTTCGCGCCGTGGTGTTTCGATAAGCGATGTTTTTAATGCCAATAAGTTGATATCTGACTTCCTCGCCTCTCCGGAGTTTTCCAATATTGACAGCGCATATCCCAAGGTAAAGGTGGAGACGCGGCTTGCCGGGGATCTTATGGATGTGAAGGGATCCCCCGTTCATCTTTCCAAGGCGATTATGAACCTGGTAATGAACGCGGCGGAAGCCATGCCTTCAGGAGGGTGCATACGAATCATCAGCGAAAACCGTTATCTGGACACTCATCTCAAAGCCTACGAACTGATTCCCGAGGGAGAATACATCACACTTAAAGTTATTGATGAAGGTATCGGTATATCTACTCAGGATTTAAACAAGATTTTTGAACCATTCTATACTAAGAAGCAAATGCGCAAGAGCGGTACCGGACTGGGAATGACAGTTATCTGGACAACCATTAAGGATCACAAGGGATACATAGACATTGAGAGCAAGGAGGGGGAAGGCACTGCCTTTACCATATTCCTTCCGGCTACTCGTGAGGCGGCTGAAGTGAAGAGCAGGGCCGTCTTGGAGGATTTTCTGGGAAACGAACGTATTTTGATTGTGGACGATATCCCGGAACAGAGAGAAATAGCGGTAAAGATGCTCAGCAAAATCGGTTATAGCGTCTCCGCGGTGCAGAGCGGAGAAGAGGCCGTGGAGTTTATTAAGACGCATGAAGTGGATCTTGTGGTGCTGGATATGATTATGCCGGGAGGCATTGACGGTCTGGAGACCTATCGGTGCCTGATTTCGGAGAAGCCCGGTCAAAGGGCTATCGTAGCGAGCGGGTATTCTGAATCGGAGCGAGTGAGGGAGATCCTGAGATTCGGAGCTGGGGCGTATGTTCAAAAGCCGTTTACCCTGGAGAAGATCGGTATGGCGGTGAGACAGGAACTCGACCGTAAAGTGGGTTGAGGCTGAATTGTTAGCGGTCTGTTGAGATTTTGAACAATGCAATGGCTTTTTTGAGTCCTTGGGGCCATAACAAGACAATTCGCGGATCGCTTTTGCAGGGTTTTGTCCCTTGACACGCCGCTGGATTCAAGATAAGCGCGGATCTGGGTCAGGTCCCTGCGGTTCTTTGGAGAAATGGTTCTATGGAAGAAGACGTTAAAGTCAAAGGCGGAAATAGATCGAAAATAGTTGAACTTTTCCGAGTAGGGGAAAGGGTTATGGAAGAAGGAGGAGATGCCCAAGCTCGCATCCTAATTCAGCAGATCATTGACTTTCTCCCTGACGCGACTTTTGTCATAGACCGGCAGGGCAAGGTCATCGTCTGGAACAGGGCCATGGAGCTCCTGACCAAGGTCAAAGCTGAAGATATGATGGGTAAAGGGGACCTCGATACTCTCTTGCCTTCTACAACGTGAAAAGCCGGTTCTTATAGAGCTTGTCAATAATTCCGATCCCGGTATTTTATCCAAGTATGAATATGTGAGACGGTATGGCGACACCCTGATCTCGGAGACTCCTCCTTATACCCACCTTTACGGTGGCAACTGTTATCTAAACATTGCCTGCCCGCTATATGAAAGAGAAGGCAAAGTCATAGGCGCCATTGAATGCATCCGCGACATAACAGAGCAGAAGAAGTCTGAGAAGGCCTTAAAGGAGAGCGAGGAGCGTTTCAAGCTAACCTTTTATTCCAGTCCCGATGCCATAATCCTTGCCCGACTGCAGGATGCGATGCGGGTGGACATGAACGAGGGTTTTTGAAAGCTCACCGGTTACAGGCGGGAAAATGTCTTAGGCAAGACGTCCTTTGAGCTTGAGATCTGGTCCAACCACTTGGATTACGAAAAAATGATAAACGAACTCAACAGAAAAGGCTTATGCGAAAACCTGGAGGCCTTTTTCCGCAAGAAAGACGGCACAGTGGGAATGGGGCTGATTTCTTCATGGGTTATATTCCTAAAAAATGTTCCTCATATACTCTCCGTCACTCGAGACATTACCGCCTTGAAAGAGGCCGAGGAGGAAAGAGAAAGGCTTGAGGCTCAGCTTCAGCAGGCCCAGAAGATGGAATCGGTCGGAAGACTAGCGGGAGGCGTGGCGCACGACTTCAACAACATGCTGGGGGTAATCCTTGGAAGGGCAGAGCTTGCCCTGTCAGGGATTGATCCGGGCAGCCGTCTCCACAGCGACCTCCTTGACATACAGAAGGCGGCCAAAAGATCCGCC
>JBGSUA010000231.1:0-2527 GCA_041753575.1 Desulfatiglandaceae bacterium
TCACACCCCCTTGCTCCCAGTGTGCTGTCTCATAAGTTCTGTCCTTGATTTTGGCAATTCACAAGCGTGTGAAAATTGAAAATCCGAATATCGAAATCCCAAATCCGAAACAATATCGAAATTCAAATGCTCGTAACACTTTAGCCCTTTGAAAGAAAAAGGCTGCCTTGCTAAAGAAAAAGCTGGCGTCAGAATCTGATTTTTGCTATGTAGGTCCCCACAGTGGGGGTCTACATGGAAGAGGTTGTTTTTCGATATCGCGCCCGGCAATTGGATGTGCAGGATATCCAATTGATTCGGTCTCTTATTTCCAGACATTACAACCGGGGCCGAAGCTTCATTTCAAAGGCTTTGTGCGATGCCTGGCAATGGGTTCAACCCAACGGACAATACAAAGAGTATGCGGCGCGGGACCTCCTGTTGCGTCTGGAAGAGCGGGGGCTCATTGATCTTCCCCCACGGTTGAGGCCCAAAAACAACCTCAAGAAGAAATCCTTTGACCAGGTCCCGCTTTTCCTCAGTACCCCCATGGGTGGAGCAGTCGGCGAACTCGGCCACTGCTCCCTGGAAGTCGTCAACGGTCAAGACGGTTACCTATGGGACTATTTGGTCCACCATTACCATTACCTGGGGCTCCCCAAACTGGTGGGCGAGCATCTCAGGCACCTGGTTCGCATCAATGGACAGGTGGTGGCCTGTCTTTCCTGGGCAAGTGCCGCCTGGAAGGTCAAGGCCCGTGACCAATTCATCGGATGGGACGAAGAGGGCAAAGGCAAAAACCTTCATCTGATCGCCAACAACACCCGGTTCTTGATCCCGGACTGGGTGAGGGTCAAGCACCTGGCTTCCAAGGTCCTGGCCCTGAGCCTCAAGCATCTGAGCTCGGATTGGCAGAAGATTTATGGCCACCCCATTTACCTGGCAGAGACCTTTGTTGACATCAGCCGTTTTTCCGGTACCTGCTACCGGGCGGCTAACTGGGTCTTTGTGGGCCAAACCAAAGGCAGTGCCAAAAGGGGGAACCGTTATCGTTATCACGGTCAGCCAAAAGCGCTCTATCTCTATCCCCTTGACCGTCATTTCAGGAGGCATCTTCTGGATGACCAGGGATGAGGCCATCGCCATTTTGGCACTGCCCCAAGACAAGGCCGTCAAGGTCATCCTGGCCCTTTCCGAGAAGGCGGAAAAGTATGACCAACTCGTTGGCGAAGTCAGTCCCACGACCCCTTCGGGCATGATAGCCCCTTATTTGAAGCCTCCTCCACGGGTAAAAAGCAAAAAGTCCCCTGGCAGAAAGAAAGGTCATCCCGGTTCAGCTCGCCTTCGGCCTGAAACCGTGGATCATTTCAAAGAGCATACCCTCAGATGCTGCCCTGAGTGCCATGGGCCTGTCAATAATCCCATAAAAGCATACAAGCGCTATATCGAAGACATCCCTCCGATCGAAGCCCCTGATGTCACCGAGCACACGGTCCATGGCTATTGGTGCTCAACGTGCAAAAAGGTCGTTTTCCCTGCCGTAACGGAGGCCTTGCCCAATAGCGTGATCGGCTTGCGTCTGGTGGTCTTCACAGCGTGGCTCCACTACCTGGTCGGGGTCAGTGTTAACAATATCGTCAAGCTCCTTTCGGTTGTCTGCCGCTTCAAAATCAGCGCAGGGGGGTTGACCCAGGCCTGGAAGAACCTGGCATCCCTCCTTGAGTCCCACTATATACACATCGGAGACATGATCTCCCAAAGCGGGGTCTTGAATGCCGATGAGACCGGATGGCGCCTAAACGGCGTCACCCATTGGCTGTGGTGCTTCACCACAAAATCCCTCTGCTACTACCTGATCACCAGGAGCCGGGGCTCCCCTGTCATCAAAGATGTCTTGGGCACCGTTTTTAGAGGAATCCTCATCTGTGACTTCTGGGGCGCCTATAACAAAATCAGCGCCCTGGCAAAACAGAGGTGTTTCTATCATCTCTTCACAGAACTGGCCAAGGTGGATAAACTCAACCATTCCTCCGACTGGAAGGCATTCCGCAAGACCCTGGCTCGTTTGCTCAGAGATGCAGTCCGGCTTTCCACCAAAAAGGCACAATTGGCGCCCCGGCGCTTCGATCGCCTAAAAGACAGGCTTGCTTATCGACTGGGGAAAATCATTGATTCCACCTATCAGGACAAGGACGCCAAAAGGCTCGTCAAAAGGCTGAAACGTCACAAAAACGAGCTCTTCACTTTCCTTGACCATGAAAACGTCAGCCCCTATAACAACCACGCGGAACAACAGATGAGAAAACCAGTCCTGACAAGGAAGGTCTCCCAGCAGAATCGATCCGATCAAGGCGCCAAGACTCAGGCAATTCTAATGACACTATTCCGCTCACAAGAACTACAGGGGAAAAACCCCGTCGAGGCAGTTCTTGCCAGGGCAAAAGCAACTATCGCCAAGGACTCCCTCGATGAGGAACCCCTCAAAATGGCCGCGTAGTTTTTCAAAGAGCTAACGTGTTACAAAATAACGAATATTTCAGAAAATCTA
>JBGSUA010000232.1:0-32171 GCA_041753575.1 Desulfatiglandaceae bacterium
AGTAGAGATGGGGCGGGCCATTGATAGTTTCATCCTGGCCCATCTGCCGATAGTTAGAGCCTACGCAGAGCGCATGGGATTGGTGGAGTTGATAGATCAAGCCCTGCCGTGCGGCATGAAGGCAAGCCCCGGGAAGGTTACTCTAGGGCTTGTGATGAATGTTCTCTGCGGCCGATCACCCTTTATTACATCTCAAGGCTGGAGGCCACTGGCGAAAAGGATCATCTGGAAAGGCTGAGGGAACTTGAGGACTATGGCATAGAGATGATCATAAAGGTCGTGGAAATAAAGTCCGATGAAGAAGACGACGAAGCGACTCCCGCTGAGGAGGAACATGCAAGGGTACATTTTGAAAGACTTAACAGAAGGCTAAGGGATTTGAATCCTTTCAATCTGGATGGGGAGCACAGGCCATTGGCCAGGCAGTACTGCACATTTCATCTGCTGACGCCTAAAGATTTTTGTGGATGGTTTTGTGATTTGAGAAAAGGGAAATGAAGAAGCTGTGAGCCTTAATCAGCCGAAGGCATGTTATCATGCCTCAGAAGTTGGACTTAGACTGTGTTGAGGAGCAATATGAATGGGATATGACAACGGACTTGCAGAAAGAGTGAGGACTCTCCTTAAGGACAAACCGGGGTTCAGTGAAAAGAAGATGTTTGGTGGCGTGGGCATTTTGCTGCGCGGCAACATGGCCTGCGGCATTTTGAATGATGATCTCATCGTGAGAGTGGGGCCGGAGAAATACAAAGAGGCATTGACACTTAACCATGCAAGGCAATTCGATATAACAGGCCGGCCAATGAAGGGATGGGTGATGGTCTCGTCCGAAGGGACCGAGACTATACAAGATTTATCAGCCTGGGTAGGGATGGGAATAGCGTTTGCCTTGACCTTGCCTGCGAAGTAGGATTGGCCGCCAGTCGGGTAAAGGGGGAGGGTCTAACTTTCCGCAGCAGGTCAGGATTCAGGAGACCACCCAGACCGTGCAGTTGTCCGCGTGGCTAACTATCTTACTTGAGATGCTGCCGAACAGGAACCTCTCCTTTCTTGAAAGGCCCTGCCTGCCGACTACGATGTTAGTTGGGCTGTTAGCGTGGAATGTGTATCCGCTATTGCACGTCGGATCAGGGAGGGAGTTCTTTCCGCCGATGCGGAAATATGCACTAAGGATATTCTTAATGCACTGGGGAAAGTCTGGTCTGGGCCGAAGATACGCCCCAGGGACTTGAATTCGTATGCCTCGATCAGAATCTGTGCCCGTCGGAGGCACGCCCTTTACATTTACAGTTTTTCCAGACATTCAAATCCGATTGACACTCCTCAACCGATGACGTATAGATATGTCTATCCAATACGTCAATATTCCAGGGGGTAGCCATGAATACAAAACTGACACTGCGTATGGATAATGACTTGATTGAATCAGCAAAACAACACTCTGTAAAAACAGGCAAATCAGTTTCCCGCATCGTATCAGATTTATTTCAAATTATAAAAAATGAAAAGGTAAATAGGGAATATCCGCTGACTCCAACTGTAAAAAGGTTAAAAGGAGTCCTTAAAGGAAGCACTGTTGATGAAAAACAATACAAGAGATACTTGGAAGACAAATATCAATGAAAGCCCTGTTTGACACCAATGTCATTCTCGATGTTCTCCTGGACAGGGAACCTTTTTCCGATGACGCATCTTTCTTGTTAACCAAGGTTGAACGAAGTGAAATTATAGGATATCTCTGCGCCACGACTGTCACTACCATTCATTATCTCGCCGCCAAGGCGGTCGGCGGACAGGCCGCATCAGGCCATATCCGATCGCTTCTCTCCCTTTTCGTCATAGCTCCTGTAAATCGTGTGGTTCTCGAAAATGCTCTATCATCCAAATTTGAAGATTTGGAAGATGCTGTTCTTCATGAGGCAGCATGTAATGCCGGTGCTGAATATATCGTGACAAGAAATCCTTCATATTTCAAAGAGTCAAGACTTCCAGTATTTGAGCCACGGGAGTTTATTAACAACATAGAATCCCTGAAAACTGACGGGTAAGGCGCCTAACCGGACAGACGAAAGAGTGGCGGCGTGGCGCCTTCCTTGCCCTCATGCTGCACTAATTTATCCTAAGGGTGATAACCCAGAAAGGTATTAGCACTTGAGTGTCTTACAGGAAGGGTTCTCTCCTGATGCCGCCGCGACGACCTCTCCTTTTGACTGGTCACTGGATTCCTGGGGTATTTCCCTTATAGCCTAGCATATCTCCGAGTCTGTCCTCAAATATTCCCTTACCCTGTCCTTTACAGCTTCATCCATCCCGGTCAAGGCAACTGAGATATCCACCGTGAATCTGTTTCCAAGAGACCATTGCCCCTCTCCCGTTGAGTCAAAGGCCCTTACATACCAGGCATAGCTCTCCTCCTGTCTGCAAAGCGTCATTTCTTGATGCGCTCTAGTTATGGTTTGATTACTTGGTTTCATTAATTGCAGATCATTGCTGGTCAAAGATAAGCGCCGCTGATCCTATTGTGGAGTTGTCAGGCTTTTTCTCCAAATGAGGAAAAGAGAAGGGGGCTGTCCATAGAGTCCGGGATCGCCCCCATGCTCGCTTCCCCTGATCTGACGATCTTCCTTGTAGATGTCCCGGGCCATGCCGATTTTCTAAAAAACACCATCCGGGGGCTTAGCTGGGTGGACGCGGCGGCGCTTGTAATCGCTGCCGACGACGGCGTGATGCCCCAGACGAAAGAGCATCTGGAGATTCTTTCATTTTTCGGGACAAAAAAGGGTTTTGTGGTCCTCAGCAAGGCAGACCTGGTTGACGAGGAGACCCTTGAACTTGCCCGGCTTGAAATTGAGGAATTGGTAAGGGACACTTTTCTTGAACGATCTAAAATCGTGGCGTTTTCCGCCGTGGACGGAAGGGGTCTCGATGAGGTGAGAGAGGAGATCACAAACACCGCTACTATAGTGTCGGGAAAGAGCCTGGATGCCCCCTTCCGCCTTTGGATAGACCAGGTAAAGGGCTTCCCCCCGGATTCGGAACCGTGGTGAGTGGGACGGTACTGTCCGGACGTCTCTCAGAAAATGATGCTGTAGCTGTTCTGCCTTCAGGAATAGAGACAAGGACCAGATCCCTTCAGGTGCATCACAAAAAAGTGGAGGGGATAACCGCGGGCCAGAGGGCCGGTATAAACCTCCACAAGATCTCCGAAAGTGACGTTAATAGGGGTATGCTCATTGGAGAGCCCGGCACTCAGGAGATATCCCGGCTTCTCAATGTTAGATTGCATGTTCCCTCCCGCGTTGCCCAGGGCCTGAAAGATCACCAAAAAGTTAGGCTCCATATCGGTACCGCCGTTGTTAATGCTACGCTGAGCCTTATGGAGGGAGATTCTTTCGCGCAGGGGGCAGGAGGTTTTGCCCAGATGAGGCTTTCCAATGCGGTTGCGGCTTGTCCGGGCGATACATTCCTCATTTCTCCCCTAAATGTCCAGACCCTCATTGGCTGCGGCAGCATACTGGAGTTAACAAAAGAAAAGTTCAGAATGGTCAAAGCGCCCAGGATGATACCTTATCTTGAGACAATATGGAGAAGGGACTCCGACTCATTTATTGAACTTTTGATCAGACTTGAAAGAAATGACCTTCTTGACCCGGTTCAAATCACCAAGACCACCGGTCTTGGAACGGATGAGATCAAATCAAGCCTGGAAAGAAAGATTGGCTCCGGGGAATTGATCTCCTTCGGTGATGCAGGCTCTTTTCCAGCGGAGCGCTTTAACGCGCTCAAAGAAAAGCTCTCAGTGACACTTGCGGAGATACTTCAGGAAAACCCACTGAAACAATCAGCTTCGCCAGAGGAGATAAAGGCCAGACTTGCGCCTTCCCTGGACGATATGCCCTTCAAGGTAATGCTTTCAAGACTCGTGGAGGAGGGAAAGGTAGTAAAGAAGGACAGCGGATTCAGATTGCCCAACTTCTCTGTGAGTCTGCCCTGAGAAAGACAAACCCTGGTGGATATGATTCTTGCCTATGCCGAGGAATCGGGCTTTGTCCTATTCAGCGCGGACACCTTCTGGAAGCTACACCGCAGGCAGCACAATAAGAACGAACTCCAGAGACTGCTCGACTACCTTCACAACCAGGGCAGGCTTATCAGGCTTAACAACAGACGCTACATGACCCCACATGCAATGGAGATAATCAAGGAAAAGACCACCGAAATTATGCAGAGGAAAGGCTCTATCACTTTGGGCGACTGCAAGGAGATAATGGGTTACGGGAGGACCGTGGGCGTCCCTGTGCTGGAATACCTGGATTCCATAGGATTTACCCGCAGAGATGGGGGACAAGCGGACTCTCGCCTGAACCATGCGGTTTATCGGCTTAAGACTCATCTAACCCCCATTTCCTGGACGGGCACAACGAAGCATGACAATGCCGCAAGTCATTCCGGACTCGATCCGGAATCCAGGTCGTCATTCCGGCGAAGGCCGGAACAAGGACTGGATAGCGGCTCCCGGATCGGGGTCCGGGACAGGCTACGCTGCTATGACTATCTATTTTTATACAAAGGGGAAGGTAATTCAAAGTGGCAGGATGGGCAGAAAGCGATCTACTTTTGAAAATGTTCAGCCCAGGTTGCCGGAGAGATGACCGAGCTTTGCAGTCTTGGGTTTTCAATGAGGAGCCGATCCCCGGTGATCAGAACAGCGGTTGGCTCTGATGCCAAAAGCAACCATAGGTGAGCATCCTGCGGGTCTGGAGAGTTATGATCCATGTCCAGCCTCGTCTCGCGCCATATGGCGTTGGCCGTAATCTCGGTTAGAAGCTGATCAATCTCCAGTTCGTTGGGACCATGGAGCTGGCAAAGCTGGGGCCGCAGCAGAACATCTCGGTACTCGCGGAGCAACTCCGCAGAGAGGAGGTAAGGCAGGGTCCCGCTCAGCATGGCATCCAATGCTTTGGCGGTCGGGCTGTTGCGTTCGGCAGTGATGAGCCCGGCAACCAGTACATTGGTGTCGATGATAAAGATGCGGCTACTCATTGCCCTCGATGGGCACGGGTTTCTTCGATGGCCAAGCGAATGGCCTCTTCTTCCTTATACCGTGTCTGAGAGCGAGCGCGTGCAACCAGTTGGCGAGCACTTTCCATAGGTTTGATGCCGCGAAGGTGCAAACTCTCCTCAATGATTTGGCCGATGCTGCGTCCTTGTCGAGCCGCGGTCTCTTTGATTGCACGGTGCAAATTGTCGTCAAGCGTAATGGTTAGTCTGCTCATGGTTGCCTCCTTATCTTGGGTGACCTTTGCAGCCATATTAACACCAAAACACCAAAGGGGCAAGGGATGATAGAGATGAGATGATAAGAACTCGCTTTTTTGTTAAGGGGCATTTGTCGCCGTCCTGTTTGCGCAGGTCGCAGGGCAATGCCGGCTGACGGTTTGCATCAGGCGACGGCCCAGACGGCGCAGTTGCCTGCGTGGCGACGATCTTACTTGAGATGCTTCCGAAGAGAAATTGCTCCTTTCTCGAAAGGCCCTGCCTGCCTACAACAATGGTATCGTACCTTATGTTCCTGTTATAGATCTTCTCCGGCATGCTACCGCTATTGCCAATCGGCGGGGATGGGATATACTCCCCTCCATCTCGAACATGGAGCGTGCATAATGAGCGATAATACAACCCAATCAGGCTCACACCGCACCTTGGAAATTCTCCGGCGCCTCTGTCTCGTCGCCGGTGTGCTGCTTACCGCATGGGCCATTGTGAATCCGACCGACGCGCTCTTCCGGGTGCGCGACGTGAATTTCGCCAGGCTCCAGAAAATGGAAGCCGCCCGGATGCGTTCAGACATCAAGATGATGAGCCGCGTCAGCGGCATGGAACTCGACCCCAACGACCCCACCATCAACACCGCGCCGACGCTGACCTTGGAACAGTACATCGAGAATAAGACCAAGAACTTCCTCATCGAAGTCTCCGGCAGCCAGTGGACAGACTTCTTCCACGATGTGGAGCAAACCCTCGCCGGTAAAGCCACAACCTTCGCCCGTCACCTCAACACCGGCTCCAGCCTCTACATGCTTTATTTCCAAACTGACACCGTGCCGCTCAGGGAACTGGCGGACCGGCTAGGCGATGAGCATGTGTTCACATACGTCGCGCTGCGCGATGGCGACAATATTCGATACATTGAAATCGTACACCAGCGGCCGCAGTCGGCGTTTCACGACGCACCGAACTGGCTCCTGTACCCACTGCGCCAAAACGCCGTCTGGTGGTTTATAGCCGGGTTGGTGGCGTATGCCGCGATCCCGTGGTACCGGAAAGGCGCCGACGAAATCCGTTACAGCACCGCCCGCGCTATGGTCGGACCGGATTTCCTCGGCGTGTTTATGATGGTTTTTTTCTTCACGTTGCCGATTCTCGTAATCGCCACGAACGCCGGCTCTTCTGAGGCTGTGGACGTGTTCGGGTTCGCCAACGGTTGGTGGCCCTTGACAGCGGTAATGTGGTTGCTGGCGTTTCATGGACTGGCCGCCGTGTTTGTCGCGCTGTGGTACGCCTGCTTCACGCTGCAAATCAAGCCTACCGGCCTGCGTCTGCGGAAATTGTTCAACACCGGCGAGTACTCTTTTGCCGACATGGAAGCCATCGAGCCGGCGCACAGGGCCTGGCCGATGTGGCTGCGGATCATCGTGATCCTAATCGGGCTCCTGAACTGGCGGTTGTTAGGGGCAATCATGATCGGCTCCTCGGAGGAAGCCTACGGCATCGCCATCCGCATGAAGGACGGGAGCAGGCTCAACTTATGGATGACTCATCTGCCTGGTTTCCCGCGCATTTTCCATGCTCTGCGGAAGGAAAAGGTGCCGCTCGATCCCGATTTGGCGAAGATCATTGATGAAGACCTAGAGGAGATGGAGCCGGAGCTGAAACCCGACAGGGGCGGCAAGATCGCCTCTGGCATCTTGATGACGCTCGCCATCATCGGCGCATTGACGTGGCAGTACTGGCCGGAAGAGGTGCGCGTCGTGAAACACGAGTTGCAGCTTTCCTACGAGCAGTTGGCGCAGCGCATGGCGTTGACAAGGCAGATGATGAAGATCGCCGAGCAAATGCGCAAAGTGGCCGGCATGCCGGAATTTGACCGCTTGATGCAGCAGCACGGCGAGCTGGAGAAACGCTACGACGCCATCCAGCCGACCGAGGAAAAATGATCTGTTCGGATGGATTATAAGATGAGATGAGATGATACGGAGTCGCTTTTTGCGGGGTAGAATATGGGTGGAGCGGCACTCCCGGCCATCCTTAAGTGTTCCCTTAAGGGTGATCAAGAAGACCCAGGGTCCGATAAATATCTTCTTCCATGATGGTGACCCCATCGCATTCGGTCTTGCTTTAGGCGCTTGTGAGTCCAAGCGAGTTATATGCTATTGTGTCGCCGAGTTGAATCTCATAAGATGAAAAAAATGTTTTCACGGATCATGATTCCGTCTGGAAAGAATGTTGCGTACTGAGCTTTTGGGAAACGCTTGTGAGGATAAGGAGTGACTATTCGCTATCTTGGACACCTGCCGCCTGACGATCCCATGGACGGATATCTGCGTTTCGACATTGCTCCCCAACTCGGTGTTTACTGGGCACCTGTCGGGTTCAGGGTTTTCCAGTTCGCCTTTTGCCAAGACGTGTATCTGTACGAAGAAGCGGGCGGGGCTTTCCGGGTGGTGGGAAAGTTCTTTCCTCCGGGCCGTCGCTTGCCTCCGGGCCTGGTCCGCCCTCCGACTGAGACCGAGTTCCAAAATCTCACCCACCTTCACAGGTTGGGCCTCAACAGCGGAGATTTCCGGATCGCCCGTCCCCTGGGCTACAACCCGTGGCTCCATGACCTTCTGATGGTGGAGCACTTTGACGGCCAGCCTCTGGAAGAGGTAATTAATCAGGCCATTCGGCAAAACCGGCGCAACAGGCTTTTTCGCAAGCTCTCCGCGCTGGCCGAGTTTCTGGCCGTGTTGCACAACCGCACCGCCGGGGACTGGACAGTGGATTTTTCTCATCCTTATGAATATGCGGGCCGCCTGATTGAATCCTTGATCGAAAAAAGGGGGATGGCGCGCAGCGAAGCCGATGAGCTTTACCGCCTGCGGGAGAACTGGCGAGGGCGGAGCTGCATGTGGGAGGACAGGAGGGTGCTGGTGCACGGAGATGCTACGCCTTCCAACTTCAAGTTCGGTTCGGGCCGGGAAGTCATGGTCTTCGATCTGGAGCGCATGGCCTGGGCCGACCGTGTCTTCGACCTGGGGCGCCTCGCGGGGGAACTCAAGCATTTTTTCTTGCAGGACACAGGCGACCCGTGGGCGGCTGAACCTTTCATCGGCCACTTCCTGTGGGAGTATTGCGGCCATTTCCCGGACCGGCAGGCGGCTTTCCGCTCTGTCACGCGGAGGATTCCCTTTTACCTGGGAATAACCCTCCTGCGCATCGCTCGAAATTCCTGGGTTGACTGGGGCTACCGACGGAGGCTCTTGGATGAGGCCAAAAAAAACTTGGGGGCAATCACATGAAAATCAAAGGCATCCTCTTCGACATCAACGGGACGCTGATAGACATCCATACCGACGAGGGCATGGATGAGATATACCGGGCGGTGAGTCATTTCTTGACCTACCAGGGTATTTATCTGCACCGTGGAGAGGTACGGGAACAATACTATCGGATCATGGAGGAACAGATCAAGGCGCGAGGCGAAGAACATCCGGAGTTCGACGCGTTGGCCGTGTGGAGGGAATTCCTGGAGCGGAATCTGAACGCCACCCGGCGGCCGCAGCCGGATAAGATGGAGACAATGCCCCGATTTCTTGCGGAGATGTTCCGGGGTATTTCGCGCCATCGCCTGGAGCTTTACCCGGATGTGAAGTCTGTCCTGGAGGAACTCAAACCGCGTTTTTCCCTGGCGGTTGTTTCAGATGGGCAGAGCCCCTGGGCCCTGCCGGAAATGCGGGCCACTGGTATTGACGGCTATTTTGACCCTATTGTGATATCCAGCGACTACGGATTCCGCAAGCCTGACTCCCGGCTCTTCCACGCGGCGCTCGACGCTATCGAAGCTGATCCTGAAGAAGTGATCTTCGTGGGAAACGACATGTACCGCGATGTGTTCGGAGCTAAACAAATGGGCATAAAGACCGTATTCTTCGCTTCCAATCAGGGCCGCAGTCAAATGGAAGGCGTAGAGCCTGATTACATCATCTACGGCTTTGCCGAACTGATACAGGCGATAGATTTTTTCGAGCGCCTGTGACAAAAGCCGCGTGCGAGAGATCATACGCCCTTATCGTCATAGAACTCTTTGGCAAAATCGTCATAGAAAACGGTCTGCGCTTCCTCAAACGATACGCCGTGATTCCTGAAGTTCTCTTCAGCTCTTGCTGTATCCCACTCAAATTGCAGTTAAGACATATTTACAAGGAAGTTGAGCTATGGCCTCATTCTATCCAGAAGGAGAAGAAGGAAGAAGGGATCAAGAATCTATCCCGGCAGCGACTCGAGGAAGGACTCAAGAAGATAGAGGCAGGCCTGAGCAAAAAGAACGGCATAAAGAGTTATTAGTTGAAATTTTGCCTTTAGTTCGCTATGAATTGTTCCTGATTCATTTGGATGCCGGCACGGCATCAAAGCTGACCACGCTGAAATTACATCCCAATTGCTCAAAGGCTGACGGCTCCCAGGGATGGGCCTGTCTAACATGCTCAGATGCCGTAACATATTGCCGGCAAGAGGATATTTGAAACCCCGCACATGAAAGTGCGCGTTCTTCGCCCCTCGACCAAGACACTGTAACGGGGTTTTGCGGTATGAGATTTCCTTTCCGTGTTTCAAAGATAACGCCACCAAGTCTGCCCAAGGTGGTGGATCGGCCCCGCCTTTTGGATCGTCTGGAAGGTAATCATGACAGGCGACTGATATTCATCCTTGGCCAGGCTGCCCAGGGCAAGTCCACGCTCGCAGCATCTCTGGTAGAGAGGAGCAAGACTCCTTCGGCCTGGGTGAATATCCAGGAGGAGGACTCAGACCCGGTCATCCTTTATTATTCTATCGTTTACTCCATTCAATACCTTCTCAAGGAAGCTGATTTATCTTCTCTTACTGCCTATCCCGCATCGGAAATGGGGCCGCGGCCAGGAATCTCCCTTTATCGAGAATGGACTAACGCCATCGGCGGAGCAGTGCCAGTGCCAATGAGGATAGTGCTCGACGGTATGGACCGTGTTCCTGCAGAGGCGGAAGCCTGGCTGTTTCTTAAGGCTTTCCTGGAGGAGTTGCCACGGCATATATCCCTTATGGTGATTTCAAGGCAGGAGCCTCCTTTTGGGCTTCAAGAACTAAAAATCAAAAAGAAGATGGAGATACTGGTTAATAAGGATCTGGCCTTTACCTTTGAGGAAGGGAAAGCCTTTATCAAGGATATCTGCGGAATCAGGTTAAGCGCTGACGCGCTCAGAAGGGTCCATCATTTCACGGAAGGCTGGATAGGCGGATTTGTGCTACTTGCGGGATGCCTTGAAGGCTTGCAGGAGGAGCTGCGGGAGGAATATGTGGCCTGCGGCATACCTGATAGCTTCAAATCAGAAATCTTTTCATATTTAGGTCAGGAAATCTTTGAGTCTCAGCCGCTCCGGATCCAGGAATTCCTTGTTAAGACCTCAATCCTGGAATCATTTGACTCTGACTTTGCAAGGGATCTAACCGGCATCTCGGATGCAGAGCAGGTGCTGCAGGATTTTGTAAGACGTTGCCTCTTCGTACACCGGGCCTATGACGATAAGAGGGGCTGGATCTTTCGCTATCATCTTATTTTCAGGGATTTTCTGAAAAGCAGGCTGCACTGCAGGCTTCCTGAAAATGAAAAAAGAGCCCTATATTCCAGGGCAGCCTCTCTCCTTGAGCAAAGAGGCGAATTACGTGAAGCCATAGATTTCTGCCTTCTTGCCGGCGATCTCTCAAGCGCGACCGCTCATCTTGAAAAGATCGGCCTGAGTCTCCTTAGAACTGGTAGAGTAGGAGAGATGGCCAATTGGTTGACAATTATTCCTCGAGACCTCCTGGAGAAAAGCCCGTGGCTCCTCCTGTATCTGTCAATGACAAGGCGCTTTACAAATGCTGCGGAGAATCTGAAAGACCTTGGCAATGCCTTATCCCTTTTTTCGGAGAAGGGAGATATTCGAGGTAAACTAATGTCTCTTGCGCTGATGATCGAGGCTTCCGTTGTAAGGGGCCAAGATGTGATACCTATAAAGTCATTGATTCGACAGGCGGAGGATTTGCTCCAGTCTTCAGGAGGGGAAGCGTACCCTTTTGAGAGGGGAACCCTGTGGTTACAGTTGGGATTCGCGCTTACCATCCGGGGAGCCAATCCTAGAAATGGCTTCCGCGCATGTGAGAACGCATGCCTGATAGCGAGGGAATTGGGAGACCGAGCGCTTGAGGCGCAAGCCCAGGTCAATGCTCTGCAGGCCCTGGCGTGGACAGGGGAGTTCGATCTGGCAGATGAAAAAGCAAATGAAATTGAAAGACTGGTTGAAAGGCATCCTAATCCTGGTCTCAATATCCTGTGCTCCATGGCGCATTGCGAATCCATGTTGTTCAGGGGACGCCTTGAAAAGGCATTGGAGCACCTCCAGGATGGGCGCAGTGAGGCTGAAGCCCATGGGCTCACCTATCTATACCCGGTGACGCTCCTCTATGATCTCTTGCTGAAACCCGGCTTACACCAATACATCGCTGCTGAAGAAATAGGAAACCGTCTTTTCGGTTTGGCTGAGTCCATCGGCAATGTTTTTATGATGGGTCTTGCCCTGTTGTACCTCGGGCGCAGTTACTATTTTCAGGGAGAGTACCCGAAGGCGGCCGAGCGTATCACTCGGTCGCGTCAGATGTTGGGTTCAGATAAGGCGCGCTCTGACTACCATCTTGCAATTAGCGGGGTTTTAAACGGTTTTGTCTCCCTTCATCTCAGCGATTACGGATCTGCTGAAAAGGATCTCAGCGAGGCCTTGAATTATTTCTCGGAAATTAAATGCTTCGCGCAAGTGGACGCGCATTTTGCGTTCGCCCTGCTGAAGCACAGAAGCGGCAATAAAGACGATGCTGTAGCTCATTTGATGGCCGGATTGAAACTTGCCATGGATAGAGCCTCCGATCACTTCGTCCTTTTAAGCCAAAATGATCTCCTTGAAGTATGTCTCCTTGCCATCGAACTTGAAATCGAGGGCGTCTCGGATTACGCGGAGCATCTACTGTCAATACTGCCGTCCCAAATGGTACGGCCGGCATTGGATCGCTTCTTTCATAACGGAAGTCCCAGTGTCCGCCGGATAGCGGCAAGGATTAAGCTTGATGTTCACCGTGCTGCCCTTCCTCGAATTCGAATTGAGACCCTGGGAGGCTTTCGGGTAATAAGGGGCGGATCTGTCATGAGG
Organism: Desulfatiglandaceae bacterium; assembly: GCA_041753575.1. Classification (GTDB taxonomy): domain Bacteria; phylum Desulfobacterota; class DSM-4660; order Desulfatiglandales; family Desulfatiglandaceae; genus CG2-30-51-40. The sequence goes on from JBGSUA010000232.1 coordinate 12,477, forward strand.
GAGGAGGACTGGCAAGGGAGTCAGCCCAAACGGCTTATGAAGGCCATTGTTTCCGGTGGACCAGGGGGTGTTTCAAGAGATTTGATCATTGATAGGCTATGGAGCGATAGTGCCCCTGATTCGGCTGAGAAGACTTTCAAGGCCGGGCTCTGGAGGCTTCGCAAGTCTCTGGAAACGGACCTGGATAGGCAGCTGGGTTCCTGCTATGTGCATCTTAAGAACAATCAGGTTTTTCTGGACAGTGAATTGTGCGAGGCGGATGTCCACGAGTTTATCTCGCTGCTTGAGATGGGTGAGTCAAAGGAACGGGAGGGAGACATAAAGGAGGCATTATCCTTGTACGAAAAGGCCATTGAGCTTTTCAAGGGCGATTTCCTGCCTGAAGAGCTCTACACGGACTGGTCCCAGGCAAGAAGGGTAGACCTCAAGAAGCAGTTCATTGCGGCACTCATGAAGGCGGCCAAGCTCTATGAAGATCGGGGGTCGCTTAGAAATGCGGCAGAATTTTGCAGAAAAGCTATTGATGCAGATCCCCTTATGGAGGATGCCTACCGGAAACTGATGACTATCTGCGCCGAGCAGGGAAAGAGAAACGAGGCTCTGAAGGTCTATATGAAATGTGAAAGAGCCCTCAGAGAAGGCCTTGAGTCTGAGCCGGAAGGCCTTACCAAAGCGATTTACAGAAAAATTCTGGGATAATAGATTAAGGTCTTCCTTTTTCCGACGCCTTTCCATGTCTACCTTGATCACAGCTTTTTTCAAACAAAGGGCAAAAAGTTTTCATTTCCATTCTGCCGAAAAAACTTTTGCTATAAATTTCAAATAGATTCCACTGCACCCCAGAAACCTTTTGGAAACCTTGAATGTGACAGAGTAACACTGGCTTTTTATACGGTTGCTGATTATTGCGGTATGGATTTGATTGTTAAGGTAATAGCTCAAGTCAGGTACAAATTGAGAGATGCATTTATTTAACCATTAGATTTCTAAGCTAAATTCAATCAGGATGGCCGCCTCCATCTCAGGCTATCCCAGACTTTGTTCCCGGCAACGGCCAATAAGCCGAAGGCAGCTCAGGGTATCGGTACCCTGAGCCTAACGCCTGAGGCTTTGAAACGAACACTCCTGCTAAAGAGGAGTCGCATCCCATGAGAAGTAAAGCATTTCCTCTGGCACTGTTGTTAGGTCTGATTTTTTTGATCAACATTGTGCTCCCATCCAATTTTGCAATCGAGCCCCATAAGGGGCGGTTTGAACAGTCAAAGGTGGCTTCCCATGAACCTTTGATATCTGAAACTTCCGTGTCTGGTTCTGCAAAGAAATCTCATGAGTTTGTCAAACACTCCCTCGCCCGCGTCGAGATTCCTTTTATTGAGAACCAGGGCCAGATTGAAAACAAGAGCGTGCGATTTTATGCCAGTACCTTTGGGGGGACTGCCTATGTCACCAGTAATGGTGAAATGGTCTATACCTTTCCAGGAAATCCAGGAGGAGAAAGGTCAATCGGGTGGGCTTTAAAAGAGAGCCTCCTGGGTTCATCCCTCAAATCGCCGGAAGGGGCAGAGACTGCCGGAACCAAGGTCAACTATTTTATCGGGAAAGATCCTGCAAAATGGAGAACAGGCTTGCCTACGTACAAAAGCATCACGCTGGGCGAGGTGTACCCCGGCATCGAACTGGCCTTGAAGGCGCAAGGAAAAAATGTTGAAAAGATTTTTACCGTGAACCCCGGCGCAGAGCCCGGTGTCATAAAGATCAAGATGGACGGCGTCAGTGCCCTCAAACTCAATGACAAGGGGGAGCTTGAGGCAGAAACCGGGAAAGGGCCGGCCAGGTTCACCAAGCCCATAGCCTACCAGGAGAAGAATGGCAGACGGGAAAACGTCCAGGTTGCCTATCTTATTTATAAGGATACCTACGGGTTCAAGGCCCACGATTATGACCGCTCACTGCCGCTTGTTATTGATCCGGCCCTTGTTTATTCGACGTATTTGGGAGGAAATGCCGGTGAGGAATACAGCAGTGACATCGCGGTAGACAGCAACGGAAATGCATATGTAATCGGATTCACATCATCATATAACTTCCCCACCACAACTTATCCATATCAAGGTATCGGGGGAGGAATTTACGGCTTTGATGCTTTTGTAGCGAAAATCAATTCGGCCGGAAGCGCTCTTGTCTATTCCACTTATTTGGGAGGGTCTAGCGAGGACCACGGAAGATCAATCGCACTGGCTGAAAGCCAGGACGGCGAAGTCTTTGCGTGCGTCGCTGGAGACACTATGTCTTTGGACTTCCCCGTAGCTAACGAATACCAGGGCACTAATGCCAATGGGCAAGATGGTTTTGTAGCGTTGCTTAATCCTGAAGGGAGCTCCCTGCTTTACTCGACTTACCTGGGAGGATCCCTTGAAGATAGAGCCTTGGCGATAGCGGCCGAGTACAGTGAAGAAGAGAGTTCCTTCAGCATACGGTCGTGGATTACAGGAACCACAACCTCCACAGACTTTCCTACGGTCTCTCCTTATCAAGGGGACCAGTGGACCCGGGACGCCTTTGTAAGCAAGTTTGAGTATTCTTCTACAAGCGACCCGGCCCTCGTACTTGTCTATTCGACCTACCTAGGGGGCGGCGGCAATGAGTATGGCCGTGGTATCGTTGTTGACAGTGAAGGCAATGCGTATGTGACAGGAGAAACAGACTCTACCGACTTCCCTACTACAACAGATGCTTTCCAGATCACTCCAAACTCATTTAACAAAGATGCTTTTGTGACCAAATTGAGTGCTAATGGGAGTGCCCTCGTTTATTCCACATTCTTAGGGGGAAGTTGCGATGAGTGGGTCGGGGATATCGCGATTGACAGCCTTGGTTTTGCCTACGTAACGGGAACGACTTGGTCCTCAGATACATGCTCCGACAGTTGGGGTAACCATTTACCATTTCCCCTTTCCAACCCCTACCAGGACACCCTCAACGTAGACACAGGCGTTATCGACCCAACCGTGATGCATGATGCTTTTGTCACCAAATTGAATGCTGACGGGAGTGAACTAGTTTATTCCACTTACTTGGGGGGCGGTAAGGAGGATCGAGGGCATGGAATAGCAGTTGACAGCTTTGGGAATGCATACGTCTCAGGATGGACAGGTTCCACGGATGGGACTGGCTATATACCCTTTCCCACCTTGGACCCTCTACAATCATCATATGGTGGAAATGGGGATGCCTTTGTCACCAAATTCAATGCTGCCGGAAATGACCTCATCTATTCCTCTTACTTAGGAGGAAGTCAGAGTGAGTATGAGGGACCTGTTCGCATAGCGATTGGCGCCTCCGGTGGTGCCTATGTCACCGGAACCACCCGCTCTAGTGACTTCCCCACCCAAGATCCTATATATTATTATGCTGGGGGCGGGACATACGGCTATGATGCATATGTTGCCAGGATAGATGACGTCAAGCCCACCCTTGCAGACGTAACCCTTAATCCTCCAGGCCCTGTCAAGGCGGGTAATGTGACCTTCACCATCTTCTTCAGCGAGGATATGGATCAAGGTGTATCTCCGTCGGTTGAATTCGGATCCCCCGCCAAGAGTGTAAGCGGTAGTTACGCCAGCAGCACAACCTGGCAGGGCATCTACGAGATACAAACCGGCTATGACGGAAACCAGGACCTCATTATAAGCGGGGCCATGGATCTTGCGGGCAATATGATGGAGGCGGATGTCGGCCGATCATTTGTGGTGGACACGACACCCCCTCTGGATCCCAGCATTGCATCAGCTACTCCGTCTCTGGGACCCATAAGAACGCCCTCGGTAGCCTTGATGTGGGCTGAGGGATCAGATGCGGTGAGCGGTGTTGCAGGTTATTCCTGGGATGTCAACAATAGCGCAGATACGCTTCCTGACGATACATCGGACGGCACAGTGCCGCCATCAGAAATCAACTTCTCTTTTGGGGATGGAAGCTATTGGATACATATAAGGACTCTTGACCAAGCTGGGAACTGGACAAGCACATATCATTACGGTCCCTGGGTCCTGGACACTACGCCTCCATCCGCGCCTACGCTAAATCCTGTCACCTCACCAACCAACATCAGCACACAGATAATATCGGGCGCAAAGGAAACCGATACCTCTGTCTGGCTTAACGGTTCAGAGATTGTGGGCTTGGACGGCGGGACTATTTGGTCATACGCTATTTACCTCGCCGAAGGCCCAAACAGTATCGTTTTGACATTAAAGGACGAGGCGGGAAATGAGAGCACCGCGACCACGGGCAGCATTGTGCTCGACACCATACCGCCCAACGCCCCGGCATTAAATGCGGTGATATCTCCGACCAATCAGAGCCCTCAGACCATATCTGGGACCAAGGACGCAGATACTTCCGTTTGGCTGAATAGCGAACAGGTCGTTCCCGTGGATTCCAGCAATACCTGGTCCTACTTAATGGCCCTGACGGAGGGCGTAAATTCTATGCCCCTCACATCGAAGGATCAGGCGGGAAATGAGAGCGGGACGACTTCAGGAGAAATTCTCTACGATAGTACTACCCCCTTTGATCCAACCATTTTGTATGCAAATCCTGATATCAACACACCCATCAACGATAAGACAATCGAACTTTGGTGGAATCCAGGTTATGACTCCGGCAGCTGGGTGGCGGGTTATTCGTGGGCGGTGGACAACTTAGAGAGCACCCTGCCGGATCAGTTACTGGAATTTGCGGGTCTGCCATCAGAGATCTTGCTAAACAATGGCGATGTAGATTATTGGATACACGTAAGGACTGTGGATCAGGCGGGCAACTGGACCTCGACCTATCATTACGGCCCGTGGAAGCTCGATACTGCAGGGCCGGAGGCGCCGACCTTTTCTCCTTCCGGGGGAACCTACAATGTTGCTCAGGATGTGTCCTCAACCTTGGCTATTGACGCAGCCAACACTTATTACACCCTGGATGGAAGCGACCCCGAATCGTGGAGTAACCAATACGGAGGAGCTATTCATATTGACGGGAATGACGGACAATCCGTAATCCTGAAGATGGTCTCATACGACGCTGCCTGGAACAAGGGGGAGGTCGGCACTGCAACATACACCTTTGCAAAAGATCTGGTCTCCCGTTATGAGTTCAATGGCAATGCCGATGACGAAACCACATACGACAACAACGGGTTTGTTTACGGGGGTGTGACATCTTCTAAGGATAGGCTGGGCAGTGACGACTCTGCTTATCTCTTTGACGGGTCAAGCGGATATGTGGAGGTCGCCGACAGCGAAAGCCTGAAGATTTATCCTACTCTCAGTATCTCCGCGTGGGTAAAGAGAAACCGCTTGGATGGGATAGACATCATCCTCGAAAAGGGCGGGGACTGGAATGATGACGATCCCAGCTATGGAGTCGGGCTTCACAACGCCATCAACAATAACATGTTCTATTTCTTCTTTGACGGCGGTTGGCGAGGAACCGATGGAGTTAACGACCTCAAATGGCACCATTATGCGGTGGTGGCAACTCACAATGATGCTAATCCGCAATTATACATTGACGGCGCTGCCAAGGATGTCCTCTATAGTGGGGGCGCTACTGAAATAGTTCTGGTCAGCAATTCCCTGCCGTTGCACATCGGAGCGCAGAAGGGGACTAGTGATTATTACAGCAACAACACCATTGATGATCTGCGTATCTATGCCAGGGCACTTAGTGCCGATGAGATTCGTAATATGAACCCTGACGCGGACGGCGACGGTATCCCTGATCAACTGGACAACTGCCCCTTAATATGGAATCTCGGACAGGAGGACCTGGATGGCGACGGAATAGGTGATGTCTGCGATCAGGATAAGGACGGGGACGGTTATGACAGCACATACTACGCTGGAGCGGATTGCAATGACGAAAATGCATCCGTCAATCCGGGAGCCGCAGAGGTCTGCGACGGAATTGACAACAACTGTGACGGCCAGACCGACGAAGGCTTCATAACGATCTACTACCGTGATATGGATAATGACGGATACGGTAACGCCTATGATTACCAGGTATCGTGTACGGTGCCGACCGGCTATGTCGCCGACAATACCGACTGCAATGACAACGACCCAATCCAGCATCCGGGCCAGATTTGGTATCTGGACGCGGACGGTGACGGATATTCGGAAGGTACGAGTATTTCCTCCTGCAGCAGGCCGTGGGGTTATAAGGCGGACTTGGAATTGATAGCCTTGTCAGGCGATTGCAATGACGGTGATTTTGCTGTCAACCCTGGAGCTGCAGAGGTCTGCGACAGTATTGACAACAACTGTAACGGAAGCACCGATGAAGGCGTATTGATTACTTATTACCAGGATTCTGACGGTGACGGCTTCGGCGATTCCGCTATAAGCCAGACCGGCTGCTCCCCACCGACAGGGTATGTCGCTGATAACACCGACTGCGATGACAACGATCTAATCGAGCATCCAGGCCAGACTTGGTACAAGGACGCGGATGACGACGGATATTCTGACGGGACTACTGATACTTCGTCTTGCACAAGACCGTCAGGCTATAAGGCAGCCTCTGAACTGACAGCCACATCAGGCGACTGCAATGACGCCAACAGTGCTGTCTATCCAGGCGCTCCGGAGCTTTGCGATGGTCTTGACAACAACTGCAATTCAACCGTTGACGAAGGGTTCCCCGACACGGACAGCGACGGAGCCGCGGACTGCGTTGACGGTGACGACGACAATGATGGGATACCGGATGAAGCTGATATCCATCCTCTTACCTCGGATACTGCTTATACACTAACTGTTGCGAGGTCAGGAAGCGGAGAAGGCTCCGTGGTGGCTTTGCCTGTCGGCGTGTATTGCGGCTCTGATTGCGAGGGCCTTTATGCCTCCGGAACACTCGTAAGCCTGGAAGCAAGGCAGGCCGCGGGTTCTCACTTTGCAGGGTGGTCAGGCGGCTGTTCAGGTGAGGCTCTCACGTGCAGGGTCAAGATGGATGCGGCAAAGAGCGTTGTAGCTACGTTCAACTCCGGCACCGGTGAACAAAGCACATGGACCATGACCCACTCCCGATCTGAAAATGACAGGGCTGCCTCTGTTCAGCAGACAAGCGATGGAGGCTATATTGTACTAGGGGATTCATGGTCTAACGCTACCAATTATGATCTCTGGGCGCTGAAGCTGACCGGCACAGGTTCGGCCCAATGGCAGAAGCTGTATGCCGATGCAGGCGCGGACTCTGCCGGCGTCATCCGTCAGACGGCGGATGGCGGCTATATCGTTGTCAGCTCAGGGGGGTCAACAACATCCTGCAACGCTATGAGGCTTGACAGCTCTGGAAATATCGCGTGGCAGAGGAAATTCGATGCGAGCTATGGAGTCTTCAATTCGGCGATGGAAACTTCCGACGGCGGTTATGTGCTTGCCGGCACGCGTCAGACAGGTACCTATACTTACAGTTATTTTGTTGTCAAGCTGGAAAGCACTGGTAATGTCTCCTGGCAGAAAACCTATGCAATGGGCGAGTATAACTGGCATCCTATGATACGAGAGACCTCGGACCGAGGGTTTATCCTTGCTGGGGCCTCGCGTTCAATGTCAACTTCTTACCAATATTTTCTTGCCAGGCTGGACAGCAATGGAAATGTAATATGGGGAAAGGCCTACGGCTATGCCGGCGGCCAAAGTGAAGCCTACGATGTAAGGGAGACCTCCGACAAGGGATACATCCTTGTTGGTAGAAGCAACTCTTTTAGCGTCTTTTATAACGTTTGGGTATTGAAGCTCAATGCTGCGGGTGGAATTGTGTGGCAGAAGAATTATGGAAAAGCAGATAAAGACAGTGGGGAGGCCCGCTCAGTGTTGCAGACTGCCGATGGCGGATATGCTGTGCTGGTATCCGGTTCCGTTTACGGGGATGCCATACTTATCTTGAAGCTCCGTGGAGAAGGGACACTGGAGTGGCAGAAGCTCTATAACGCAGGAACAGTCTGGACAAGGGGATTTTCAATCGAAAATACGGGAGATGGAGGGTACATAGTCGGAGGGTACACGTCCTCGGCAGCAACCAGCCAAAACAAATACCTTGTCGCAAAGCTCCTAAGCGACGGCAGCCTTGTCGGATGCAGCCCAGGGTTTGTAACGGATGCCAATCTAGCGGTAAGCGACACAAGTATAATTGCGGCAAACGCCACGGTCGTGACCTCAGTTCAATCCTACACCACCTCCGTCGTAATCAGCGCATCGGCGTCAGATACAAGCACAATTCCTGTGGTACTTTGTCCTGGGACGACTCCGGACATCAGTGTGTCGCCTCAGTCATACAATTACGGCAATGTTTATGTCGGTTCAGGTTCGTCTAGTACCTTCACCGTTTCCAACCAGGGAGAAGGGTCCTTGCTAATAGGGCCGCCGGTAATTACAGATCCTGCTGAATTTTCAGTTCTTAATAATTGTTCGGCTTTGGCGCATGGTGAGACATGTACAGTCGAAGTAGTCCTAAATCCTTTATCTGAAGGGGCGAAGTCAGCCACTCTCAGTATTGCATCAAACGATCCGGATAATCCTAATGTGATTGTTAGCCTCAGCGCCTATGCTATTCCGACGGATCCCGACGGGGACGGAATACCGGCAGGCAGCGACAACTGCCCAGATGATTTTAATCCAGGCCAGACAGACATGGATCATGATGGAACCGGTGATGCGTGCGATTCGGACGCGGATGGAGACGGAATTGACAAAGAGATTGACTGCGACGACCTTAACCCATCTGTTGGTGAGGCTTCAGTTTGGTACAGGGATCAGGATGGTGACGGCTATGGGGATTCCGTAGTTTCAGAAGTCGGGTGCGCACCTACAGGATTTGTTACAGATAATACCGACTGCAACGACAATGATCCGGAGGAGCATCCAGACCAGACATGGTACAAGGATGTGGATAACGACGGATATTCAGACGGGACAACTGATACTTCATCTTGCACAAGACCGCCAGGCTATAAGACAGCCTCTGAATTGACCGCCACTTCTGGTGACTGCAATGACGGAAGTGCAGCCGTCAATCCAGGCGCCCCCGAGGCCTGTGACGGTGTGGATAACAACTGCAACGGACAGAGCGATGAAGGATTAACGACGACCTACTACCAGGATGCGGACGGTGATGGTTACGGCAATCCGGCTGTGAGCCAGGCAGCCTGTTCGGCCCCGTCAGGTTATGTCACTGATAATACCGACTGCAACGACAATGATCAGAAGGAGCATCCAGGCCAGACCTGGTATAAGGACGCGGATGATGATGGATATTCCGACGGGACAACCGATATGGCATCGTGCAACAGACCCGTTGGTTTTAAGCTGACGGGTGAACTCACAGCCACTTCTGGTGACTGCAATGACGGGAATGCAGCCATCAATCCAGGTACTCTTGAGGTCTGCGACGGGGTTGACAACAACTGCAACGGCGCTGTTGACGAAGGCTCACTGGATACGGACGGCGACGGCATAGCGGACTGCGCCGACACTGACGACGACAATGACAGTCTTACGGATACTGATGAAGCTTCGCTTGGAACCAACCCGCTTGATCCGGATACAGACAATGATGGCTATGATGACGGGGTTGAGGTGGCTGCCGGGTATGATCCCAAATCAGATACCAGTGAACCTCCCTATCTGGCCGACGGATTTGCAGCCAGTGAAATAGATCCTGCTAATTGGAGCAATACGCAATTCATAAGACGCATCCGAAACGGCGCGATTCAATCAGTGCTTGAAGGACGCGACGAGGCATGGCTTAACAACCACCTTAGCTTTGTGTATCCGAACTCAGTGAATGAGATCCGTGCTGATGTTACGGTTGATGAGGTTCATAACGACGGTGTCTGGCTTCGCGCAAGGCTGGCAGGCAACTTTTACAGAGATACCGATGGACATGATATCCACGTCCAGATAGGCATAAAACACGCCGGCGGAGCGCTCCAAGGCTATTATGCCATCATCAAGTGCCATGACGAGGAATGCGGCCCGGGTTCCTCAACTACCGTGTTATGGGTGGAGCCTGGCGATTGGACTGCTGCTCTTGGTGAAACCAAGACTATCTCCCTCAGACGCAATGGAGCTACTACCGAGTTCACTTTTGACTTTGGAGATAAGACCGCCTCGGCAAATGGCCCCGCTGTTCACAGCACCACACCCGATCCTCAGTATCCTTTCAAGGGTATCGGAACCAGGGTCAGCCATTACACGGACGAAGAAAGCACAGGAACCATCAAGGCGAGATTCGACAATATTTACAAGAACGGCTCGCTCTACGATGATTTCGGCGATGTCTCCGGTCTGATTGATCCGGGTCGCTGGTCCACTTGGGAATATGTGAGGGCCATTGAAAACGGCATGTCTGAATCGGAACTCAGTCGTTATGAGAGCAATGGGAGCAATGCGCTTTATCTTAAGGACCCGCAATCAGTCAAGGCCTTCCAGTGTGACCTCGCGGTGGATAAATTCAGCAACAACGCCGCCAATCCCCAAGCAAGGCTGGTGGGTGCCTTCTACAATGACGGAACAGTGGGAGAGGGTAGATCCGGCGATATTCTGGCCATGGTCGGAATAGGACACAACGGGACTGACATCAAAGGGTTCTATGCGGTGGCGCGATGCCTTGCAGGTGACTGCAGCAGCCCTGGCACCTATGACCTGCTTTACTACAGTGAGGACTTTGGAGCGAAGGAGCTGGGGTCCTTTCACAGGAGTTCGCTTGACTGGAACGGATCTTCCTTCACTTTCGGCATGGACGGTAACACCTTTTCCTGGAACCCGACAACGCTTGCCCCGCCTGTCGGTCCTCCCCGGATACCATTCAATGGAATTGGAACCCGTGTAAGCGGCATTGATAGTGCCAGCGAGTGGGGACATGTTAGAGCCAGGTTTGATAACTTCGTAGTAACAGCGCCGATGACGGATAGTGACGCGGACGGGATGCCCGATACATGGGAACAGCAGATCGTGAATGCCGACCCGGTTGATGCCATAACCAATGTGTACAAGGTGCTTGCGGGAGACGACTTTGACGGCGACGGTCTCACAAACCTCCAGGAGCACGGTTACGAAACCAACCCGATTCTTGTTGACACAGATTCCGACGGCTGGAGCGATCTGCATGAGGTCCAGGCTTCAAGCGATCCTACACAACCAGCATCTACACCAAACGTCACAGCTCTGTATGTGGGAGGTATAGGAGCAAACGACGCTAACATAGGCACGCTTGCTTATCCGCTAAAGACAGTCCATGAGGCCGTCGCAAGGGTCAATAGCCGTTGGCAAGGTCTATCCTCAATCAACCTTGCAGCCGGGATATACAACCTCTCTGGCGAACCCGACTCGCAGCTCTACCTGAGTGAAAATGTGACTATGACTGGAGCCGGATCCGGTTTGGATGGCTCTGTAGTTGACGGAAGCGGCACTGCGAACTGGAAGAACGGGTTCATCGTAACTCCCGGGGCTTCCAGTGTGACGATCTCAGGGCTAAAGCTGACGGGCTTTGAGCGGGGGATTACGGTACGTTCAGACGGCGGATGCATAAATCTTGAGAACTCCCTCGTCCAATCCTGCGCCGTTGGCATAAGCCTGGAGGAGGGCTATCAAATTAAGCTCGACCTCTCAGGAAGTGAGGTCGCTCAAAACACAACAGGCATAAGGATATCGGCTGGAAGCTCCAACAACACAATCCTGAACGGGTCAGTAGCCAACAACAACGGAGACGGAATTGTCCTTGAGGGATGCAGCGAGACACCGGACAGCAATCTCATTAACGGAACCATAGTCTCAGGAAACGCTGGAAACGGCGCTCTCTTGCTTGATGGCTCAGGCAACAGAATCCAGAACGCTGTAATCCAGGGCAACAACACAACGCAAACCGGTTACGCCGGGGTGGCGGTATTCGCAGGGTGCACCTCGATAAATCAAAGCCTTATCTCAGGCAACTCCTGTTACGGGGTTTACGCTGACGAGAGCCTCTCCGGCTCCCCTGTGAACGCGCAAAACAACGATTGGGGTAATCCCAGCGGGCCTTCAGGCGCCGGATTCGGAACAGGCGACGCGGTTAGTGAGTATGTGAGCTATGCGCCATGGATAGGATTTGTAGCCGGAGCAGACAGCGACAGGGATGGATGGCAGGATCAGGCAGAGGTGCAGGGAGGTACAAATCCCTATGATCCGCTGAGTTATCCCGCCATTGTCTCATTCTTTGTGGGAGGACCGGGCGCAAGCGACGATAGCCTTGGAGATACGGCCCATCCGATGGCCTCCTTGCACGGGGCGATCGAGAGGATAAACTCCGTAGCAGTAAACAACTACTATCTGACTCTTACACCCGGCACATACAGCCTGGCGGGCGTTGAGGCCGACATGTCCCTCGTGGTCAACCAGAACCTGACCATCCTGGGAACCGGCGCCGTACTGGACGGGGCTGGGGCTACAACTTGGAAAGACGGTATCCTTGTTAGCCCAGGGGTCTCCAGGATTGAGGTGAGAGGCCTCAAGATAAGGAACTTCCAGGGATCAGGAGTGCTGGTGTTCTCGGGCGGAGGGTGCCTTACTTTTAAGGATGCGGAAATCTCCTCATCCGGCACCGGGTTAAGGCTGGTTGGAAGCTACAACGTATCCATTGACCTCGATAACTCCAAGATTTCAGGATGCGGATACGGGGTTGAGGTAGTGGGAGGAAGTTCCAACAATAGAATTACTTACGGTGAGATAAGAGAGAACTCCAAAGACGGCATCCTTGTTGACGGATGCTCCGAGATGCCCGACGAAAACGTCATCCAGTATGTGAAGGTTCTTCAAAATGCTCAAAACGGCATTGCGCTTCTTGGTGGGTCAAGGAACTCGATACTTGATTCCTTGATTCAGGGGAACAACATAAGCCACACGGGTTATGGCGGAATCGCGGTATCTGCGCCGTGCAGCGTCATTAACTGGAACACCATTGCGGGAAATAGCTGTCATGGTCTGTATGCGGAGGATTTTCTTTCCGGCGCTCCTGTTGATGCCAGGTATAACTGGTGGGGATGCGACGCCAGCGGTCCTTTCCACCTGGACACCAATCCCATGGGCATAGGCGACACCGTGGGCGATAATGTCCTTTACAGCCCCTGGCTGGGCCAGGAGTCGCCGATGGGTGACAGCGATGGAGATGGATTACTTGACAAATGGGAGATAGAGCTTTTCGGACACCTGAATTACGACGGCGACGACGATCCTGATGGCGACGGTTTGCCTAACTCCGTGGAGCAGGGGCTAGGCTCTGATCCCAATAACCCTGTCTGGATAGCCATAACCACCCCGGCATCAAGTCCCTATTACACAAACGACTCGACGATCACGGTTACTGGCGAGACTGTCAACGCAGACTCGGTTTCGTTGACCGTCAACGGGTTTTCCCAGACGGTCTCTTTTGATTCGATCTCCGGCAGCTTCAGCGCAAATATTGTTCTCAATCCCGGGCAGAATACTGTTACAGCCAATGCAACAAGAGACGCGGATTCAGAGACGGTTACTGTAGCGATTCTTAGAGACAGCCAATTGGCGCTGGTTGCCATTGACGATCCGACCTTGGGCACAGGCGAGACCTCTTTTGAGAAAATCAGCATGACAGGACAATCAAGCGACGATAGTTTAGTCGTGTCGGTAGAGTGGAAAAGGACTGTCGCCGGTTCCCAAACTGTAAGCGGCACAGCCGTCGCAACAGGCCCTGGAGGGACTTGGAGTTCCTGGAAAATCTCCGATGTTCCACTGGTCAAGGGCGAAGTTAATGAGATAGCTGTGACGGCAAAAGACCTTTTCGACAAGGAAGGCATGGCCAGCGTCACAATCACAGCAGTTGAAGGGATAAGTTCAAAGCCGGACGAGGATCTGTCGCAAGGCCAGCTCCCTCCTGCACCCGATCCCTTCGACATTGACGGCGACGGTTTCCACAACGACGACGAGACGAAATGCGGAAGCGATCCGGAGGATTCGGATTCAGTGCCGGTGAGGATTGATTTAGGTAGCACGTATGAAAAACGGGATGCAACCGACAATCTCATAGGCACATACAAACTTCCCGACTGCATAAACGATGATGACGATAATGACGGCCTGCCTGATTCATGGGAGGAGATTTGGGGTGCGACAATACATGTTGACCCGAAGAACAAGGATACCGACGGCGACAATGTTTCAGACGCGGCTGAGGACTTTGATTCAGACGGGTTGACCAATCTCGAAGAATCTGTGCGCGGCACGGATCCTTCTAACCCCGATACAGACGGTGACGGCGCTCTGGATGGCGCCGAGGTATTCGCCGGAATGGATCCGCTTTCTCCCACGCAGCCGGGATTCTCGATCGCCCTTCTTGATGGAATGGATAACCCGATCAATTACGAACAGTGGCTGCCTACTTACGAGGCACTGATAAAGGTCAAGGCGACATGGACCGGCGGCGGAACTCCACCCGCGAGTGTTTCATTCCTGCTGAGGAATACCTCCAACTGGCCTGGACGGGCCGTGAATGATCCCGACCCGGTGAGATTTTCCACAGCATATCCTGACTGGTACTGGAACCCAGCCTGGAGCGACACGGTCAAGAAGACAACCGGATACTTCGGCTATGATTTCGGGCTTACCCTTGATCCGTCCGCTCACTCGTTTGATCAGGGTCCTGTCGCCGCAACGGGAAGCGGTGAATACACGGTATATCTGCAGTGCTGGGATTTTGGAGGCCGTACTATAGTCGCTGTTGTTGATCCGAGCGGGAACTACGAAAACAGCATGCAGCTTCCCAAGGGCGCGGGTGCACCGGTTCCTAACGGCACAAAGAAGACTGAAAACGGAATAGCTTCAGGCTGGGAACATGAGACGACCACCGGACTAAATGCTAACGCTGATGAGGACAGGCTGATCTTTACAGAAGCGGCCAGGACCTCCGAGGCTAATCCTGGAGATAACCTGACCAATTTCATGGAGTACAGGGGTGTTGTTTACACCGAGGGAGGCGTCGTCCCCCCGAAGCATCTGCGCCTTAATCCCAGGAGAAACGATCTCTTTGTTCGCCATGTGGGATATATAGGATCAGGCGGAGAATTGCCCTTTGCAATCGGTACAGGTCTGAACACTGCAGGAGTAGATGTACACGTGGTGAACGGGTGGGGCCATGACGCAACTGCCGACGGGTCCTTCTACCTTTACTACGGGCAGGGAACCATCAGCAGTATAAACGACTTCCAGGTTACAGGCAGCGCTACTGGATGGAAGTCCATCTGGCCGGGCAACGAATGGGAGTTAAAGCTTGATGACGATCTGGAGAGTGCCTGGACACCTGTAAGCAGTTGGAATTCAGAAACACTGCTTTTACTGTCCTTCCGTTACCTGGGGCCCCGCATATCGGGCAGCTACAGGATCAGGATGCCCGTGCCTCCCATCAATGTCCTCATAGTTCATCATCATCCCACGATAATTTCTCCATGGGGCCAACCTGATGGATCAATATCGTTCAACGACACATTCAAGCCGGGGCCTGACTATCCTATGGACTTCTTCAGTAGCCGAAGCTGGACATTCAAGCCGGGGCCTGACTATCCCATGGGCTTCAGGAGCTGGAACTGGTCCGGCAAGGGCATAAGCGTGCCAAAGAGCAGCGACAAGTTTTATGGCCTTGCCATGACGCTCAAGATTGCTATTGATAATTATTTCGATCAGATGCCTTATAAAGATGGTACAACTTGGACGGGTAATTCGTGGAACGAGACTGTATCACCGGTTCTGGAACCCTTAAGCATGGTCGAGGACTTCGAGGACAGTGGCGGAACCGGTTCCGAGGCCCTGAATCTAAAGACCTATGATGGAGCTACCTATGGTTTCTGGGTCAAGGAGCAGGACGGATCCATGTCGCGTGTTGATATTCTGCCCGCCAATCTGGCTAACGAGAACTGGGATGGCGACAGGAGACTTGCAAACAAAGAAGAATGGGGCAAAAGAGGGACCGATGACCCCAGTAAGGGGAACTTGAATCCCTTTGATATTGATAATGACGGCGCCGTCGAACTGCCTCCTGCAACCGATCCCCTTGCCGATAATTACTCAAAGCAGCATGACGATGAAGGCAATCTATACACAAAGGAAAGGGTTGTGCAATTCCTTATCACCCATGAGATAGGGCACGCCCTGGCAGGGGCAATCCAGCATTCAAAAGTGCCCAAATGCCTGATGTACGAGCTGTCTATTAACTGGAAAAGGGACAATTTTATCTCTGATCAGATATTGAAGACATGGGAAGTTCATAATTACGTAAGGATGTTTTAGACGATGGGTTTAACGAGGGCTGCTGAAACGAATATAATGCGTTTAATTGGGTTAAAGAGGTTTTCCCATGAATAAGTCTCATGCTAAATACCGGTTAAGCCTTGCGCTGCTCTCCTTAGCGTGCTTTTTGAACTTGGTTTTGTGGGCGGAAATAGGCCTTAGTTTTGATTCCTCCGGAATGAGCCTCTCGGTATTTTCGAAGAAAAGCAGTTTTAACATGGGCGAAACCCTCAATCTTACAATCGTGCTTAAGAATATCTCGGGCGGAGAGGTTATAACGGATTCGGGTCTCTCATCTGTTGAACTTTATCGCTATTTAAGCATTACGGACCCGGCCGGGGTAACTCATTCATTCGGCGCTGGGTCAGAGGTTCATGACATGCCCCAGCCGATATTCTGGAAGGACAAGGCATGGAAAAAGGTGGAGATACTTGGGGCTGATTTTGTCCTGTCACAAGTGATAGACGATCTTGTTGTGCTGCTTCCCATGATTAGTACTACCCCTGGCTGGTACACAATAAGGTGCAGTTTGCCTTTCGTAAGATACGTTCCGGTAGAGACAGCAGTAAGTGAACATTACGGAACGCTTGGGCTGGTAGAGGGGGGAACGAACTGGACAGGAACAATAGACTCTACAGAGATACAGATTCTTGTATCGCCTGGCGAGGGCGGGAGTTTCGAGGTTCAGACGGTTGACAAGGCCTTAAGCCATTTGCCTCTGGTTCCGGTTAGGATCTATAGATCAAGTGACATACAAGACAAGGAGTTAAACGCTGCATGGAGCGACGCAGCAGCCCTGATGACAGGCACCACGGATTTTAGTGACGGAATAGCAAGAAACTGGGCAGGCCCTGCATGCAGCCTTAAAGGGAATTATACCGCGATAGCCTTCTATCAGGGAGAATACAGGAAGGCTGAATGGGATTCAGGATCTACCTCCTGGGGTGTGGATTGCAGCGGTTTGCTGAGCGCCCAAATCGTATTTGGGGAAACAGCGCCGGTGTTTCCCCCCCTGTCATCTTTCTCGGCCTTTGCTTTCAACAGTATATGGATAAAGGCCGGAGCTGTGGTCAATAGCGGAAATATCGGTGTAGGCGACGCAAGCCAAGGATTGTGGCTTGATTCAGGGGTTGAGGTTTCATTGGGCCTCAATGCGAGGGCAGCAGACGGGGTCACAATATATGGGGATAGCGTGAAGATTTGGTCCCGGGCCTCGGTTGATTCATTGCACTATAACACCTTAGTGAATTCAGGAACCATAAGAGGCGAAGCGGTCACTCCCTTGAGCCTGCCGCTGCCCGTGCATCCTCCCGCATTTCCAGCTATCACGCCTGGTATAAAGAATATCAGCGTGGGTTATAAAAAAGTCACCACCCTTGATCCCGGCAGCTATCGGGACGTCTCACTGGGGATAAGCGCGACCCTTAAACTTAAAGAGGGGATCTACAATTTCAGAAATGTTAACATGGGCGCAAGTTCCAAGCTGCTTTGTCTGGGCCCAGGCTTAACAGAGATCCGCATAAAGGACCGACTTTATCCAGGAGTAATGGCGCAGATAGGACCTTCATCATCCACCGAAAGCGCACGCAAAGTAATGGTTTATGTTGCAGGAACCAATGGTAATCTCTTGAATCTTCTGTCCTATCCCAGGGCCGCTGAGATAGGGCTCAGTAACACAATTAAGGCCAATATCTACGCTCCCAACGGCACCCTCACCTTCGGAGCAGGGAGCAATATCCAGGGGGCTTTCATTGGCAAGGCGATTGAATTTGGGATAGGCGCAAAGGTCTCGCTGGACAGTGGATTTTAAAAGTATTGTTGTTTATTCCGGCACTGTTTAGCGAATACGGGGTTGTTCATATAAGGTATAAATATTTGGTCGCAATAAATTTTATCCGAGTTATAACAAGGAGGAAAAAAGATGAAAAGAGAAAAACTGTATTTAATTCTAATCGTGGTAGCGACCGTTTTTTTATTGTCAATGGGTTCAACGGCGCTTGGCGGCAATCCGCCGCCAGCAAGCCCAATCATAACAGGCCCTGAATACTGGGGTGTTCTTGTAATTAACTGTCTCAACAACACTGTAACCTTGAGAGTCAAACGCGTAGTTGACTGCGAAGTTGAAACGCAGGCTCTTACTCTTATTTGGCCTTCGGCTGTCTGTCCTTTGACCGAGAGCGCTATTATCAACAATTGGTTTGCCGCCAGCATTTTCGGGCAAACTGGGAACCCGATCATAACCAAAGTCAAGAATTTCAAACCAGACCCTGATCCTGCTTCTCCCAATATCTTCTCGGCAGATGTGCAGATCCGGTTTTGCACGAACTGTCCATAGGAAACAACCTTTGGCATTGGGACGCTTTAGTGGTATAAATACTGCCCCACTCATACGGGCCTACCGGAGTTTGGAGGTAGGTAGCTACTTTTCTTTATGGAACATTGTTCTCGCATTGTACGTTCTGGGGTCTGGCTGGCCTGACTTCGATAGTGAGCGTCTATTTTGGGTTGACTTTCTCCCTCTTGTCTTTGGAGAAAATACTTAGGCTTCCGGCGTTTACCCCATTAGGCTTGCGGTTTCAAGAACTACTGCAAAGGCAATGATTCGGTTCGTGATGTGAAGGTCTATCTTGTCTGGATAACCAATTATTGCAAGCGTTTTCGCTTTTGAAAAGTGGCTAGGAGGGTTGGAGCGCTGTTGCTGGAAATATTCAAGTCGTTTAATTTGGAAATATTGAGAGGCCACGTTTCCAAAGACCATATCTACCTTTTCATATCATTTCAACCACATGTATCCGTCAGTGATCTGGTAAAGCTTATTAGGAGGAAAAACTCAGAGGGGGATTGCCTAGCGATATTAGGCAAGTATACAGGTAGTTACGGGGAAGTCGTCTGTGGGCACACGGGTGCTTTGCAGCCTTCTCCGGTAATGTGACTGATGAAGATCTTATAATACATTGCGCTTCAAGGCATAGAGCAGCGTTCGAGCCATTATGACTTCACCGTATCCCCTCAAGCGGATTTAAGTGGCCTGTGGTTTTAAACCATCGGTTTCAGCCTATGGTGTCTTGCCTTGAAGCTGGCATATGGTGAAACAAATGGTGATGGAGGATTCAATTAGCTCCCCGGTGTATTGGTTTTATTCTTTGCTCTATGTCATGAGCGGCGACAGAGTTATATTTATACATAATTCATATTTAGAGATATGATTGAATAACATGAAAGAATACCGTCATACTTCATCGCTCATCTTCTATACCATGGTCGCGCTTTTTCTCGTCATCAGTGCCGTTTCTTTTGGGGGCGCCATCTCCTGGATAAATAAATCGTTTCCAGGCTTTTTGGTTTATCA
>JBGSUA010000233.1:0-13822 GCA_041753575.1 Desulfatiglandaceae bacterium
GTCCTGTTCATTGCCGGCTCCCCCTCCTACTTCGGAGCGCCCGGCCTTGCGGCAGCTTCCTTTTTGAGGTCAGGTGGAGGGTATGCCAGGCTTGCGGCACCATCATCCATGGTACCCTTCCTGGCGGGGAGCTCAAGAGAAATAGTCTTTATTCCCCAAAGAGAAACCCCTTCCGGCAGTATTGCCTTTGAAAACAGCAAGAATCTCCTTGAGACTGCTGAACGTTGCGATATGGTGGTTATGGGGCCGGGGCTTTCTCTTGATCAGGAGACACAGGATCTTGTCAGGATGCTCGCAAAAGAGATAGGAAGGCCGCTGCTGATAGATGGGGACGGCCTGACAGCCATAGCGAATGATCCGGGAATTCTGTTCACCCGAAGCGCTCCCACCGTGCTCACGCCTCATCCGGGAGAAATGGCAAGACTTGCTAACCTAAAGCTTGATGAGCTGGCGGCAAATCCTCTGGAGATTCTAAGGCAGATGTGCAAAAAGCTCAGGTCAACAATAGTCCTCAAGGGCGCGCATTCACTAATCTGCAGTCCCGACGGCAGGGTCCTCATCAATATGACGGGAAATTCCGGCATGGCCACCCCCGGATCGGGAGACGTCCTGACAGGAGCTATCGCGGCCATGTACGGACTTGGATTGCCTGTTGAATCGGCTGTCAGAAACGGAGTATTTGTCCACGGCCTGGCCGGTGATCTTTCAGCCGCTGAAATCGGTGAGGATGGAATGATCGCCGGGGATATCGCTGAAAAACTTCCTTCGGCAGTAAGGCACTTGAGACAAGGCACATGGCGGAGAATTGGACGCTATGATATCGAAATAGCGATTTGATAATAGAAATGCCTGTATCGGATCATGGGAGAGGGGGTCTCCAGGAAAAAAAACATGAGATCATCTGATTTGGTTGTATGTATAAGGGGCGGCGGAGATATTGGATCGGGGGTTGCCTGGCGTCTCCATCAATGCGGATTCAAGGTATTTGTCACAGAGACAACAGAACCTCTTTCAGTCAGGCGGAAGGTCTCCTTCTGCGAGGCGGTTTATGACGGCTCCATTACTGTTGAGGAGGTGAAGGGGACCCTCATCCGGGAGGTGGAGGAAACAGGCCCATGCTGGCAACGGGGCGAAATTCCGGTTCTCGTTGATCCTGAATTCCGCGGGGCATCAGGCCTTTCTCCCGCAGTCATGGTGGATGCGATCCTTGCCAAGAAGAATCTAGGCACATCAATAGAACTCGCTCCACTTGTAATCGCCCTTGGTCCAGGCTTTGAGGCAGGAAAAGACGCCCACTTCGTAATAGAAACCAACCGGGGCCACTATCTGGGCAGGGTCATTCTATCGGGATCCGCTCAGCCCGACACCGGGATTCCGGGACAAGTCATGGGAATAGGCGCGGAAAGGGTGCTCAGGGCGCCTGCGGACGGCCGATGGGAGAGCTGTTCGGACATCGGCACTATCGTCACGAAAGGCGGGCTAATGGGAAGGGTCGAGGGCATTCCTCTTCACGCCCCAATAGATGGGGTGGTGAGAGGGCTTATACGTCACGGGATCAATGTGACTAAAGGGCTGAAGATGGGGGATATAGACCCAAGAGGGGAGATACGGAACTGTTTTACCATATCGGACAAGGCACTTGCCGTAGCAGGCGGAGTCTTGGAGGCTATTCTCAGGAGCTACGGCCGGGCCTCTCTCTGAATCACTGTCTCTTATCCATGGGAATATAAGGGATTTCCCCTGATCCTGTGTAGATTTGTCTTGGTCTGTAGAGTTTCCAGTCAGGATCATCCATACTTTCTTTCCACTGGCTTATCCATCCGGGAAGCCTTCCGATTGCGAACATGACGGTAAACATGTTGAGCGGTATCCCCAGCGCCCTTAGGAGGATTCCGCTATAGAAATCCAGATTGGGATAGAGGTGGTGGTCAATGAAGTAGGAATCTTTCAAGGCTACCTCTTCCAGTCTTTTTGCTATGTCCAGGAGCGGATCATGGCGTTTCTGCTTTTTCAGGACATTGCCGACCATCTTTTCCAGTATCCTGGCCCTCGGATCATAGGTCTTATAGACCCTGTGGCCGAATCCCATCAGGCGGAACGGGTCATTGCGGTCCTTGGCCCTTGCTATGAACGGGGAAGGATCTCCGCCGCTGTCTGAAATCTGCTGGAGCATCTCCACCACGGACTGATTTGCCCCTCCGTGGAGAGGCCCCCACAGGGCGCATATCCCGGCGGATATGGCAGCATAAAGATTTACCCGGGCGCTTCCCACAAGACGCACGGCAGCGGTGGAACAGTTCTGTTCGTGGTCTGCGTGTAGGATCCAGAACGCATTCAGGGCCTTTACCAGATCATCATCTATCCTGTAGGGCCTCACCGGGGAATCGAACATCATATTGAGGAAATTGGCGCAATAGGAAAGATCATATCTGGGATAGATGACCCTGTGTCCAAGCGACATCTTATATGACATAGCCGCCATAGTGCGCACCTTTGAAAGGAGCCTCGCGAAGGTAATATTTATTTCTTCCTCCTCACTCCTTTCCGGCAGCTCGGGATAAAAAGCTCGCAGGGCGTTCACCATTGAGCTGAGTATCCCCATCGGGTGCGCCCTTCTGGGGAAATTCTCGAAGAAGGCCCTCATGTCCTCATGGACAAGGGAGTGGTCGTTAAGCATTACGGAAAAGCGATTGAGCTGCTCCCTGTTTGGAAGCTTCCCGTTTATCAGAAGATAGGAAGTCTCCACAAATGTGGAACCTTCGGCAAGCTGTTCAACCGGAATCCCCCTGTATCTCAGTATCCCTCTTTCACCGTCCATGAAAGTAATACCGCTCTTGCAACTGCCTGTATTGCCAAACCCAGGGTCAAGGGTTATTAGACCGGTCTCCTTGAGAAGTGTTGATATGTCAATTGCACGCTCTCCTTCTGTTCCTTCCACAAGGGGAAGCTCAAAGGATCTACCATCAATAATAATTGTAGCTGTATTTGCCATCTGAACCTCACTGATATCTTCTTGCTGCAACCGGAAAGTTTAATAAGCTTCCACATACCGCCCGAGAAGCCAATCATTCAAGACCGACAGCACTATACACTTCACAGGATTGCTTGTCCAATGGACTTCTTTGTTTTTAACCCTACTCGCATCCGGAAGGCCGTGGAAATTTTTGGGCTTATCTGCCGGGAAAGCCGCGGTCAGATGAAGTTAGGAAAGAGGAAGGGGCGGGTATTTCTCACCAGGGTTGATTTTCCGCTGCTCTTGTGGGAATAATCTTAGGAGTAAACAGTAAGGAGTAAGCTAAAGAAATGTCTTACGAGAAGCATCTTGCCGGGCGCATCCTCGCAGAGCACCTTGTATCAGGATCCCTGGTGCCTGGAGAAGAGATAAGCATAAAGATAGATCAGACCCTGACCCAGGATGCCACTGGGACACTGGCGTATCTTGAGTTCATGGCACTCGGCATGGAGAGTGTGCGCACAAAACTCTCCGTGTCCTACGTTGATCACAATACGGTCCAGACAGGTTTTGAAAACGCTGACGACCATAATTTTCTGCAGGATGCAGCGGCTCGCTACGGCGTGTTTTTCTCAAGGCCAGGAAACGGCATAAGCCATCAAGTGCACCTAGAGAGGTTCGGAGTTCCGGGAGAGACGCTGCTTGGCTCAGACAGCCATACCCCTACGGCAGGGGGACTTGGGATGCTTGCGATGGGGGCGGGGGGACTCGATGTGGCCCTGGCCATGGCAGGAGAGCCTTTCACCATGAAGGTCCCCCGATTGCTCGGGATCATTCTAAAAGGATCACTGCCTCAATGGGTTGGGGCAAAAGACGTGATACTCCATCTGCTTCAAAAGCTCACGGTAAAGGGGGGGCTGGGAAGGATACTTGAATACTGCGGCCCGGGAGTGGCCGGCCTGACCGTGCCTGAGCGGGCAACCATCACAAATATGGGAGCCGAACTTGGGGCATGGACATCCATCTTTCCGTCGGATGAGGTGACAAGACGCTTTCTCAGGTCTCAGGGAAGGGCCGAGTCCTGGCAGCCGATTTCAAGCGAGCACGGAATCGGATACGAAGACGCTCTGGATGTGGATCTTTCATCCCTGGAACCGATGGTTGCCTGCCCCCACAGCCCCGATGCCGTAGTCGGCGTCAAGGACTTGGGGGAGATACGTCTTGATCAGGTCGCCATAGGAAGTTGCACGAACTCGTCTTACAGGGATCTGAGGCTTGTCGCGCATCTTCTCTCCGGCAAGAAGGTGCATCCCAATGCCAATCTTGTGATCGCTCCAGGTTCAAGACAGGTCATGACAATGCTGGCAAGGGACGGAAGCCTTGCATCGCTGCTAGATGCGGGGGCGAGGATACTTGAGGTGGCCTGCGGCCCATGCATCGGCATGACCCAGGCACCTCCTTCCGGAGGGGTAAGCCTGCGAACATTTAACAGAAACTTTGAAGGAAGAAGCGGCACAAATGATGCGAAGATATACCTATCAGGCCCGCAGGTAGCGGCTGCCTCGGCGGTCATGGGTCGAATCGTTCATCCCTCTATATTCGGCTCAGAGCCGGAAGTGGCAGACCCTGCCGGCTTCCATATTGATGATTCCATGATAATTGCCCCTTCAAAAGACCCTGGCTCCGGAAAGGTGCGGATGGGTCCAAACATAAAGGCGCTCCCGGATCTGGAACCGCTCCCGGATGTTCTCTACCTCACAGTGATACTCAAGACAGGAGATAACATTACAACGGACGACATCCTGCCCGGAGGCGCGAAGATCCTCCCCCTGAGATCAAATATACCGGCGATCGCGCAATTCGTCTTCGCCTCAAAAGATCCACATTTTCCTGAAAAGGCACTTAAAGTCGGACAGATAGCCATTTTGGGCGGGGAAAACTACGGCCAGGGGTCAAGCCGGGAACACGCCGCCCTGGCGCCACGGTTCCTTGGGGTCAGGGCTGTCCTGGCCCGATCCTTCGCGAGACTCCACAGGGCCAATCTGATCAATTTTGGAGTTATTCCCCTTATCATTTCAAGGGAGGATTATGAACGCATAGGCCAGGGAGAGAAAATCAAGATCGCAGGTATCAGAGCCATCATGAACAGGGTATCCTCACTCTCGGTAGAGGTTCCGGAGAAGGGATTTTCGATAAACGCCCATGTGGATCTTTCCCCAAGGGAGAGACGAATAATACTTGCAGGAGGGCTTCTTAACATGGTACGCAACGATCTTGAAAGAAATGGTAAAAGCATTTAGCTAGCTCTTTCAAGTAGTTAAAGTAATTTATTAATAGGGAAATCTCGGCTTACGTTATGATGAACATTGATAGCTGGAGTGATACAGGAGACAAGATTGAGTGGTCGCCGGACGGAACGCCCATTGTGCCTGATTTTCCTGTCATACCCTTTATCGAAGGGGATGGGACCGGCCCCGACATCTGGGCCGCGGCAAGGCCTGTTTTGGATGCTGCGGTTGACGCGGCATATAACGGCAGAAAAAAAATTCGATGGCTTGAGATTTTTGCCGGCGAAAAGGCCCAGAGCCTTTACGGCGAAGAAAATCTTCTGCCTGAAAAGACTCTCGATGCCTTATCCACTTGTGGCATAGGCATCAAGGGACCTCTTACAACACCTGTGGGCAAGGGCTTCCGCTCCATCAACGTCTCGATCCGCCATAGGCTTGATCTCTATGCCTGCGTGAGACCTGTCAGGTACATCCCCGGAGTTCCATCTCCTGTCAGGCACCCTGAAAGGGTAAACATAGTAATTTTCAGGGAAAACACAGAGGATCTCTATACCGGCATAGAATGGGAGGCAGGTTCTTCAAAGGCGGAGGAAGTAATTGATTTTCTTAATAAGACCCTGGCCCAATCTGGAAGGGCACCCATCTTGAAGAAATCCGCCATCGGCATAAAACCAATGAGCGAGGCTAACACGAGAAGACTTGTAAGGAGGGCGATCCGTTACGCTCTGGCAAACGGTTACACCAGCGTCACTCTTGTTCATAAAGGAAACATCATGAAATACACAGAGGGTGGATTCAGGGATTGGGGTTACAAGACCGCGGCCGAGGAATTCCCCGACCTTACGATCCGGGAAGACTCTATCAAAGAAAAGGTTCCCGCCGGGATAGTCATCATTAAAGACCGGATAGCCGATGCCATGTTTCAGCAGCTTCTCCTGAGACCTGAGGAATACGGAGTGCTGGCAACCCCTAACCTCAACGGAGATTACCTCTCAGATGCCGCGGCGGCCCAGGTGGGAGGCCTCGGAATGGCCCCCGGATGGAATATGGGGGATCGTTGCGCCGTATTCGAGGCAACCCATGGGAGCGCGCCGCGCTATGCCGGAATGGATAAGGTAAATCCGGGATCATTGATTCTCTCAGGCGCGGAGATGCTTAGATTCATGGGCTGGAGGGATGCGGCAGACCTGGTTTTTTCGGCACTCAAGAAAACCATAGCCCGGAAAAGAGTCACCTATGATCTTGCAAGGCAGATGGAAGGAACCCGGGAGCTTAAATGTTCAGAATTCGGACATGCAATCGTTGAAAATATCTCGAACATTTGACGCGCTTTTTGTGGTTAACAGTATAGTCAACATTTAAAAAGACAATAGACAAGGAGAGTGACATGAATATCGGATCATTGTTCGCGCGGCATGCCAGGTACAGACCTAATCATCTGGCTCTGGTCTTTGGTGAAAAGAGGCTTACTTATAGGGAATATAACGGCAACATTAATCGCCTGGCCAATGCCCTTTTTGCCCTGGGAGTCAAGAAGGGAGACAAGGTCGCGACATTACTTCCCAATTATATGGAGCTTCTGGAAACCTACTGGGCCTGCGCCAAGATCGGAGCGGCTGTAGTACCTCTGAGCAGCCTCCTCATGGCCAAGGGCATAGCGAGCCTCCTGCGGGACTCTGACGCTGTAATGGTCATAACCAACTCCTCCTTTGCCGATACCCTGGATTCAATAAAAAAGGACCTTCCCGGCATCCGGCCGGATTTGTATCTCCTAACGGACGGTTCAAGAACCGGATATCGCGATTACAAAGGCCTTAAAGTGGCCGCGAGCGAGGAAGAACCGGGTATTGAAGTAGGCGAAGACGATACCTTCAACATAATGTACAGCAGCGGCACCACAGGGATGCCCAAAGGTATTGTCCACACCCACAAGATAAGGGCAGCCTACGCCACATCATTTTCGGCGGCCTTTCGCGTGACCCCTGAAAGCGTGGCCATGCATGCCGGAGCGATAGTATTCAACGGCGCGTTCGTAGATCTGATGCCTGCGGTATTTCAGGGAGCTACATATATTCTTCTGCCCCAGTTTGATCCCCAGTCCTACATTGAAACCATCGCGAGGGAAAAGGTGACCCATGTAATGATGGTACCTGCGCAGATAATTTCTTTTCTTAACGCCCCCAATTTTGATCCCTCCAGGCTCCAATCGCTTGAGATGATTCTCTCCCTCGGAGCCCCACTCCTCATGGAGCACAAGGAACGGCTTACCAGCTTGCTGCCGGGAAGGTTCTATGAACTCTACGGATTGACCGAGGGCTTTGTAACCATCCTGGACAAGAATGACTACGCCTTGAAGCCAGGCTCAGTCGGCGTACCTCCAGCCTTTTTTGAAATGATGATACTTGACCCTGACGGTCGTGAATGCGCCCCGGGCAAAGTGGGCGAGATATGCGGGAAAGGCCCTATTCTTACGCCCGGTTATTACAAGCGACAAGACCTGACAACCGCTGCAATTATTGACGGATGGCTTCACACCGGCGACATGGGCTATGTGGACGAAGACGGCTATCTCTTCCTGGTTGACAGAAAAAAAGATATGATAATTTCAGGCGGGGTTAATGTCTATCCAAGGGACATAGAGGAAATCGTCGTACAGCACCCGGCCGTTCGCGAAGCAGCCGTTTTCGGCATTCCCGACGACAAATGGGGAGAGTCTCCCCTGGCCGCTGTTATCCTCCATGAAGGCGGCAGCGCGACTGCTGAAGCACTCAAGGCCTGGATAAACGAGCGCGTCGGTGCCAAGTTCCAAAGGGTATCCCAGGTAGTGATAATGAATGAATTTCCCCGTAATGTAGCGGGAAAGACCCTCAAAAGAGAGATGCGCGAAAAATACTGGGCCGGGCGGAGTACCAGGGTGTGAAGTGGTTTTTTCTATCAGTTAGCGAACGAAAAGATCAGCCGGAGCCTAGCGATTGGCTAGTCTGAATCCTGAGTCCATATAATGGCTTTGAATTCTTGCGCTGTCGCAAGAATGATGCTGTGCGCCATTAGAAGTTGATGCTCCAAGCTCAGACGTAATGGCGCAGGAATCCCTCGATCATCGCATTAACCTGGTCAGGGGCCTCCAACTGGGCAAAGTGGCCGGCCCCGACGATCCAGCCATTAACAACAGTCGGCAGCCACTGCGACATGAGATGCGGCGGATTGCGCGGCGGAGTAGCTGCCAGATGGAGCGCAGGCACCTTGCAGTGCTCCACCAACCGAGGGTCATCGAACGCGAGGATACCCCGCATGGCATTGGCAGCTACATGGTTCGGCGCGGCCATCATCACCTCGAGCACTTTCTCGACGAGCTGACGGTCGGAGTTCGGCAGGAACATATTCGCTACGAACTGCCGGCGGGGCTCTTGGTTTCCGGAGTCTATGGCCGCCACCATTGCCTCAATGCCGGACCGCACTTCGGGCGGCCGGGCGAAGGAAGATGGGTCAACCATGACAATTGCCGCCACACACTCAGGATGCGCAGCGGCAAGCTGCAACACAGTAATTCCACCCATGCTGTGCCCGACGGCCACTACCTTGCCGAGGCCCAGTTGCCCGATAATGTAAGCGACATCATCCGCATAGGCCGAGATGGCATAAGGCCCCTGCGGCTTGTCGCTTTCTCCGTGCCCTCGCAGATCTACTGACACGACCCGGTGCCGCCGCGCAAAGTACTCAGCCTGTGGGGCGAAGAACGAGCGATCGCATGTCCAACCGTGGACGAACACGAATGTTGGCTTGCCTGCACCCCGATCCTCATATACGAGCTTGATTCCTTGATGGACTATCGTCGCCATGCTTGTTTCTCCTCTCTGTATCCGCCCAGTGGGTGCGCGCTGCTGAGCACCGTCGGTGTCGCGCCGCGGCTGTAAGACGTCGGTGGGATTGCCTTGTTCGTCGCACTATCTTCTTGCTTTGCCGGACAATTGATTGATATTGATTTTGAATACTCGGGCCTTTTTTATAAAAGCCTCGATATACTCCAACCCCTTGTCAATAAATTCCGGAGAATACTTATGTAATAGTCCTTCCAGGGCAATCTGCTTATTTATATCAAACACCTCTTCAACTTCTCCGGAAACTATTACACTCTCATATCTTGTGGCAAATTTGTCAGGTAATACCTCTGTATTGCCAACAGCACAAAACGAGACGAATTTATTCTTTTTGATATTCTCGATTTTCCGTCCTTCAACAGCACAATGAAAATATATACATTGGTCAATGAAGCAAAAGTTTAAAGGCACACCATAAGGTTTTCCATCCTCAGTGACTGTTGATAGCACACCGTATTCCGCTTTGTTTAATAAAGCTATGGCTTCCTCTTTCGGGATAGCACGGTCTTTTCTGCGCAATTCTTTCATTTCCAACTCGATTAGACGGGTTTCCTTCAGAACAACCACTTCCACGCTGGCTGGAAGCGTGTCAAGGAACTCGACCTCGCCGACAAGGGATTGCTCGGGAAGAGTGGCCACAGGTTTTCCATTTACCCTAACCTCGGCCTGACCTTCCAGGACAACGAACATTCGATCCGGTGCATCCGGCCGTTGGGCAATTGTCCTTACAGATCGGGGATCGTCCTCATCAAATGTCAATATCTCACCAACGTCCCCTGTGTAACGACTTACGGCCTGTTAAACACCGCCAGCACACCGTCCTTCCTTTCCAAGCTGTACATGAAGTTAATGCCCATAGTTCCCATCTCCCCGTTCAGGGAACCACCCTTGTCTCCCATTTGCATGATGTTGGTCTTCCAGCCTTTCTCCTTCAGGACGCCGGCATAGCTCTTGATGTCATCACCATTAATATCAGCCAAATAGATATTAAACGTCCATATGCCCCCATCCTCGTTAGTTTTGATTACGCGCTGGATTTTGCCTGCGATGAATTGCGGAACATCCTTGATCATCTCTGCAGGCCAGACTGTCGTTTCCTCCATCTCCGTCTTGGAACCCTTTTGTTCAATTTGGACTTTTTGAGCTTTGCCTCCTTGAATTTTCACGTCCACGTCTTTGCCGGTGGCAAGCTTCAACGCTTTCTCAGCCATCTTTTCTTCGGAACTCTGTTGGCTACACGCATTTATCAGAAATAGGCTCAACGTTAAGATGGCCACCATGATCCCGATCAATCTTTTTTCCGATAACATTTTCCCCTCCTTTCATAGTCTTTTTAGATTCCCTGTGATTTCTTAATCTATAATACCACCACTCCGTCGCCCGCTTTCTGTGCATACGCTGCCATTCTGACTCGCCTGTATGCTTTATTAGGGCTATTCCTCTTCGTTCCTCCTTTCGTGTTCGGAGCGAGATTTTTCACTTAACAACGGCAAGGTAAATCTCTTTAAAGCGCTCGATTCCCTCCTCCAGGTTCTCAATAATATCGTTTGCCAGAACATCGGGGTCAGGAAGATTATCGAGATCCGTCAGGCTCTTATCCTTTATCCAGATGATATCAAGGCTGGTTTTATCCCTAGCCAGGATATCTTCGTAAGCAAACCGTCGCCATCGTCCTTCCGGATTCGATTCAGCATCATACGTTTCCTCGCGCTTGTTGATGTTTTCCGGATGATAGCACTCAATAAAATCCTTCAGATCTTCCAGCTTCAACGGGTTTTTCTTGAGGGTAAAGTGGATATTAGTCCTGAAATCATAAATCCAGATTTCTTTTGTCCACGGGGTTTTGGCCGCCGGATGGTTGTCAAAAAACAACACATTGGCCTTGACGCCCTGCTTGTAGAAAACCCCGGTGGGCAGCCGGAGGATGGTGTGCAGGCCGGTGGTCTCCATGAGTTTTTTCCGCACCGTTTCACCGGCTCCGCCTTCAAACAGAACATTATCGGGTAAAACCACCGCCGCGTGGCCGTCCGATTTCAGCATGGTGCGGATATGCTGCACAAAGTTCAATTGTTTGTTGCTGGTCGTCACCCAGAAATCCTGCCGGTTATAGGTCAGGTCTTCGGAGTCCTGCTCGCCTTCCGCGTTGGTAAAGGTCATACTGCTTTTTTTACCAAAAGGTGGATTGGCCAGCACATAATCCACCCGCAGGCCGGTATCGGCAATCAGCGCATCGGAAGGGGAAATAAAGCTGTCACTTTCAAAGTCGCCGATGTTATGTAGAAAAAGATTCATCAAAGCCATGCGGCGCGTGCCGGCGACGATTTCATTTCCATAAAACGTCTTATGTTTTAAGAACTCTTTCTGCTCTTTATCTAAGGCATAATTGGAAGGGTTAGCGATAAAATCATAGGCCGCGAGGAAAAACCCGCCGGTGCCGCAGGCCGGGTCGGCAATGGTTTTCATCGGCTGCGGTCGGACGCACGCCACCATGGCGCGGATCAGGGCCCGGGGCGTAAAATATTGCCCGGCCCCGCTTTTGGTGTCTTCCGCGTTTTTTTCCAGCAGTCCTTCATAGATTTTCCCCTTGATATCGGCCCCCATGGTGCTCCACTGCTCTTTATCAATCATGTCTATGAGCTTGTAGAGTTTCGCCGGGTCCTGGATCTTGTTCTGGCTCTTAAAGAAAATCTGGCCCAGCACACCCTTGGCCTGGGACAGCTCGCGCAGTAAGGTGGTGTAATGGACTTCCAGTTCCGCGCCGCGTTTTTCGGTGAGGCTTTCCCAGTTGTATGCCGGGGGGATGGGAAGCTTGCGGTTATAGGGGGGCCTGCCGAATTCATCCGCCATCTTCAGAAACAACAGGAAGGTGAGCTGTTCAAGATAATCGCCGTAGCCCACGCCATCATCCCGGAGCGTATTGCAAAAGGACCATACCTTGCTGATGATGCCGGATGTGTTGTTTGCTTCGCTCATGAATTATTCCTTCCTGTTTAATATGCTGACGGCCACCTGCTTCACCGTCTGCATTTCTTCGGGTTTGCTGACGGCGATAAAAAGCGTAAGAGAAGCCAGTGCCTCATTGCTGATCATGGTTTCTCCGCTCTTGTGGTAAAGCAGGCCGTTTTTCTCAAGAAAATAGAGAAAGCAGGCGGCCGCAATCCGTTTGTTGCCGTCTATAAACGAATGATTCTTTACAATGAGATATAAGAGCATGGCGGCTTTTTCTTCCAAGGAGGGATACATCTCCGTTCCGCCGAAGCTCTGGTGGATTTGCCGGATGGAACTCTCAAACCCCGTATCTTTTTCCTTGCCGAAAAGATCGGAAGAAAACTCAGTGCGCATGGTACCGATCAAATTTCGATATTCAGCGGCCTCAATAATAACCGCCTTACGCTTTGTTTTGCCCGTGACATCCAGCGTTTCATGGTCGTAGTCATCAAGGAGCGAAAGCCCGCCGGAAAACTGCTCCAGCAGACCGGCCAGATGTTCCGCGCCATCAAGGTTTTGGGCCTGATATTCAATGGCACGGCGAAGAATAGCGATGCCGGTTTTCAGGTGCTGTAATTCAAGGTTGCGTTCTTCCAGCCGTTTTTGATTGATCGCGTATCCTTCAACAAGGTATTCTTTTAACCGGCTGGTGGCCCACCGGCGGAATTGGGTGCCGCGTTTGGAATTGACGCGGTAGCCGACAGAAATAATGGCATCGAGGTTGTAATGGAGTACATCTCGCGAGACTTTTCTTTTTCCCTCCTGCCGAACTTGTGCAGATCTTGCACAAGTTGCCTCTTCGGATAATTCTTCTGTTGTGTAAATGTTCTGCAGATGCTTCAATATGGATGTCCGATCTGTCTGAAATAAATCGGCTAATTGATATTGATTCAACCATACCGTATCCTGCTCGAAGCGAACCTCAACTTGAGTCTGGTTGCCCTCGACCTGGTAAATAATGATTTCGTTCATGTGCGCCTACCGCTCCCATTTTTCCTGCTGACTCCCGTTGCCTTTTTTTCAACAACTGAAGCCCGCTCTGCCCGTATCCGTTCCAGCAGAACGCTGGCCGGTTCATCATTCGGGTTTTGAGGCACCAGTTTGCCTTCAAAAGCTTTTTTCAGGATGCTCTGGCGCAGGGCTTCGGCTTTCACAAGGCTTTGGGTGATGCTCTCTTCGAGCTTGTCACAGACGGAAAGACGGGTTTCGATTTCGGAGACGATGCGGTGTTGTTCGGAGAGGTGGCAAATTGGAAGAATCAAGGTGCGAAGTTCTTCTGAATTTATATTATTAACCCCGCTTGTTGATTTGGCCTTGCTTTCTATTTGGACTCTAAGTTCTTTTGAATTCAGAACGTTAACCACATATTTTGGCAAAACAAACTTAGAAATAGGCCTTAATCTGATTAAGTAACCAGCATATAAAAATTTTTCATCTTTCTTTTTGATTAATGCACATTTCCCCACCAAATCAACACTGCCATTTGAACGTATGGTTAAAATATCACCTTCTCTTAGGCATAAATCATTTGCCTCTTCAGTATCAAAGGAAGCAAATTTTAAATCAGCAGCATTAATATGGCCGTTCCCAATATTAGGTATTCTTAAGACTCCAATTCCATCGACGCCATATTCACATTTTTTTGAGGTTCCATATTTTGGTTTCTCGATAATAGTCCCTAATTTCACCCAGTTCCACCCCTCCGGCAACTCCCC
>JBGSUA010000234.1:0-6209 GCA_041753575.1 Desulfatiglandaceae bacterium
ATTTTGCAGCCTTTCGATATCGTCTATGTGCCGCGTTCTCCGATTGCCAACGCCGATGTCTGGGTGCGCCAGTACATTCGTGAGCTGCTGCCGTTCCCGTTCTCGCCGGCTATGATGATGAACTAATGGAAATGTGAGGATTGAAGAGCTCCTTGCAAAACCCGATAAGACCGTAACCCCTGCGAAAGCCTGGGTCCGGAAAAGGATTTAACAGTAGATTTTATGTCATCAGAATTCGCCTTAACGCAAACCAGACAATCGGCACCGGCCCTGCCGCCGGGCGCGCCCTCTGCTCCGCTCCGTCATCCGGAGCCGCAGCCCTTTAACATGAGGGACGCGCTTGCCGTCTTCTTCAAACACCGGTACAAGATAATCGGCGTCTTTCTGCTTGCCGTAATACTGACGCCGGTCGTCTTTTTTCAACTCCCGCTTCTATACAGATCTCAGGCTGTAATCCTTGTTAATCTGGGGCGAGAGCACATGAGGCCCAACCTTGGGGATGATCTTTCCGTCTCAAGACCGGTGCTCGCGGACGCCATCCGTACTGAAATCTCAATCATGACAAGCGTTGATGTCCTTGAAAGGATCATTCAGCGGATCGGAATTGATTCTCTGTTTCCGGAAGAGTCCCAAAAAAAGGGCAAGGGCGGTGTAACCATGGAGCTTGCCGCCTTTCTTCTTGCCGAAAAACTTGATATCCAGAATCCAAAAAGCTCCAGCCTGGTAACTATCGCGGCCGAGCATACAAGCCCTGAGATGGCTGCCCGTGTGGTGAACGATCTTATAAACGCCTACAAAGTCAAGAGGCTTGAAACCCTTGCCTCCGATGACAGGGTGAGGGGATTTCTCGACTCCAAGATCATGGAATACCGTAGAAAACTCCAATCATCAGAGGAAAAGCTAGAAAAATGGCGCCAGGAGACGCAGATCCACAGCCTCATAGAAGATCGTTCCAACATTCTCCAGAGGCGCTCCGCTCTTGAGCAATCCCTGAAGGAGAGCCAGATAACCAGCAAGCAGCTTAATGATAGGCTGGAAGTCCTCGAAAGGCAGATAAGGCAGGTTCCCGAGTTTATAACCCCGGAGGCCATTGAGCAATCCGACCGCCAGTTGGAGATGCAGCTTCTTGACCTTCGAAGGAAAGAGCAGGAACTGCTCGGCAAGTACCAGGAAGACAGCCCTTTTGTCACCTCGGTAAGAAACGAGATGAAGCTTGTCGAGGAATTTATGTCCAAAAAGGCCGTAAGGGAGGCCGGCAAGACCGTCAACCCCCAGTATGCGGATCTTCAAAAGCAGATAAGCAATACTAAAATGGAACTGAACTCGCTGGCAGTAAAGCAGAGGGAGGTTGGTCAGTTAGTACAGGATCTTGAGATAAAGCTTGAGCGCATACAGGCGGGTGAGAACACGTATCGTGAGCTTCAAAGGGACGTGGAAAAACAGGAACAGCAGCTCCAGTCTTACCTGCAAAAACTCGACAGCCTCCAGGTCTCCGAAGAGCTTAACAGAAAGGACATCACAAGTGTGAGCGTGATTCAGCAGGCCTCCGTGCCGCTTGTGCCCTTTAAGCCCAAACACGGAGTTTTCTTCTACACCGCGATCGCGGCGCTCCTCGGGCTTGGCGGCGGCATCGCGCTTTCGTTCATGCTCGAGTCGGTCAACCAGGGCTTCGGCTGGCCTCAGCAGATCGAAAAGCGCCTCGACCTCCCCGTCCTAATCAGCATCCCCTACCGAAAATAAAGGGGACGTTGTTTACTTTTACAGTTTTGTTGCTCTGCCGCTGCGCCGCTCTATTTTCCTTTTATATCAAAATAGATAGTCATAGCGGCGAAGCCTGTCCCGGACCTTGATCCGGGAGCCGCTATCCAGTCCTTGTTCCGGCCTTCTCCGGAATGACGGCCTGGATTCCGGATCGAGTCCGGAATGACATGCGGCATTTTTATGCTTCGTTATGCCCCAACAGGGCATGGCGGTTAGTAGATGGGAATTAATGTTAATTTATAATAAAAGGAAATGTCAAGTAGTTAGGTGTTAAATCTGTAAATGTAAAGGACGTCCCCATATACCTTCAGTTTTACAATCTGAGCGCGGAGCCGTTTCACATTACGGCTGATCCGGCCTTTCTTTATCTGAGCCCCGGCCACAAGGAGGCGCTGGGCTGCATAATTTACGGGATAGAGCAGCGCAAGGGTTTTGTCGCGATATCCGGGGAGATAGGGGTGGGGAAGACCACGATCCTGCGGGCCTATCTTGAGGGAGTCGGCGTACAGGGCCTCAGAAAGCCCGAGCGTGTAATATATATCTTCAATGCGGACCTTTCATTTCCGGCGCTCCTTCACACTATCTTCAATGAATTGGACTTGGTGCCGCGCTCAAAAGAGATCCACGAGATAGTAAACCAGCTTCAGGAAACCCTGATTGATATCTATAAGAAGGGTGAGACAGTGGTTCTGGTGGTTGATGAAGCGCAGAACATGCCTGTTGAAACCCTTGAAAGCCTCAGGATGCTCTCCAACCTTGAGACAAGCCGCGACAAGCTCATACAGATCATCCTGGTCGGGCAGCCGGAATTCGAGGCCATGCTGAGCAGCTATGAACTCAGGCAGTTGAACCAGCGCATCGCGATCCGAACGCGCATCAAGCCCTTGACTCAAAAGGACAGCATCCAGTATATTTATCATCGGCTCTCAAGAGTAACCGATGAGCCTTCCGAGGTTTTCACGGATTCGGCCGTCCGCCTGATTGCCCGGCACGGGCGGGGCGCGCCGCGAGTCCTCAATATCCTTGCTGATAATGCGCTGATTGCCGGGTTCGGTTACCAGAAAAAGCCCGTTAACAAGAAGATCGTCCGGGAGGCGGCTGCGGATTACTTCGGCGCCGATATGCCCCGCCGTTTCAGATGGCCCTTGCTGGTCTGGGCGTCATGCGCGGTGGCCGCAGGCGCTCTTTTTATCCCGGCGCGCAATTATGTGCTCAATGAGAGAAATCCGGACGTAAAGTTTGAGTTCTCTTCGTCTAAAACAGGCGGATCGGCTGTTAAAGCGGGGCCAAATTCTCGTGAAGCTGTGAAGCAAGCCATCACTTACAGGGTTGCGCCTGTGGAGGAGTCGCGCCAAAGCAAGGAGACGGCCGGCGATAAGAGCGCTCAAGCGCTTGCGTCGTCTCCGGCAGTAGAGAGCTCTCATGAATCCAGGCAGGGCCCGGCTGCCGATCTAGCGAGCAAATCCCTCCCGGGGGCTCAGCCTGATCCATCGGCGGCAGGATTGGCGGCCGCGGGCGCTTCCCATCCGTCAGCCGTCGCCTCCGATGCGCCCGCTCCTGATGTTAAACCCGCTCAGCCGACGCGATGGGTGGTGAAACAGGGGGATAATCTTTCAATGATCGCCTTGAGCATATATGGGAAATCAGATCAGAAGACCCTGGATTGGATCAGAAGCGTGAATCCGGAGATCCAGGATCCTGATCTTCTGAGGACAGGGATGATACTGAATCTTCCCGCGAGAGATGAACAAGCCAAATAACCCTCCATTAAGATATCAGGACCGGGAAAATTGGCCGATCACGAATCTGCAGTGCAGGAAAGGAAATGAGCAATGACAAAAATCTATGAAGCCCTGGTTAACGCCTCCGAGCAGGTGCATTCAATCCAGACGGTGCCTGCCGATGTTAAGGTTAAGCCTGTCGTCAGCGACAATGGCGGGCTGGAGCAGGTGACCGACGCTGAGATGGTTACGCTGAGCCACGCGATCGAATCCCTTATTCCGGATATCGAACGCAAGGTGATACAGTTTGTGGGCTCCAAGCCCAGGGAAGGCGTATCCACAGTAAGCAGAGGTTTTGCGACCTTTTCAGCCGTCAGCATGAACAAAAGGGTTCTCCTCGTTGATTCCGATCGAAAGACGACCACTCAGAACCGCTTTTTCGGGGTGAAAAATTCAATCGGCTGGCAGGAGGGGGTGAACGGCGGCGCCAATATCCAGGATGTCATGATGCAGATAGGCGGGGGGAGCTTATTCCTGTGGCCAAGCTCGAACAGCTCGAGGATCACTGCCGGCATCTTTAATCCGCAGGCTATCACAGCCTTGATGGAGACACTGCGATCACAGTTCGATCTGGTTGTTATTGATTCCTCCCCTCTGGCGCAGTCCCCGGACGCCCTCGCGATTGCGCCTCACGTGGACGGGGTTCTTCTGGTGGTGGAGGCGGAAAGCACTCGCTGGCGGGTGGTTGAAAGCACCAAAGACCGCCTCAAGGCATGCGGGGCCAATGTCCTTGGCGTAGTTTTCAACAAGAGACGCCTGCACATACCGACATTTGTTTACAAAAGGCTCAGATAAGCACCCGAACGAGCCCTTTTCAAGAGCTGATCCTCTATTTTTCCCTGGCGGAGTACCATGTTTTTTGCCGGCGGAAGCGGCGCGTCCTTTTTCAACAAAGAGCGTTTTGAATCCTGGCCTTTCCGGACTTCCGGGTGATCAACCGTCATCCCGGGCGGACTTGAATGGCCGATACCCTGTCAAAGGGTAACTGCCCAGGTCGTCAGGTTCACGGTGAACCTTGAACCTGAGTAGTTACGTCAAAGGAGGAAACTTATATGATTCGTATGGGCGTTATAGGTTACGGCTACTGGGGTCCAAATATTGTGCGTAATTTCCAGAGTCAGGAAAATCTTCGCGTTGTGGCCGTAAGCGACAAAAACCCCAATGCATTGAAGCGCGTTTCAAAGATCTATCCGGACATCCGCCTTACGCAGAATGCCCACGATGTTATCGCCGCAACCGATGTTGACGCCGTTGCCATCGTAACTCCCGTCTCCACGCACTATGATCTGGCGCGGGAGGCCCTGGTCAGCGGCAAACACATCTTTGTTGAAAAACCCTTTACGGCAAGTTCCTCCCAGGCAAAGGATCTGCTTGATCTGGCAACCCAGAAGGGGCTCACCATCATGGTGGATCACACCTTTCTTTTTACCGGCGCGGTGAGAAAAATCAAGCAGCTCATTGAAGAAAAAGTGCTGGGGGATCTATACTATTATGATTCGACACGGGTAAACCTCGGGCTCTTCCAGCACGACGCCAACGTGATCTGGGACCTCGCGCCCCATGATTTTTCCATCATGGACTACCTGATCCAAGAAAAGCCCAGGGCGATATCCGCGACAGGCGCCTGCCATCTCAACGGCCATGAGGACATCGCCTACATAACCGCCTTCTTTGAGAACAACCTTATCGCCCATTTCAACGTGAACTGGCTTTCTCCCGTGAAGGTGCGCACGACGCTTCTGGGGGGCATGCACAAGATGGTGGTCTGGAACGATGTGGAGGCCGACGAAAAGATAAAGGTCTATGACAAGGGCGTCGAGGTAAAGAGCGCGGAGGGAGTCTATCAGCTCCTTGTGAGCTATCGCTCCGGCGACATGTGGGCCCCGAAGGTGGAGCAGACCGAGGCCCTTAGCCTTGAGGC
The DNA here is from genome assembly GCA_041753575.1 of Desulfatiglandaceae bacterium. Taxonomy (GTDB): domain Bacteria; phylum Desulfobacterota; class DSM-4660; order Desulfatiglandales; family Desulfatiglandaceae; genus CG2-30-51-40. The sequence continues at coordinate 5,464 of JBGSUA010000234.1, forward strand.
CAAATACTTCGCCGAGTGCGTGGAGACCGGAAAGACCGCCTTCAACGGAGGCGAGGCGGGCGCGCGCGTGGTCCGCATGCTTGAAGCCGCGAACGAGTCCCTCAAGATGAAGGGAGCCTTGATCTATCTATGACCGAGTTTCTTTGCATAGCAGACGACGTCGTGCTGGGCCAGGGGGTAAAGCTCTCCAAATTCATCAATCTTTACGGCTGCAGCGTTGGCGATAACACCAAGATCGGCGCGTTCGTGGAGATCCAGAAAAACGCCCATATTGGGAAAAACTGCAAGGTTTCCAGCCACACCTTTATCTGCGAAGGTGTCGTGATCGAAGACGACGTCTTTGTAGGCCACGGCGTGACCTTTATAAACGACACATACCCGAGGGCGACCACAGAGGGGGGCGCACTCCAGACAGAAGCCGACTGGAAGGTCGAGCCCACGCTTGTCAAGCGCGGGGCATCAATAGGCTCCGGCTCCACGATCCTTGCAAACGTCACCATCGGTGAAAAGGCCCTCGTAGGCGCCGGCAGCGTCGTCACCAAAGACGTCCCCCCCAACACCACCGTCGCCGGCAACCCCGCCCGCCCGATCCGGGGACGTTGTTCACATTTACACATTTGACTGAAACCCACTTCGAAGTGCTTCTTGACTCAGATATTATCCACCAATAAAAGACTATTATTACTGATAGATATACAACTAATATGTAAAAGTAAACAACGTCCCTTTGAAAGGAAGCAGGCATG
>JBGSUA010000235.1:0-5722 GCA_041753575.1 Desulfatiglandaceae bacterium
CCGGTACTAATAATCGGGGAAAGCGGAACAGGAAAGGAGCTTGCCGCCCGGGCCATGCACAGGCTGAGCAGCCGCAGCAACGGTCCCTTTATTGCCATCAACTGCGGGGCGATACCTGAAAACCTCCTTGAAAGCGAACTCTTCGGCCATGAAAAGGGGCCTTTACCGGCGCACATATGCAGAGAAAAGGAAGGATTGAATCCGCCCAGTGAGGGACTCTTTTTCTCGATGAGGTGGGAGAGCTTACTCCCGCCCTTCAGGTAAAACTCCTGCGCTATCTCCAGGAGCAAAGAATAGAAAGGGTTGGCGGAAGAGAAGAGATCGAGGTGGACGCAAGGGTCTTGGACGCGACAAACCGGATCCCCAAGGAGGCCATAGCCGAGGGAAAGCTCCGGGAAGACATCATCCTTATTGCCACGGTCTTTCTGCAGAGGTTTTCAAGGGAAAATAGAAAAAAAATCACCGGTTTCACCAAGGAGGCCTCCATGGCCCTTGATGGCCAACCCTGGCCGGGAAACATTCGGGAGATGGAAAACAGGGTGAGAAGGGCCGTGATAATGGCGGAGGGAAACCGGATCACCCCAGCAGACTTGGAGCTGGAGGGACCGATAAGAAGACTGGAGGGAAGCAGCCTCAAGGAGGCACGGGAGGAGTTGGAGCGGGAACTCGTTCAAAGGGCACTTGCCAGGTACAAGGGAAACATATCCCAGGCCGCCCAGCAACTGGGCATAAGCCGCCCCACCCTCTATGAACTCATGGAGAAGCTGGGGATAAGGTAGAAGGCGCTTCTTGCATATCATCTTCAAAACAAAAGGAAATTCCTTGAAGCAGGAGGTCCTTACGAAGCCTTTCCGCAAGAACCATGGCCTTGTAGCCGGCAGATTCCTGATTCACAGGGTTTATGGCCCTTGCAATGATATCGGCGTTGGTCAGTTTGACGCCGCGGGATTTCAGGAAAAGACGGTAAAAGGTGGATTTTCCGGCGCCGTTGGCGCCTGCCAATATCCAGAGTTGCCTTTGGTTTTTCATTTGGATGCTTTGAACTCGCCATTTTCAAAGTGCCCTGTCCGGCGTTCCCCTGTTTTGAGATTGACCCTGTCCAGCAGGCCGGGTCGGCTTCTGCTGGCTTCATAATAAAACGGCGACGCTGTCAATTTTGAGGAGACGTCTTTGCTCCTGGAGTTCTTTTCCAGATCGTTAAAAACGTCAGAAGGATCTATAGGGGCCGAGAAGGCCGATTCCAGCCTGACGGTTTTGACTCCCTGCATCACGGCGAACACATCTTTAAGATCAATGATGCCTTCCACCGCTCGACCCAGTTCAGCCCAATATTCAATTTGCATGGGGATCGAACGTTTTTGAACCATCCCTTCCATTTTGGCGGCCTCTATCAAATCCGAGCTCAAACGCATTGGACTTGCCTTCTGATCTTACCCTCCATCCTTCCGTTGCTTTTTGCTACAAAAGTAGCGCATAAAAACAGAGTTGTCAATCCAAATGCCCCATCGCGGCGAAAATCCTTGATCCCGGACTATAGTACTCAAATAAATTGATACGCTTTTGCTCAGATAAAATGAGGCGTTGATTCAGAGGAGAGACAGGAGGCAGGCGTTAACCGGCGACCCCGCAAGGCCATGGCGGAGGGAAACCGAATCGCCCCGGCCGATCTGGAACTGGCCGGGTCTATAGGAAGGCTGGAAGGAAAGCGCCCCAAAGAGGCCCGCAAGGAGGTTGAGCGGAAAACTTGTTCAAAGGGCGCTTGCCAGGCACAAGGGAAACATCTCCCAGGCCGCACAGCAACTGTGCATAAGCCGCCCACAGAACTGCTGTCAGACAGCCACTGCGGCCTTTTCCAACGGTGATTCTCTGTCAAGGGCTCGCGTTATTTGTATCTTGATTTTAATCTTGAAGATAGGCATTGTCTGTTTAAGTACTTAATTGTTACAGGAGTAAGTTATGGCGACAGTTATGAGAATTAGCCCCCAGGGGCAAATCCGGATACCTAAGAAGGTACTTGCGGCTCTTAGGATCGTCCCTGGCGACTATATTGAGGTGGATTTGGAAGAAGGACAGGTAGTTTTAAAACCACGCAAACTCATAGATCCTTCACAGGGATGGTACTGGACGAGAGAATGGCAGTCAGCGGAAACCGAAGTAACCGATGATATTACCAAAGAAGAGCTTTCGCCGATCTTCCATACTGCCGAAGAAGTTCTTAACTGGCTAAAAGAATAGACTCTTACCGCTTGACCTTCCATTTTGAAGCTGACACAGTCGTTTTTCCCTCAATCGGCACCCATGACATCCTTTTACGGGGATTTTAATAACAATCTAACATTGACTATTCCACCTTCGTGCCCCCAATCAGTTTCTCAACCCTATCAGGGGGTTGAAAGCGAGGAGGGAAAGGGAACAATTTTCATGGCGATATTGCCTGCAGGCCCAAAATCTTGAACCGATTCGCATCAAATCTGCGATGTAAGGGGCGTGACCAAAGCTAAAGGGATAATAAAACAAGAGGGGCAGGCTCTTTCGCCCGCCCCTCTTGCAATGATGCATGCAATAGTGATCGTTATATATTATCTGCTTTTCCTGAACCTTCTCACTCCGGCGATCCCTATAAGGCCAAGGCCTAAAAGAAGCATAGTAGCGGGTTCCGGGGTTGATACGGTAAGTTTGGCCTGATCGATCCTGAAATCGTTCTCAAGAAGGCAATATTCATCCGGGGCTATTACAAGGGAAATAAATTTACCATCGTCCAAGTAATCTCCAAGGCCTAAGGATATCAAATCCAGATCTATTGAAGCGTATTCACGTTCTGCGTGCCCTTTCCCAAAGATATTGCTCCAACTGGGAATAACATCCCAAACCCAATAGCCAAGAGCAAACTCGCCCTCATAGATCTTTTTATTTCCGTCATGGATTCCTGCCTTGATGCGCACGGTCTCTTTCGAAATAACATCTTCGCTTGAGATGGTGAAACTCAGCACTGCTGAAGTTACATCCCGTGGAGGAATAAGAGGCTCAAAAGCCTTTTCGTCTTCGGTCGGCGGTCTTAGATCGTTCCAGGAACTTGTATCGTACAGAGAAGCCTCGTTGTAGCCGGATGAAGTAAGATTGAAGGCAAATCGGGCCTTATACCCCTCGAAAATCTCATAATAATTGTTGTCAAACTCGTCGCCCAGGAAGGTCTCCGTGAATGGAAGCGCCGCTGCCGTCCCGGCTATTCCGAAGAAAATAACTCCTGCAATCATTAATGTAGTCACAGCCTTCTTCATTTGGCCATCCTCCATTCCCCGAACTCAGCAAATCTAAAAAAATTAGAATATTAGCATGATCAATTGCTTTTCTTCCCAAAATGCTTCGCACAAACCTTGCCCTTAGATAACATCTTGTTTTTACATATATTATTTTAGAGCAGGCATTTCTGTTTTTGTAAACACATCCGACAGGTATCTATCATCTCCCCTGATTTGAAACCCTTGGCAAACCAAGAATCACCCGCAATGACAATCTTGTGCCGCGATTCTGCCTGACCGGAGAATCCAAGAACTTTTTCTGTCGGATAGTTTTACATAATACCTTGTCGAATTTCATTGTTGAAACTCATAGTTGTCCGAAGAAAGCGTCCCTGCGATTCACAGACATAAGAGTATCTGTTGGGCTGTTTTCAGCAATTCGACTGGACCCTGACACAAGGGAAAAATTGGATCTGCTCGCCAAATCAACGGCGGGGTCCAAGTTCTTCCTAATTTCCGAGGCTATACGTGCCTATCTGAGAGAACAGCCCAGGCAAATCAACGCTATTAAGGAGGGACTGGATCTGGCAAATGAAGGGAATTTTGCATCAGATGAAGAAACAAGGGATACTTTCGGAAAATGGGGGTTAGATGTCAAAGAAGATTGGATGGCTGCGCCTGGCACTTTCCGATCTTGATGAACTAATGAGCTATATCGCCAAGGGCCTGCGTTAAAATCTGCAAATGTGAACAACGTGCCCGTGACGCATTACCAGACGGCGTTCACATGCTGATATTTCAGTATCTTTTTATCCCTGGTCAAAAGTGTAGAATTATAACTTCTTGCAGTTGCAACAATTATTCGATCGGCTGGGTCTTTGTGAAATTCACCCGGAAGACTGCAGGATTCCGTTGCTATTTTAGGCGTTATCTCAAGCACTTTTAAACCGCTCATGCTTACAGCTTTGCTTAACCACCGTTTCCAATCTATTCTTACGGTTATTCGCCCCCTGGTTGCCATCATCGCAAATTCCCATATTGAGATGGATGCAATGGCACGTTGATCGGGCGGCGTTTCCTGGATCAATTTGATGGCCTTTTCGGACAGAAGTTTGGTTTCGCTCAGCGACCCATATCCATGCATGGGTATCAAGGATAATCATACCCTAATCGAGCTCCCACGAGTCATGTTCAATGACAGGCTCGGTCAGATCGCCGGTAGTTTCAACAAGGCCCTCCATGCTTCCCAAAAGAGGATCACGATACTTCTCTTGCGAGATGTGCATGAGCTTTGCTATGGGCTTTCCTCTCTTCGTGATGATTACTTCACCCCGCGTCAACTTGATTTGATCCAGGATCTTGAAGCAGTTCTGGCGGAATTCGGCGGCATTGACTTCCATGTGTGAATGCCCTCCTATTAGATTGTGTACATTCTAATATGTACTTGTCACGCGGTCAAGTTCTTTCTTAGAGGGCTAACTTCTTCAAATCGTGTAGATTCCTGCAACGCTCAAGCAGAAAGCACCCGTTTTCAAATCTGCAAATGTGAACAACGTCCAAAGTTTACTCAGAGTCCAGCCAATCCTCAAGCGACACGTTCAAATGCATGTTTCGGGTCTTCAGTTGATCCAGAAATTCCCAGGGCACCCAATTCATTTCCCGGCAGACATCCATCATGTCCGCTTCACCTGTAGAATATTTCTTCAACCACCGCTCCTCTTTGTCGGCCTGAACCCCTTTTCGTATTACCTCACGCAGATATACCGAACGCTCCATCCTGGAATCTCTGATGTTCTTTTCTATTTCTGTAAGCAGGTCTTCAGGTATTCTAAATGTAGTAGGTTTAGCCATCTCTAACCTCCAATAATGAAAGCAAGGCCTCGGCAATTATCTCAGGAGGATATCTCCCGATTTTTGCCAGCTTCTCAAGACTCATGCGGGCTTTGGAATAGAAAACGAGCTGTTGCGCTGCTAACCTCAGCACCATTTTAGGTGCAATAATAAAAGGAATCCTAAGAAAGCGCACCGCCTTTATGGCCCGCCCGTCATCAGTGGCAAGCAGCGCCCTGTTCCCCAGCAGCGACAGCAACAGCGCCTCTTTCTCTCCCCGATGAACCGCAAATGGCATTGGAAGGCGATCCTCCGCCGGAACACTGACCTTGAGGATGCCATCTTCAACCCTGGAGGCTATCACTGCGGCATCAGGAAATCTATCCAACAGGTTTTCCGATGCAGTCTTATCGAAAACCGCGGCGGGCAAAACTAATTCAAATAGTTTGAGGTAATTTCAAAAGTCCAAAAGGGGGCGAAATATTTTTTTTTGAAATCACCCATAAATAATAACTATCTTATTGAAAGAGTTAAGAAAGTGCTCTATTATCTCCTTGATTTTGCCAAACCAATAGGAGGATAACATGAGCACTCTCTTTGATATCTGGAATACCATACAAAAGAAACTTTTTCCATGGTTAGAACAGGAACTC
>JBGSUA010000236.1:0-51784 GCA_041753575.1 Desulfatiglandaceae bacterium
GTGGTTATAGCGGGCGGAAGCTTCCAGGAGGCGGTGGAGCAGGGCATACGCGAAGGCTATAAGGAAGGTTATTTGCGAAATTCAGTATGTGATCCCTTCACAAGAAAAAATACCGGAGACAACACCCCTGTCATAATACACCTGGAGTTGGTGCCAGGCGACAGGCTTACCTTGTGGGTGGTGCCTAAAGGCGGCGGAAGTGAAAACATGAGCCGTCTATTCATGCTGCCTCCGTCCGCCGGCTGGGAGGGTATCAAGGAGAAGGTGGTTCAAACCGTCCTCGATGCAGGCCCCAATCCCTGTCCTCCAACCATTATAGGTGTAGGCATAGGGGGTAATTTTGAGAAATCAGCAATCCTTGCAAAGAAGTCACTTCTGCGACCGCTTGGCGAGCCTAATCCGGATCCCAAGCTCGCGGGCATGGAACAGGAACTGCTTGAAGCAATAAATAGGACAGGAGTCGGCCCCCAAGGACTGGGGGGTCGAATCACTTCCCTCGCGGTCCATATGCTTGTTGTGCCTTGCCATATCGCAAGCCTTCCTCTGGCTGTAAATATACAGTGCCACGCAAGCCGCCACGAAGAGATCGTGCTTTAACCAAGGAGGAAAACCATGGGTGACGCAATCCGACTTACAACTCCCCTTTCCAGCGAGGACGTATCCGGCCTGAGGGCGGGTGATCGTGTTACAATCAGCGGCATTCTCTATACCGCCCGGGATGCAGCTCACAAAAGGCTCATTGATCTCCTCGATCATGGAAAGGAACTGCCTATCCCAATAGCGGGGCAGGTCATTTATTATGTAGGCCCATCGCCGGCTCCCCCTGGAAAGGTCATTGGCGCTGCCGGTCCCACTACAAGCTACCGAATGGATGCTTACGCTCCAAGGCTCATGGAGCTGGGCCTTAAGGGAATGATAGGGAAAGGCAAGAGGTCTCAGGAAGTCAAGGACGCCATGTTCAAGTACAAGGCCGTTTACATGGCCGCCATCGGCGGGGCTGGAGCACTTATGGCACAGGCAATAAAAGAGGTCGAGCTTGTGGCCTATGAAGACCTTGGCCCGGAGGCGATAAGAAAGCTTAAGGTGTTGAATCTGCCTGTGATAGTGGTAAATGACACCATCGGAAATGACCTCTATGTAGAAGGCCAGAAGCTTTATCAGATGCCTTGATTATCTTCGATATCGGTCGGTTTGAGACACCCTGAAAACCTGACCACAGAACTTTAAAGCCCCACCTTTCGGGCGGATTCCCATTTGTGGGCGCCTTGTATATAAAGCTTTTTGCTTTGCCGTCCCAATTCAGACTTTTTAGGAATTAATCACCTTTGGGAGCAGCTATGGAGAATATAGAGACCAGGAGAAAAGGCTTCAGCGGATGGTTGATTGCTTTGGCGTTATTGGTTGGACTCTCAGCCGGATACCTCGGGGGATCACTGAACAAAAGGCCTTTGAAGGAAGGAGCGGTCATTCAAAAGATCGCCCCTGTAACTCCTCCGGCCGGGCCATCCACTTCGAGTTCAACTCCCTCCGAGACAGGCAAGAATCCTCCCGGCGAAGGGGCCCGAACAGATAAGACTATCTCTGCCGGGCCAAATAATACCTACGAAGGACTTTCCCGCGAACAGTATTGTGCAAGGATTCAATCCGAGATATCTGATTTTTTCAGTTACGTGGGCAGTCAACCTTACTATAAACATCTGACTGGAGACAGAAAGGCTCAGGAGCTTTTCAAGGAAACCATGCGGCGGCTTACGGCCAGACTACCCATCCCCGGAGGAGAGGGGGCGGACACATCAATTATAATAAACAACATCTATTACATTTTCAGATCCATGGACCGGAATAGCATCCGCCTAATTAAGGAGTTCATCGCGGGTGAGGGTGAAAGCCTTGAGCTTGATATGGCCCTTCTTTACCGCTGGATTATGCTTGGAGACGGATGCGGCGACGAAACAGGTTTGAGGCCTTCCTTTGAGGTCGTGTATCATTTTGCCGGATTCTTTCTCAACACCATCGGGGGCAGGGCCTATCTTCTAAGGCGGCCCGCTGTGGCAGGTGCCCTCACCGGTTATTACTGCCTGCTCATTCTGCACGAGGCAAACCTCAAGGGACGCAATAACTACGGGATTGATATTCTGCCGCATATCACCACCGTTAAAAATGAGATAACAGCCGCCAAGAACCTCTCCCTGAGTGAAGATTACCTCATGGAGCTGGCATCCATAGAGAGCTACTATAAGCAGAGAAGATAGGTATGCGCTATCTCTTGGCCCGATCCTCTCCAGGCTGCGGGTCACTTACACGAATGCCGGACTTTGTCATCTCGTAAGTTGGCGCGGGCATGATATTGCCGCGATTTTTGAAAGAGCGGATTTAATCCTTCTCCTCACATCAAAAAGCTTGTGAGGATCACACCTGGGCCGGTCCCGGGCAATATACAGGTCCTGGTTGATCTCCACCTGGACGGCAAATTTTCTTTTCTCCCGTAGGATTCTCCCGTAGTGGGTCGTAATGAATCCACCGGGATAAGGATCATTCATTGATACCGAAAACCCCTCTTCTCTGAACTCAGAAGCCATCGCCAACATAATATCCTCAGGGCAGGTGAGGGGCCTGGTCCCGGGCTTTCTCCGGCCATTTGAATCACCGTTGTTTCCCAGCACGATGTCCTTTCGCTTCTTTCCGGCATCGGGCGCCTCCGGAGGGCCAACTCCGTTCAGCGAGTGGCAATCCAAAAGTCCCACCACGTCCTCTCTTTTGAGCGTCTCCTCGAGCATTTTGTGATAAGGAACATAGTATCTTTCTACCCTGGCCTGAATCTCCTCATGCGAGGGAACCATCCCATGCCTGTAAACGGGTCTCCCATGGTAGTCCTTTAAGGCAATCAATCCCTTGACATCTCTTTGGTGCAACCCCCGATTGAGATCAACAACCAGCCTGCTTACCTGGGCGCAGATCACAGCCTGGACCGGCAGTTCACCGAAAAGCTCCATGGTTCCAAGGTCAACCGCTTCCATGACCTCATTGGTATCCAATGCCAAGGAGGGGAGTAGATATGCCGGCACTAGACCCCAACAGTGGGGAAGAGAAATCACGAATGGCAGGTTCACTCTTTGTTATCCTACAATTGAACGGTAGGCCCACCTTGCCGCAGCAGTTGCCTCCTGGGAAAGCCTTCCATGTGCATCGGTAATTGGACAGGAAAACATCAGTCTGCAAAGACGGGCAAGGTTGTCATTAAAGATCATCTCACGGCCTTCAAAGTCCGGCGGGCCCTCCAATACGACGAACTGCCTGCCTCCCTCAGGGCCGTTAAAGGAGGAGCACTCCCTGAGAAACGCAGCATTTCCATTCTCTTTAGATAACTCATAGAGTCCGGAATCTAACGCCTTAAGTGAAAGGGGTCTTCCAGTAGCTTTAAGAACAAAGACCAGCAGGTGCCCGCCTCTCAGAGGCTCCATATAGGCCTCGTTTAGCGCCTCAACATCAATTGAGTAAGGCAACGAGAGCAGTTCAAGCAAATGAACGGCCTCCATGGGTACGATACCCCTTTCGATGTGGAGGAGGGAAAGCATCGGAAAGGCGCCCGTGTATCTTGGATTCAGCTCAAGGGCAAAGACGGTCTCCTTAAAGCCGTCAACCAAAAGGTCAATACCGCAAATGCCCCTGTATCCTCGCTCTGCAAGGTAATGGCCGATCGCCAGAGCCTGCCTTCTTGCATCTGAGTTGACCCTATCGGCCCAAGGCATGTCATCCCATGAGTGCCCGCAGAATACACCTGACTCCACGAACCCATCGCAGTAGGGGGCATCTATCACCTGCCTTTGAATCCTTGAAACCAGGATTCCCTGCTTTGTTATGCAAAGGGCTATGCTGGCCGCCTCTCCCTCAATAAAACTTCGAATAGCGACATCCTTGATGGGTACTGATCTCCAGACCTTCCCCTCCAGCCTCCGGCAAAGGGAAAGATGAGAATCCGAGTCTGTCACAAAAAAGGTACCTCTCCCGCCTCCCTGTATTATATCCACAAGCTGGACAACATATTTTGTGCCGAAGAGATCCGACCAGTATTCATAGTTGAGAGAAAGAAGATCTCCAACGGGCACTATTGCCCCCGGAACTGAGGGAAGTTCAAGCCTCTCTATCATTTTCCTGAAAAAACGACGGTCGGCCAACCTCAGCCTCAGGGCGGATGGATTCGCGGCAAACCTCCACCCGGTCTCCCTTCCAATGCTTTCAAGGGCGGGATAGTTCTGATACAAGACTAGATGCAGCGGGCCCGGCAGACCGGCCAGCGTCTCTCTGATCTGGGGATGGGTGATAAGAGAGACCGACTCGAGTCCTTCGATTACAGGCTCGCCCAGTAGCTCCTCCAGGGAAAAAATAGGGACCCCTTTCCTCAAGAGCTTGAGATCACAGCTTTTCTTATGGCAAACGATCCTGTAGGATGGAATAAAGTGCGCCGGTGTTATGCGAGAGAAGGCGGTCATGCCGACCCCCACGAAGCTCCCCTTGATAGAGCTGAAGAGCTCCTTTACCCCGGCTAAATCCCGTAATAGCATGTCTTGCTCGCAGGGAGATTCTTCCCCTGTTCCTGTGCAAAGAAGCAGGCCACCTGGCGACCGGGGGAAACCGTCTTAAGAGGCGGGACTTCCTGACTGCAAAGGATCCGGTTTGCTATTGAACATCGCCCGAAGAATGCGCATCCGATGGTGGCGGAAGACTCTCTCTCCGCCTTGAGAAAGGTGTTAAAACGTGCGGCCTCCCCGCATTGACCGAATTTTGGAAGGGCATCAATAAGTGCCTGCGTATAGGGATGTCTCGGCCTCTGTATTACATCGTCAGCCGATCCCAATTCCATCAGGTTACCCCTGTATATTACGGCGATACGGTCGCAGAGGTATCTTGCAGCGGCGAGGCTGTGAGTTATGAAAAGAAGCGTGATTCCAAGGTTTTTTTGCATCTCTAGAAGTATGTTGAAGATCTGGGCGGATATGGAGGCATCAAGCATCGAAGTAGGCTCATCAGCCACGACAAAGTCAGGACCCAGAACCATTGCCCTTGCAATCGCAACCCTCTGCCTCTGTCCTCCGCTCATCTGGTGTGGAAACCGATGGACGAAATCCTCCGGCGGAGATAACCCTACCGACTGCAACGCATTAAGAACCATCTCCCGCCTGGACAACCGATCCCCCTTGCGGTGTATTAGCAAAGGCTCCGAAACCGTATCGAAAACGGAAAGTTGCGGATTGAGGGATTGATAGGGATCCTGAAAGATCATCTGTATCCTTCGTCTAAAATCCTTGAGTCTTCTTCCTCTCAGATGCGTGATATCCTGGCCCTCAACTAGAATGCTCCCGCGGTCCGCATCTTCAAGTCTTACTATCAATCGACCGGCGGTGGTCTTTCCGCTTCCGCTTTCACCCACGAGGCCGAAGATCTCCCCTTTCCTTATGTCCAGGGTCAGGCGATTCAAAGCCACAACCTGCCTGCCCCTCCCTCCTAGAATACGGCCCCTGGAAAAATAGAACTTACTCACACTATCAAAAGAAAGAAAAGGATGGCCGGCTTCTTCTTTCATTGCTGACCTTCCTTCCGTCTGAACCTAACGCAGCGAACCTTATGCCGGGGAGAAAGTTCAATCCATTGTGGTGAAAAAGAATCACATTCCTCAGATGCCTCAGGGCATCGGGCGCAGAAACGGCATCCCCTGGGAGGGTTCAGGAGATTTGGGGGCTCCCCGGCGATGGGCTTAAGCATCTCCCTGTTGCCTGTCAGAGTGGGAAATGAGGAAAGAAGAGCCCTTGTATAAGGGTGCGCAGGAGAGTTGAATAGCTCATTGCGGTTCCCGTATTCCACAAGCTCACCAGCATACATAATCCCTATATCGTGGCATACGTCGGCAACGATTGAGATGTCGTGCGATATAAATATGATGCTTATGCCAAGTTGCTCCTGGAGCAAGCGGGTCTCCTGAAGGATCTGGTCCTGGACTATCACGTCCAAGGCGGTTGTAGGCTCATCGGCTATTATAAGTCTGGGTTTGCAGGCCAAGGCCATTGCTATTATGGCCCTTTGCTTCATTCCGCCGCTGTATTGGTGGGGATAGTCTCTCATACGGTTCTTGGGGACACCTACAAGCTGGAAAAGCCCCTCCACCTGTCTCGAAGCTTCAGCCCTTGAAACGGAACGGGTATGGGCCAGGATAGCTTCCGCAACCTGATCCGCAACCCTTTTTACCGGATTGAGGGCGTTCATGGCTGCCTGAAAGATCATGGAGATCTTTTTCCATCTGAGCAGCCGAAGCTCCTCTTCAGATATCGCAAGGATATCCCTTCCCTCAAATAATACACTTCCTCTGAGAATTATGCCGTTACGAGGCAGAAGACCCATCAGTGCCATTCCAACTGTTGTCTTCCCGCATCCCGACTCACCTACAAAGCCTAAGGATTTTCCCTCTTCCAGGGAAAAGCTTACACCCTCAACCGCCCTGTGGAGTCCTAGCCTGGTTCTGTATCCTATACTTAGATCCTCTACCTCAAGAAGGGCCATATCAGCGCGCAGCCTCCTCCTTTCGAAGCCTTGGATCCAGTACCTCGTCCATTGCCCTTCCTATCATGTAGAAAGACAGAGTAATAAGCGAAATGCATATTCCAGGCGGCAGAAGCCAGTAAAGGGCCTTGAACATATGGCCTGTTTTCCAGACCCACTGAAGCATCATGCCCCAGCTTACCGTGCCGGGATCTCCGAAGCCCAGAAAGGCTAGGGCTGCCTCTATTATGATCGCAGCCGTGACCCTGAATGTCATATACAGGAAAGCCAGAGGGAGCACATTGGGCATTATGTGCCTGAAGATGATCCTCATATGAGAGGCCCCGGCAACCCTCGCTGCCTCTATGAAGGGCCTTTGTTTGAGAGTGAGGGTCTGAGACCGTATGACCCTCGATACACCGGGCCAGCGAAAAAGGGCTATGATAAGAACAATGGTCCAGATGTTTAACTGCCCGAAAAGGGATGCCAGAATCAACACCACTAAAAGAGTGGGAAGAACCATAATCACATCGGCCAGGCGCATTAGCAGGGTGTCAACGAACCCGCCCATGTAGCCCGCAATCATCCCAAAGGCGGTCCCAAGGAATATACTCATGAAAGCCGCTGAAACCCCTACCATAAAGGCTACCCTTGCCCCGGCCAGAAGCTGACTGAATATGTCTCTGCCCATGAAATCGGTCCCAAGCCAATGCCTCACGCTTGGTCCGACCGAGGAATAGATGTCCGGATCTACTCCCGTCATTGGATGATACATGGGATGTATCAATGGCGGGACAAAGCTGCAAACGGCCATAAGGGCAAATATCCCGAGCAGCACCACCCCAATCTTTCCGAGAGGATTTTCCCAAAACACCGACCAACCCTCAAAAAAGTGATCTATCCAGTGCTGGCGGCTGCGGATCTCAATATCTCCTTTTAATTCGGGCCTGCCCATTTTCTCCTCTCAGTATCTAATTCTAGGATCCAGGTAGGCATAGAGAATATCCACCACCAGATTGGCAACAAGCACCACGAGGGCTATCAAGAGAAAAGATGCCTGGGCAAGCGGATAGTCGTTGTGACTGACTGCAAAGACAAGCTCTCTGCCGATGCCGGGCCAGGTAAAGACCGTTTCGGTCAAGGCCCCTCCGTTTATGGAAAAGGCAAGGCTTAAACCTACACTCGTAACCACCGGCAGCGCGGCATTCGGTGCCGCATGCCTGTCCCTGATAACGCTCTCCCTCAAACCCTTTGCCCTTGCCGTCAGGATATAATCCTCCTTCAGGGTCTCAAGCATGCTGCTTCGCATTATAAGGAGGTAGCTTCCAAAATGTATGCAGAAGAGCGTGGCCATGGGGAGCACCATATGGTGCGCCACATCCAGGAGCTTGGCAAATGCTCCTGACTCCGGATCAAGCCATATCTCTTCAGAAATAATACCGGTAATGGGAAACCAACCCAGCTTGTAAGCAAATACCCATATAAGAATCAGGGCAAGCCACGGAAGAAACACTGTATGAGTAACAAGGGCCCCAATGGTCATCCAAAGATCGAGGGGCTTTCCCTTGTTCCATGCCGCAATCTTTCCCAGGAATATCCCAACAAGGGCGGAAAGGATTATTGATGAAGTGAAAAGCAGAACGGTGTTGGGGAGCTTTTCCCATATAACGGTCAGAACAGGGCGTCCATAGTGGAATGAATAGCCGAAATCACCGGTAAAAAAGTTTCTTACGTAAACCACATACTGCTTCCAAAGAGGCTCCCTGAGTCCTAACTGCGCTATCAGGTGCTCCGCGTCCTCAGGACTCATCGAAGGGTCTATCATCCTCGATACGGGGTCTCCCGGAGCCAGTCGAAATAACAGAAACAGCACCGTCAGGATCACAAAGAAGCTCAAGAGGATCTGGATCAGCCTGCGTGTTAAGTATCTCTTGATTTCCATTCCTGGGCCTATTGTCCCGATCCAGTAACCCCGGCCTTAACTTTTTCTAACGGCATAAGAAAACTACCTCGGTTTCAATTCACAGAAAGACCAGGTATTTCCTACGCCTTCCACCATAGAAACCCAGCCTTTGAACCTGTCGGTCCGCACCGCCTCAAGCAGCATGGGGTTGTAGAGGGGTATATAAGGCAAATCCTCCATCACCATCCTCTGCATCTGCATGATAAGCTCTCTTCTTTTTTCCTGATCCATCTCCTTGACCGACTGTTCAGCGATGCGATCAAACTCCGGATTGTTGTAACCGCTCATGTTCCATCCTTGAGGCTTGTCGTTGGCGGATACAAAAAAATTTCTCACATAGTCGGGATCAAGGGATAGTTTCCCGTATCCCAGCACAAAGGCATCGAAATCACGCCTTCCCTTTACCTGCTCGGTAAGGGACCCGAAGGCCATCGGCTTTGCGCTTGCAGGCATACCTATTTCCCTGAGCCACTCCTGCACCATCGTTCCCACCATGGCCCTCTGGGGATCATAGTCGGCTGGGGGAGTAAGAAGGGTAAATGACGGCATGGGAGTTCCATCCGGAAGTAGGATACCCTTGCCCTTGACAACCTTTCCCGATCCGTCCACAGGAGGTTGCTCCCACTTATAGCCTGCTTCGCTGAGGATTCCAAAGGCCATATTTATCCGCTGCTCCTTGTTTAACCCCTCACAGTATTTTGGGACATCGGTGCAACACCAAAAGCGGTTTGCAGGGGGCACGACTGTGTCCATCTTGACCCCGAAGCCCTGGAGAATCCTCTCCACTATAAAATCCTTGTCTATGAGGGTTACAACAGCCTTTCTGAGGGCTTTATCGCTAAAGGGCGGTTTTCTCAGATTGAAACCCAAATAATAGAGGCCGCTCTTTTCGTTGGTTATTATTTTGATATCCTTATCTTTCTGAAGATCATCAACATAGCCTGCCTGCAACCCCCACCAGAACATGTCAATGGATCCCTTTTTCAGCTCCAGGATAGCGGCATCAGAAGTGCCGTAATTCTTGAAGATGATTCCGCCAATGAACGGCCCAAGATCTCTGCCGGCAATTTTTTTCCCCGTTCCAAAGAAGTTTGGGTTGGTCTCAAGAAAGATATATGATCCCTGCCTCCACTCCTTCATCCTGAAAGGCCCTGTGCCTACCGGGTCTTCTACCTTTTGATTGAGAAGCGCCGCCAGGGGCTTTTCTTTCTTGCGTGCATCTTCAACTATAGGCTTCCACTGTTTCTCCTGAACGATGGGAGTGGTAAGGGTCCTTGTGAGAAAGGTGGCCATAGGTTCCTCAAGGTAAAATACCACCGTTCTGGGGTCTGGGGCTGATATCTCTTTTATAAAGCTCCAATTAGAGAGGAAGCGCGGCACCTTGAACTCTTTTATGAGTCGGCCTGTAAATGCGACATCTGAGGAGGTGAAGGGGGTCCCGTCCGACCACCTGGCCTCCCTCAGATAGACCGTGTATGACAGGTTAGCCGGGTCGTAAACCGCGTCCTTCTCGGCAAGCCATGGCACAAGGGCAAGTGTGGATGGCTCACGCATGAATAGAGGCTGGCAAATCTCTGAAAGCACCCTGCTCGACCAGGCATCGCTGGCAAGCCAGATATTCAGGCTTTTCGGTTCTTCAAGTACCCCTACCTTGAGAAGAGGGGCGCCATGGGAAGGTGACGAAAAAGAAAAGGTCGCCACCAAAAGAATCAGTGCTAACCTCCAAAACCCGCATCCGGAAAAAACCCTAAATGATCCGTAACTCATGACACCCATCCCTCCTGCTCAATTATTTCAGTCTTCCAGGCCCCTTCATTTCTTTGACTTTTCGTTCAACAAAATCAATAACTTTAACTTCGAGTTTAGCCTTATCCAGCCTATTTATCCTGGGGATACCCCCAGGGCTGACGCAGTTGACCTCGATAAGCTTGTCCCCGATAACATCAATACCTACAAAATAAAGCCCGTCTTTTACCAGCCTGTCCTTTATTACCTCGCAGATCTGCTTTTCCTTATCTGTCACCTCGTGTTTGAAGGCCTTAGCCCCCGCGTGTATGTTGGTCCTGAAATCACCCTTTCTGGGCATTCTTCTCATCGCCCCCAAAATGTCGCCGTTTAAGAGCAGTAACCTGACGTCTCCCTCCCGCTGAACCTGATGGAGATACTCCTGAACCATTATGGGCTCTCTTTCGGGATAGGGCTGATAAGCCCTCACATAATAGTTAATCAGTGAAACCAGATTGTCACGGTCTCTTACACTGACCTTTATGACGCCCTCCCCGCCGTACCGCTGCAAAGGCTTTACAACCATTGCCCCTCCGAATTCGTCAATTATCTTCTTTAAACGGGCGGGGTCCCTTGAGACGTGGGTCTCCGGAATTATCGCCGGAAAGTTGAGGGTATAGAGCTTGCTGTTGCCTATGATCTGTCCGGTTGTGCTGTTTATCATGAAGACCCTGTCACTGACAGAACCAAGGAACTCCATGGTCTGATATATAAGGGGAGGGTTTTTCCTGAGGAAAAGAGCGTCCAGATCCGTAACCGTTTCAAATATAAGTTCATCTTTCTTTAGACAGCCTATAAGCGCCCGCCAGTATTTCTTCATGGAGAGGCCGCGGGGCGCGGTAATATTTCTCATTCTAGCAACCACGGTATTCTTTCTTATATACACGTCGTGCGGTTCGAGGAAATACACGGTGTGCCCTCTTTGGTTGCACTCATACATAAGATGGCTGGTGGTCTCGTTGTCAGGGTCTATGGAATCAAGTCTGTCCATAAGAAAGGCTATTCTCACGCTAATTGCCTCCTGCACCGGTTCCCGCCGCATGGCTTATTATCCTTGAGGCAATATCCAGACCTGTTGAGGCCTCAAGGCCCTTGAAGCCGGGCGAATAATTCACCTCTATTACCAAGGCGCGACCGGCTGAATCCACCATTATATCGGTTCCGGATATCTCCAATCCCAGGACGCTTGTGGCCCTTAATGCCAATTCTGCCAAGTGCGGCTCAATTTTTATGGGGGTCGCCTTTCCTCCCACATGAACGTTTGCCCTGAAATCACCCCTTGGCGGGACAAGTTCGACGGCTGCTATCACATCCTCTCCAAGCACAAAGGCCCTCACATCCTTTCTTCCTCTTGTAGGTATATATCTCTGAACTATAACCCCACCCAACGAAAGCGGCAGGTTATTGGCCAGAAATTCAGTGGCCGGCTTGTTTTCAAGCACCATCACTCCTGATCCCTGCCTCCCCGTTGGGGTCTTGAGCACCACAGGGAAACCCCCGAGTTCTTCAACAGCGCCTTTAAGATTTTCAAGATTGCTGACAAACAGGGAATCCGGCACATTCACCCCAAAGGATGCGAGGGTCTGCATGCAGCAGAATTTATTCCTGGCAAGAAGGATGCTTTCGAAGCGATTTACCACCCTAACTCCGGCGTGTTGAAAATGACGAACAGCCGTCAAGGCATACTCATTGATCGAGGCGCCTATTCTGGGAATAAGGATATCAACCACCGGAGTGCGATCGGAAAAGCCGTTTTTGCCTGATAGGATAGATGCGGCGCATTGTCCGGGATGAATCATATGGACCTTATGGCCAAGTCTCGATCCGGCCTCGATAAGCCTTCTGTTAGGATGATACCGTTGACTTCTAGCGCTGAGTATCCCAATATGCATCTTCTACCTGGCGGATATTTCGGTAATGGCCGGGGCATTCAATTTTTAACGGAGACCACGGAGGAGATGCCTTCTTCCCAGCAAGAAAAAACCTTTAAGACCCTTCTTGTCTTTCCCCCTGTATGGACTCCCGTTACGCCGTACCTGGCCCTTCCGTTGCTGTCAGCCTACTTGCGAGGCCGCGGATTGTCAATAAGGCAGTACGACGCAAGCCTGGAATTCTTCCTTGGCTACCTTCTCAAAGAAGAAACACTTAAAGGATTTATGCTCAGGGCGGATCAAAGGGCCCGGGATGGCCTTTACAACAGCGCCGGAGAAAGGCTTAAGGCCGCGGCCGAGGAACTGATTTCTGATCCTGCCGGATGGGAAAACCGCATACAAAGCGCCCATGATTTCATATCAAACCTTCGCAACGAGAAAACATTCTACGATCCGCAATCCTGCGTTTTGTCACAGGATGGATTATATGCGCTTTTGCGGCTCGCATCCCTTGCCTATTATCCGATAACCTTTACCTTTACTACGTTCAATGCCCCATTGATAAGCGACTTTCACGCCCTCCTCGGGTTATGCGACGACCCTGAAAACAATCCTTTTCTTTCCTTTTATCTTGCGAGAATCCCTCCTCTGCTGGAAGCCTGCAAGCCCAAACTTATTGGGATCTCCATTACAACAGCAAGCCAGATGGTCGGAGGACTCACCCTCTCAAGGATGCTCCGCAGGCTATATCCCGGGATTCATGTGACCCTTGGGGGAAGACACATGTTACGACTGGGCCAGTCTCTTCGGGAACTCTACGGATATTTTGAGTTATTCTGTAACAGTATTGTTATGGGAAGCGGGGAAATTGCCCTTGAGGCACTCATAACGGAGCTTGCGGCTGGAGGCTCTCTTGAATCCGTCCCCAATCTTCTCAGGATAGACAGCGGTGAGGTGATAGAGGCCGCCACTGAAGAAAATCTCCCGATAACTGAGGTGCCGGCACCGGATTTTTCGGATCTTCCCCTGGAGCAATATCTTTCTCCGACACCTATTGTTCCTTTCCGCCTTTCGGAGGGATGCTACTGGGGCAAATGCACCTTCTGCTCCCGCTACGACACGCGCCGATTCGCAACCATTAGCCCGGAGAAGGCCGTTGACCAGATGGGAGAGGTGCAGAGAAAATTCTCCGTGTCATGTTTTGCAGTCAATGATGATTGCCTTACGCCCACCTATCTTGAGGCCTTCGCTAGAGAGATATTAGAACGCAGACTCAGTGTCCGGATATCTCTTTGGTGTAAACCAGTTGCACAGTTTACGCCCGAACGCCTCCAGTTGCTGGCGAAGGCAGGAGTGAGGCTTGTGCGATGGGGTGTGGAGACAGGGCATCCCCGCATCCTCAAACTTATGAACAAGGGAACTGATCTTGAGGAAACCAGAAAGGTGCTCCTGGCTTCCAGCCGTGCCGGGATATGGAACCATGCCACAATGATTCTGGGATTCCCCACGGAAACACTCGAAGAGGCTAGAAAGACCATCGCCTTTCTCGATAGTAACCAGGACCGCCTACACTCTTCCATCCTTTTTCAATTCTCACTGCTGAGCCACTCCTACATAGTAAGAAATCCGGCGGAGTTCGATGTAGTAAGTATTGGCGAGCCGTTGACGCCTTTTTCCTACGACCATCCTTTCAAGTGTCAATCCGGCATGGACCGACAGAGCTTTGATGTTTTCTGGAGGTGGGCCTCACGCTACAGGCTCGAGAATATGTACGGCCATCCATTCTGGTATTATTTGCGCAACCGGGAATATCTGCTTCTTTATGC
Organism: Desulfatiglandaceae bacterium; assembly: GCA_041753575.1. GTDB lineage: Bacteria > Desulfobacterota > DSM-4660 > Desulfatiglandales > Desulfatiglandaceae > CG2-30-51-40. Next base: position 13,977 of record JBGSUA010000236.1, read on the forward strand.
GGCCCGTTACGGAACCGAAGAAGTCGCTGGTTGGAAGGTAGCGTATAAGGATCACAATGTTTTCAAGGCAGGGGACAGGCTGGAGGTACACGTGAAAAGACCGGCTGAGATAGAACCGCAACTTATGGAGAGGATATGCGGGCTTATCGAGGCAGGAGGAGAGGTTGGGTTGTCCTGGATCAGGGAGAACCTGAGCGATGCTTTTCTAATTGGTTTTGCCCTTGAAGAAGGCAGGGTGGTTGGGACTCTTACCCACAAAAGACCAAAGGAGAAATATGTAAGATACCTGATGGAGAAAACCGGTCTTGATTTAACTGGTTACCTTGAGAGAGGATACACATACCTTCGTCCTGAGTATAGAGGCAGGGGGATAGCAGACAGGATACTCAAGGCCCTGGTGAAAGGATCCGCGAACAAGAGCATCTATATTACTATCCGCATGGATAACGCGGAGGCAATCGCTCTGGGCCTCAGAAACGGCATGAGACTCGCTGCAAGATTTCTTAACGAAAGGACCGGACACGAGATAGGAGTCTTCAAGAACACTTTTCATGCTGCTGGATCTTTCCCTGGAGATTCCGCATCCGCCGGCTCAGTACCCTGCATATCTGGAGCGCTATCTGGGGATATTCCCTGACACTCTCGGTAAACTCCCGCTTATAAAGCACAAGGAAACGTGACGCTTTGACAGCTTTTATCGAGGCTGATCTCGGTTCTTCGTCAAAAAGCGCCATTTCACCGAAATAATCTCCATCTTTTATGCGATCCAGCTCCAATTCCCCTCCATCGGCTTTGGCCTTGCTAACAGAAACCTCACCGTTTATGACAAGGAACATGCTGTCTCCGGTCTCACCTTCCTTAAGAACCAGATCCCCTGCCGGAACGGTCATCTCCTCTGTCACAGAAGCAATCGCGGCGAGCTCGTTTATGGTAAGTCCCTCGAATATATGTATTCCGCGCAAAAAGATGATCTTGTCAGGAACAGTAAGATCCTCTGCCATGTCAGCCTCCTTTAGATCTTTTCTTGTGCCGTGGATTGAAAATGTCTTCTCAGCCAATAGACGCATTTGAGGATCATTTGAAAGACTCTTTTCACCGACCAAGGCGGCCAAAGAACCGCCAAGCAGCAATTTTCCTGCCGCGTAGAGGGCCAGCAGAACCGTGACCCGGTTGTTTTGTTCAAATAGATATTTGACAAGCTTGACAGGGTCGTTGTTGAAGCCAGGGAGGCGGAAGTTCTTTCTTCCGATCGAAAGAATCTCTGAATCAGGGACTTCCTCGGCTAGAGGAATCAGCACCTTCGCAAGAGATTGATCCATGGAATCTTCCAGTGCCTCAAGGGCATTGGATCTCTGCCTCGAATCCTGAGACGCTATGCCCCTCCAGATGATCCTCATCTGTCCGGTGCGGTCCTGGGCAGCTAGTACCCTCAAAACCGTCTCCACATGAAGGCGTCTTTCCTGTTTAAGATGTTCTATGAGAATATCCCTCTCCTTTCCCTCCGGCAGGAGCCTGGCGGCAGACCATGCCTCCGCAGCGCAAAGATAAGCCTTCTCAAGATTGATCCTTGCGAAACGGTAGATGTCCAGGCTGCCTACGTTCAATTTCTCAAGAATCTCAAAGACACCCTCCCTTATCTTTCTGGAGGGGCTTGCCAGGGTCTCCACAAGAACCTGAGAGTTCTGATAAGTGGATGTCATCAACCTCTCCCTTGCAAGACCTGAGACCTTATCCGAGGGATCATTCATAAGTGCTATGACATTTCTTAAGGCCTTGTCATCGGTTATCTCCAGACTCTCAAGCGCAGCGATCCTAACCTCCTCATCATCGTGCGAGAGAAAGGCTGGAAAGACCCTTGGCAGGTCTGGCGCATCAAGCCTTTTGAGAGCCCTTAACAGCACAGGGAGAATTACCGCAGGGGTATCCTGCAGCAAAAATCTGTGCAGGCCCTGTAAGAAGCTGGGGTCGCCTGATCTGCCTGCGGCGATTATGCCGGCTTCCTGTAACTCCATGGAATCTGATTCGAGCCATTTTTCTATTAGAGGCCTGTATGCGTCAGGATCTGTTAAATAAAGGTTTCCAATCGCATATGCCTTGACCTTTGGGGAGCTGCCTTCCTCAAAAAACTTGCGGCTGAACTGACTGAAAAGGGCAGGAGAAATTCTGTGTCCCGCCTTCAAAACCGCCGCCGTCAGTTCAGGGCGGCTGGTTGCCGTGATGGATTGAAACACATCCAACGCCGCCTTTCCTGCAGCGGGTGAGACCATATCAAGGAGCGCTATCTGAGTTTTTTCATCCTGCACGCGTATGGCCGAAAGAATATCTGAGTCTAATCTTTCAATACCCATGGACTTTAGGATCTTCGCGTACCAAATGCAGTCGTCTCCTTTTGCCTGAGAGAAAGAACCCCTTAATTGTGCCCGCATCTTCCTGTCGGCAAAAATCTGGGATAAATCCTTATCTTCCATGGATCTGAGATCTATGACATTCTTCGAAACAAGATCCAACAATATCTTTGGATAGTTCTTCCTCAGGACCGTGTTGGTGTAAAGCCACCAGGCCATTAGAAACAGCGCAACAATAGATAGATAGCGCGGATGAAGGTATGAGCCCATCAACATTATGATTCCCGAGCCGGTAAGTGTGCCGATCCTTACAACAGTTCCTCTCAAAAAGGGCCTGATTACTGCTCTATAAGCTGAGGGTATGAGGCCAACCAGAACTGCCCGTGCCGGGTTGTTGATCGTATTTCTAATCACCGTGGTAGAAATCTGCGCGTAAACCGCTGTAAAAATATTGAAATTCAAGAGGTAGCCTAAAAAGGCTATCACATAATTGAAAGGATGGAACATCAAGGCAACAGGAAGACCCCATCTAGCGTATATCCTGCCTACAAAAAGCAATATTATCAGACTTACAAAATTCATCGAGCCCCTGAAAAACCCAAAGAATTTTATCATGCCACCTTCTGTGGCAAAGGCCTGATCAGCCGCAAAATTGAACTGATAGTTTATGATAGGTATCACGATATTGGGAATCAGGCTGAGTGCTATCAGGATTTTTATGAGAAGGGACTCTTTCATCATGGGAATCACCTTCCTGAACTCATCCAGGATGGTGCTGCGGCCTTTTGCCTTCTTAGCCCTTTCTTCCTTGAGCAACAGCGTCGGAAAGCGACTCCCCATGCTGTAAACAGTCGCGGCAGCCCCGATCGAAAAAATGAGGTAAAGGAACATAACATTGTCAATGGATACAAGCCGGACTATTACAGGGGTGGAAAAGCTGGCAAAAATCGCTCCAAGGACTCCGCCAGCCGTGATTATAGGAAATATACGCTTTGATTGCCTGGTGTTAAAAAGATCGTTTGCAAGATTCCAGAACACGAGCCCCAGAAGAACCTCATACTGGGCCTTGAGAACCCAAAGGATAGGATAAATGATGTCGAAATCCAGGGTAATTATAAAACGAAAGGAGGCTACCGACACTCCAGCGAAAAGAAGCATGCCGCTCAAGAGCTTGCTGCCGGGAATCTTAGCCATCAGGCCTGTTATGAAGCCCATGACAAAGAAAGTGGCCACCGCGTTAATCATGTAAACCACGGGAAGGTACTCAACACCGTAGCGCTTGAGAAACGCGGTTTCGGCAAAGTTATTGAGAAGGATGTCTGCGATTCTTATGAGAAAATAAAGAAGGGTAGTCCAGAAAAAGACCCCTATCTCGTCTTCGTAGATCTTTAACCACCTGGCCATAAATCTGGTCACGGGGACTCCTCTGGCGCAACAGGTGAGTGCCTGAAATCCTATGTCTTATGGATAGACGATTTTCCCCTGCTCAGCAACTAACCGAATTATGGCGATTTAAAAAGACTGTGCCTTTCCGCAGCAACTGCCGGGACCTCCACACGCACTCGGGGGCCCTGAAGTGCCGCAGCATCGCTCTGACGGTTTCGATGGCATCCTTGATGTCTGCGCCGCAGGGGCCGGAACGGAAAGGAGCTTCTTCAGGTTCCGTCCGCCGCATTCCGGGCAGGAGGCCAGATCCGTCTCGGAGGGCGAAAGCAATATCTCCATTCGACGACCGCAATCCTTGCACTCAAACTCATAGATAGGCATTTTCCCCTCCTACCACTGGCCCTCAACGTCCGGGGCTTCAGTGATGGTGAGTCCTCCGGAAAGGTACGATCCAATTGCCTCCCTTACCTTTCCCTCAGCGTTGTTTGCAACCTTGACTCCTGCAGTCTTGAGCACCTTGAAGGCATTTGGCCCGCAGTGGCCGGTAAGCACTACCTCCGCACCTTTGTTGCTTATCTCAGCGGCAGTCTGGATACCGGCGCCCTTAAGCGCGTTAAGATTTTCGCTGTTATCCATCACCTCAAAGGAAAGACCATCCGAATCAACCAGCAGTATGTAATGCGCTCTGCCGAACCGGGGATCTACTTCCGAATCCAGATCAACTCCTGATGAACTGACTGCTATCTTCACCGGTTCTAATTGCCCCCTGCTTTGAGCGCCTGGCCATTTTTCACCTGATATTCCTGGAGGGCCTTGTGCAGTGTCTTTAGGGCGAGTCTGGCGCAGTGGATCTTTTTTTCGGGCAATTTTTCCAGCTCCTTATAGAGGGCGTCAAGGTCTATATGGGCCGCCTCCTCAATGGTTTTTCCCTTCGCAATATTTACAAGTGCGCAACCCGATGCGACCGCCCCAGGGCAACCCAACACCTGGATGCGAGCGTCGTTGATTCTTTCTCCATCTATACTGAGGGAGATCTTCATTGTGTCACCGCACGGTCCGGTAAGATCGGTAATCTGGTTTGCCTTGTCTAGAATACCTATGTTTTCCTTCTCCTGGAAGTACCTGATGGCTTTATCGGAGTAACCCGATTCCGAAAGCATTTTATGCACGTCGTTTGCTGCGTGATCCTGTTCCATTAGGAAACCCTCTCCAATGCCTTAATTATGTCCGCCGCCGCAGACCTGGTCATCAGATATAGCCGGAAGCCGGCCTGCAATAAGGTCTTCCACTACAGGCCTTATCTTAATCCTCTCGGCGTCATGATACACTTCGATACCCACTTGTTTAAATCCCATAAGGGGCCTCATGCCTATTCCTCCCACCACAAGGGCCGATACCTTGTGCTGCGCCAGGAGGTTCACCGGCACCATGCAGCCCCCCTGCACATGAGTTCCATTTGCCAGAGTGGAAACTGCGGTTATCTTTGAGTCTTCAACGTCTATAATGGTAAAAACGTCGCAATGCCCGAAGTGTCCAGCTCTTTCACCTTCCAGCCCGCCAGGAGCCAAAGAGGGCACAGCTATTCTTCCCTGCTTCATCTTTATATTCCCTCTACTTTCGATAGACTAAAAAAACTAACGGCCTCCACCGGAGGCAGAGGCCGGGTAACTCTAAGAATTATGCCAGTTTTTGCTCGACCTAAAGCTCCAGCCAGGAGTCAGAAAAAAGGGTATGACCGAGAATGACCCTGGCAGTCTTAACATAGCCCTGCAACTCTTTAGAAAGAGAGCCCATATCAATCGAGGCCCCATCCATAACCTTGTGGATGACCTCCACGATATCGGGTCTCTTACCCCTTGCAATTGCAAAAAGATCATCATCATAGGCATCTGCGATGCAGGAATACATGCCCTTACGCTCAAGCATTACCATGTAAGTCCTGTTTATTATCGGCCTCAAATCGTCAGGCACTCCGTTAGAGATATTGGAAAGGCCGCAGGTGGACTTTGCGCCAGGAGCAATCTCGGCTATCATCTCCTGAAAGGCAAGAAGGCTCAGAGCCTGAGGCTGCTGAATGTTGACCGGCGTCACTATACCGTCAACAAATATATCTTCGTTGGGAACCCCGGCCTCATTGGCGGCATAAATAAGTTCCACCGCAAGCGCTGCCCGCTCGTTCTCATCCCTTGGAAGCCCTTCCGGACCCCACATCAGTGCGATCATATTAGCCTTGTACTTTACCGCAAGCGGGATCATCTTTTCATACCGCTCAGGCCTGCACATGATGGAGTTTATTATGGCCTTTCCCTTGTGAGCCGCAAGTCCCGCCTCCATGGCCTCAACGTTTGAGGTATCGAGGCATAGCGGAGTTGAATCCCCTATGGCCCCCTGGACTGTCTTTACAATGAATTCCATCAATTCCGGTCCACCTTTTCTGGCAGGCCCAAGGTTGATGTCAATCCAGTCCATCCCCTTTTCCTTTTGACGAATGGCCTCCTCGACGATGGGCCCCGGGTCCTTTCCCTTGAAGGCCTTGCCGATAACCGTGTTGATGACGTTTAGATTCTCACCGATCAATAACATGATGCAACTCCCTGTATATATGTAGTGTTGTATCTATTTAACCATCTCTTTCAGGAACTTGGGTATAAGGGAAGCGTCCCTCGGGCCGATGACAATTTCCCATCCCGGCAGCTCTTCTTCCATATCTCCGCTGATAGATGCCGCGTATCCCGGGATAATGATCCGTTTGTGAGCAACCTTATCAGCAATACCGCTCTTCTTGACAAAAGATGCAACCGCATCCCCGGAGAACTTGCCGGCCGCCCAGGCAGTCATGACCGAGAGACCTTCCGTATCCATGATAAGAAGCCAGCTCGGAATCCTGCTGCCTTCAATCTCTCCGCTTACTATGAAATAGGTGAGGGAGAAATTGGTGGTTATCAGAACTGGGGAGTTCTCGTTGGGGGCTCCAATCTCATAAATGCCCTGGGTGACCGTCATTGGCCTTTGAGGGTCAGTGAATATATTAAGTCTTTCAAGGAGAAGCGGGAAGAGATTTTCGCCTCGGAAATCTGAGAAAACCACTATGCCCGCATATTTTGCTATCATCATGGCGCCCAGGACGGTTTCCATGTCAAGGTTGGATGCCATTTCGCATGCGAAGGCAATGACGGGAAAGCCCAGTGCCCTGTTACCTGCCTTCAAGGCCGCCCTTCTTATCGCCACCTGGTTTTCGAAGACTTTCTTGGGTTCACGCGCACCAGAGTCGAGCACGAGATCCTTAAGCCCCATAGCAGTTAGCTTCGTTGTAAGCTGCACAAGGCCATCTACCGTGTCGGCCTTTACTGCCAATGGGAGTCCCATCTCTTTGGCAAGGGCTCCCATAACATCCACGTTGGCTGAGGTTGCCGCATAAAGCAACGGCCGTTTGACGGCGCTCGCCTCGGCACCAGCCTTGATAACATCAACCTTGTCGGACATCAGGATGAGCCCGAATTCACTTTCAAGAGCAACCTTTTTTGCCAAAGCTGCGAATGCTCCGGCATCCCCGTTAACATCCTTCAGTGCCACAAGTTCAGGCCTTAGGTTCAGCCCGACCCTCTCATACTGGAAAGCATTCCATTCGGCAAGCTTCTTTCCCAAATCCCCTTCTCCAGTATCCGAGGTGACGAGGACGCCCAGAGCGGTTGGATTGTAGAAGGTCTTCTCATGCCTGAACATGACCGTCTCACCACCGGTTTTGAATGCCCTGGCCCCTGCGCCGATGCTTACCGGTCTTATCGGCGGAGCAGATGCTTCAGCGAGTTTTTCCTTCGCTTCTTCGGATACATATGGACAAGCATCCAGCTCAGCCTTGCCTGAGGCCAGATTCATGGCAAAGGCAAGGCAGGTAGGAACACCGCATTCTCCACAGTTTGTCTTTGGTAACAACTTAAATATTTGAATTCCGGTTAAACCCATTTTTCACTCCTCGTATTAATCAGAAGTCGAATAGCTAATTATTATTCAGACCCATTCAACAATATTATTCAACAATCGGATCCATCTTCAGCGCCGGATGATCCTTTTCCTTCAGGAAAGGAAGAATTTCCTCTTCAGTAATTCCAACTGTCTCATCGGCTATCCGGTCAATAAGATCAGGTACGCCCAGTTCCTTACCTCTCTTTATGAGCCTGTCTCTCAACTCCTCTTTGAGGGATTTGGGCATCCATATCATTCTAAGGAGCCCGCCGTCGCCCACGATGAATTTCCCTTGGGTAATATTGAACTTGGAGTGGCCCACAAATCCGGGCGAGGACTGTCCGCCGCCCATGACTCCTGCCAGGGTCGTGAACTTCATGCCCGAGGGCGTCTCGCCAAGGTAGTCCCTGTTAACCGTCATGACTCCGTTGCAGCCGGGGATAACCGCGCATATACATTCGCAGCACCCGCATGTAGTCATGGGGTCATAGACTACGCTGTAGAAATTATAGTGATCAATTGTCTGCCTTGAGGCCTTGAAGAGAAAATCATTACAACCCTTCCACTGCCCGAGCTTGGGATCAAGGCATTCTCCCTTCTGGACAGGCTGGTTTGGTCCTGTGGGATTTATTTCAAAGGAGGCCTTGCAGTCCATCCAATTGTATGCCCCGCAAAGGCCAGTTCTCTCCGGGCTTATAATGCACACATGGCTGGGGGCGAAAGATTGACAGAGGGTGCAGGAATAATAGGTTTCCATGGTCTCGTCGGTCATCTTCTCGACGCGCTCGTCTCGTGTCCTGTACTCGGCCCTCGCGCGTGTAGTGAGCTTATCCACATCTTCCTTGTTTGTGTAAAGAGTCACTTGGACCTTGTCAAGGATATTTGCGAAGTCTTGATGAAACTTGGCATGAAGGATGGTACCTAAGTCCTTTAGTGTGAAACCTTTTTCCACCGCCTGCTGGCCGACCCTTACCCAGGATATGTCCCTCTGCCCTATGTGCATGATGCCCTGGGCATAGTTGATGAGGTGGTGGATCTGCCTCTCGAGAATAGGCTCGAAATCAGGCTGCATTTTGCGCCCTGCCACCTGGATATAGATACCAAGAGGTAGTCTTGAGCCCTTCTTTATATCCTTGAGATCGGGACCGATAACGGATACCTTGCCGTCTTCTATCTCGTTCATGTCGGCCATCTTGCAAAGCTCTGTGCACTGGGTCTTTCCGCCGCCCATCTCCAGATAGAGGTCGTCTTTCCTTACACGCTCACCCTCAAAGGCCGGCCCGTATGCAAGAGGTATGTCAATCTTTGTTACGCTTACCTTAAGGCCTCTGACCTCGATAGATCTCTGGCTGAGCTCATTGTGGGGGACATTGGCTACAACGTGCTCGTAGGTGCATACACCAGTGGGCAGAATCTCAGGTATATCCGTATCAGCAAGGGTGGGGAAGCCCCAGTTTACGCAGCCCGCGGCATTCGCGGCCCACTCGGCGTTAACTTCGCCAAGTGCGTTTACAAAGGCAAAGACCCTGTCCTTCTGATATGCGAGCATCTTCTTGTAATCGCCGGGCTGAATGCCTCCGAAGGCCATGCCGGCCCTGTTTGCAAAGCCAAGGGCGAAGACCGCAGCGGAGATATCCGGGCCGAAGGGCACAAGGCGGGTGTTCCAGCCTATCTGCACCTTTTCCTGAATAAGCTGCTCGGCAAAAGTAGTCCCGTTTTGGTTGGCCGCCATGAATACATATATGGTCTTCAACTGATATTCTTCGGCAAGCCTTTTGGCTGTTGCGGAATCGGGGGCAGCGCCCACAATGGCAGCAAACCCGGGGGCCGTTCCATCAACGAACTCCACGCCTCTTTTCCGCATGATCGTATCATCAGCGGCGCCAAGCCAGATCTTGCCATTATCCACATCTGGGTCTTCAACCGATGGCTGATAGAAGCCGGGATCATCCACATAACGGATGGCCTCCACTATCTCCTCTGCAAACAGGGATGCCATACCTGCGTCCAGCAGCGGCCCAAGGTAAGGGATGTGACAGTCTTTTTTAACGTGGTGCGGAAGAAGTTTCCTGGCAAATTCAAGAGGTTTTCTGGCGGAGTCAAGGTCTGTCACCTTTATTCCGGTCAGAGAATAGATAATAGGCAGGAAATACGCAGTATTTGGAAATTCGATCTTCTGGCTGCCTCCATAAGTCTCGAGTGCCCTTTTGTACTTTCCTTCAGCCTTGGATACTATGTTATAAGCGCCCTGGATGGCGGCAAATGCAACTAATTTTGACATAAGGTGAACTCCTCCCTTCTTAAGAGGTTTAGATTCTTATGAATGTTTTCTGAAACGAGCAATCGTCAATTCCATTCTATCTACCACTCCCAGTTCGAGAACCTTACCGGTAGATACCCTGACATCCCCGGCCTTTGCGGCTCGGGCCTGCTCCTGCGCCCTCTTTCGTTTAAGGGCCTCAAGCTCTTCTTTCTCCCTGACCTTGGCTTCCGCCTCGGCCCTTCTTTTCTGCTCTTCCTTAGCCTCCGCCTCGGTTTTAGCCTTGGCCTCCGCTGCGGCCTTTGCCTTGGCTTCTGCCTCGGCTTTTGCCTTAGCATCAGCTTCCGCCTTTGCCCTGGCCTCAGCCGTTGCTTTTGCCTCAGCCTCAGCCTTTAACCTTGCCGCTTCGTCTTCTTTGGGTTTTTCAGCCGCGGCTTTCGGTTTTGCGGGCGCGGCCTTTGGCTCATCAGCTTTAGGCTTTTCAGCCTTGGCTGCCGGCGCCTCCTTTGCCTTGGCAGGTGCGGCCTTTGCCGTTGCCGGAGCAGCCTCTTTGCCTCCGAAATCGAGATTCGGCTTAGGCGCCATTGCCGCGAACTCCATTGCTTTTGATGGTAGAGCCTTCTTTACTGCGGATATATCCATAGCCATTCCGCCATTTACCATCAGCTCGATAAAACCCCTGGTAAGGCGAACACTTTCAGGATGTCTGAGGATAACAACATCCGACCCGGCCATGAGATAACAGGCTGCCGCCACTGACTCCATCATTATGGCCCTTTTCTCCGTATCTCCTAATATAGGGGCCTCTTCCTGAGGAAGTCCTGCTTCTTTGCACTTCCATATCTCATTTCCTACGTTAGATATAAGGGGCATCTGAAGCTTGTCGTCTTCCTGGGTCAATCCCGCCATCCTGATTCGCTCCATAACCGAATAGGAATATTCGAGGCCGTAACCAAGACCACCGGTGGTGGGATCAATGATTATTTTGTTCGACTTAACCCCGAGGTTGCCCAATAAAATGTTGAGCTGTTTAGCGAGATTGACGTCAATGGGTGAGGAGGCCACAACACAATGCCCGTAGCCAAGGGCGCTGGCTCCAATACCCTTGTGATTTCCTTCCTCAACGGGACCAAGGCTCAAGTTCTTTCCCTGACAGATCTCACTTATCTTTTTCAATACCTCTTCGTCTTTCTGCGTATTAGCAGTTCCCCAAATAATCACAGGAACCTTCACCGCATCAGCGACCTTTTTTGCCACCTTAGCGGCTTCTTCCGGCGATCTATCAAGACCGTTTGGATCTGTACTCTTCAACTGAAGCACAATGATGTCTGCGCCGTATTTTTCAACGCATTTCTTCGCCCATGCCTCAGGAGAAGCCATAACATCTTTGAAAGGCTCAACAGCCGCGGCGGGCCATTCGTTTGAAGGGTCGAAGTCCCAGATCTCCATTGCGATCTTGGGGGGATTGGGGCACTTCCCCTCGAACAGATGGAAAGGATAAGTTTCCTCTCCCCCCAACGTCACGGCATTCTTACCCGCGCCAATCGTTGTAGCCCCTATCTTTCCTGAATAGGGCTGAGTGGGAATTTGAAAGGCCAATGTCTCTCCCTCCTTCTTGGATTAGTTGTTTTTCATGCCTAGTCCGGCATGCCTCAAAGGCATCCGCTTCAATGCCTAATTTAACGCCAATTCAATTGTGAAAAATGTTACAATGCAGGGCATGGAGCTTTCCCCCTCTATGCCCCTAATCTGCCGTAACCTAGATGAACACCTACCCAATGTCAAGCAATTTTTGACGTAATTTTATATCGTTAGGTGCCCTCAATATATAGTGTTTTTGTAGCAGCCACAACAATATATTGTTGAAAACCGGGAGTTGGCAAGAGATCCTGCGATAAAGAGACCTCAGGCTTCACGGCTTTGTGAAAAGTCCGGCTACCGCGCAACGTGGCGTCCCTCATCGTTTTTGCGCAGGTTTAAATACGCCTCGCTCCTTAAGGATTGTGCCGGACTTGTATAAACTAGTTAGGTGGTTAGCCTCTGAAGGCCGTTAGTCATTGCCCATGGCATATTCCTACAGCCCTACAGTATAAAAGCCTATAGTCTATTTATATGATTAATAAGCTGTTTCATTTGCCGTCCCAATCCCTACTTTTTGCGATTCCATCAGGCTTAAGAGGGAATAATTTTATCGAAGATCCGATAGGCAGCGACAAGGGCCTCGCTTCCAGCCGTCAAACTGACAGTCGGCTTTCCCTCAAGGTCAAAATTTCTCACCATGGGGTCTTCAGGGATCATTCCCGCCAGTTCCAATTCGAAATCCGCGACCGCTTTTTCAACTGATTCATTGCTTCCTGTCTTTACCTGGTTGATAATGAGATATTTCTTTCCAATCGACAGGCGAAGCTCCGAAGCTAGATCAAAAATCCTTGCGGCCGCTTGTATTCCCCTTCTTGTAGGATCGGATACCGCTAGTAAAACATCAACATTGTTTGTTGTGAGACGACTCAGATGCTCCATGCCTGCTTCATTGTCAATCACTACGAATTTGTAGTTACCAATCAACCTATCAAGACATTGAGTCAACAGGGTGTTAGCTGCGCAGTAACAACCGGACCCCTCCGGTCTTCCCATTACGATTAGATCGAAGCCATTGCCTTCTACAACTGCTTCCTGGAGCTTTATTTCCATGAAGACGTCCTTGGTCATTCCCGTGGCAACACCTTTTTTCATCTCTTCCCTCGCATTGCCAAGGGTCTCGATTATATCAAGACCAAGAACTTCGTTTAGATTTGAGTTAGCGTCCGCGTCAACTGCCAGAACAGGCACCCTTCCTCTTTCAACCAGATACTTGACGAGCAACCCGGCAGTTGTGGTCTTTCCCGTACCTCCCTTACCGGCCAAGGCAATAGAATAAGGCATTTTTTCCTCCTGAGATTTCCCTTTGCAATTGCGTAGGAATTTTTCTAATATCTTTAGTGTTAAAAAATGCTTAACAAGTCACTCACACATCAATGAAGGGGCTCCAAAGAATCTGGGAAACCGTCCTGGCAGATATCCGTTCAGGAGTAACCCAAAAGGAATACTCCTTATGGTTGGGCGTGCTTTCACTTAGGGATATAACAGGAAACACCGCTTTCATAGCGGCCCCCGACAGATTTGTTGCCGAGTGGTCAACCGATAACTATTTGGAATCGTTAAAAAAATCGCTAAAAAGAGTTACCGGATCAGTAAACGATGTTATCATATCTCCACAATCGGTCGAAAATCACCAATATCGTTTCAAGAACGAAACACTAAGTATATCGCCAGGAAAGAGAGCGCCTTCTAATGTAAATCCGAGCCTGACTTTTTCATCATTCATATCTTCACCCGGAAATAAGGAAGCCCTGGTTGCTTCAAGGCTCGTTTCAACCTCCCAAGGGTATGTGTATAATCCATTATTTTTGTTTTGTAAACAAGCTGCTGGAAAGACTCATCTCCTTAATGCCATAGCCAACTCGATTCTGTCAACGGGATCTCTTAAGCCGCCTCTTTACATATCGGCAGAAAAACATAAGTGCATTTTCTTAAACCATTTTGCCGATAATTCTGACACTATTTCCACTTTTTTACTGGATGATGTTGAGGCATTCTGCCTGAAGCGATCTGACCAGGAAAGATTCACCCGCGCCTTCGACAAACTGCACCGGGCTGGAGTGCAATTGGTATTTGCTGGTAAGACATTACCAAAGGACATTCCAGGGCTAATCCCATCCCTCCGATCTCGCCTTGAATGGGGATTATTATGCGAGATAAAAGCCCTCGATATGGAGACCAGATTTAAAATACTCAAGAGCAGGTCATCCATGGGGGTTGCCGTCAGCGACCACATTATTAAGGAGTTGGCTTCAGCCTCAAATGATATAACAACTTGTCTTAGTTATCTAATTAGGCTTGAGGCCGGTTGCTCTTTCAGTAAGAAGGGCCCTGACATAGAATCGGCTAGCGCCATCATTAAAGATTGCCACGAATCTTCAAGAGAAATATCAATAAAGGATATCCTAAATAAGACAAGCTGTTATTTCAATATTTCGATAGAAAAACTTACCTCGCACAGCAGAAGCAGATCCATGTCATATCCGAGGCATCTGGCCATTTTCCTCAGCAGAAATCTTTGCAAGACGCCCTATAGCGAGATAGCATTTATATTCTCAAATAGGAATATATCCACGATCCTGTATTCAGTAAAAAAAATAGAATCAATGACTGACCATGACGAGCAAGTCAGAAGAGATATCTCCATAATCAGAAAAATGCTTTGCGAAAAAAGGGGGTTATCAGAAAGATTAGTTCCGTGACATAAATATTGATATATTTTATGGACTGCATTCAATATGATATATCGGTTTTGAACCTTTTCGTAACTATCCTTGTTATTTTTGTATTTTATAAATCTTAAAATAAACAAAATAACCAAATGAATTTGACGGAGGAAATTATGGATATTTCCGTAGCAAGAGAAGAAATGCTTAAGACCATGGCCAGGGTTCAGGGAATAATTGAGAGAAAGACTAATATGCCTATTTTATCAACAGTCCTTCTTAATGCTTCCGGCAACAAGGTCAGCGTTTCTGCGACTGATTTGGAGTTAGGATTTCAGGAAACGATCAACGCAAGGGTTAACGAAGAGGGAACCATTACACTTCCAGGCAGGAAATTCTTCGAGATACTCAAGGAAACCAAGAAAAATGAACTCAATCTTAAAGAGCTTCCAAACAGGCGAATAATTATCTCTGATGGAATGGCGAGGTTTGATCTGGCCTTTCTTGCCCCGGAGGACTACCCTCAGATCGTAGAGCCTTCTGACCTGAAGTATATTAACATTAACGGCCAGCTTCTCAGTGAGATGATATCGAAAACGATATATGCTGTGTCAACTGAGGAGGCGGGTTATAAGCTTTCAGGTGTATTCCTGCACTTAAGAAACGATTCCCAGACGGGCAGCAATCTGTTAAACATGGTAGCGACGGACGGACATCGTTTATCTCTAATGGAGATATATTTATCCGATATAGATAATCTTAACATAAAAGAAGGTATTATGATCCCTAGGAAGGGAATGGCCGAAATAGGTAAACTGGCGGCGGAGGCAGAATTGCTTCAATTGGGAATGCAGGAGAAGCTACTCCAGGCAAAAACAAAGGAGATAAGTCTTGTAATTCGATTACTTGACAGCAGATTTCCTGACTATAGGGCAGTCATGCCTGGAGGCGAGGAGACCACAAGGATAGAGATGGCTAGATCAGCTTTGCTTGAAGCCATGAAGAGGACGGTGATTCTTTCCGATGACCGGTACAGGGCAGTGAAAATAACCCTGGACGAGGATACAATGGAGGTGTATTCAACCAACCCTGACTTGGGGGAAGCCAAGGAAAATCTGAAAGTCAATTACACTGGCAAGAAACTTGAAGTGGCATTCAATCCCCGATATTTCATTGACGCCCTCCAGCCCATGATAAGTGAAACAGTGACTCTGGGCTTTGTGGACAGTTCCAAGCCCTGCATTATAGCAGGAGAGGCCGATAAGGGTTTTACAGGATTAATCATGCCAATGAGGCTTTAATATGGATATGAAAACGGAAGGTTCAAGAAGCTACGATGCTTCAGATATAAAGGTACTTGAGGGTCTTTCTCATGTAAGAAAAAGGCCCTCTATGTATATCGGCAATACGGGAATCGAGGGACTTCACCATCTTGTCTATGAGGTGGTAGATAACAGTATTGACGAGGCACTTGCAGGTTATTGCAATGAGATAGAGATACGCCTCCTGAGTGACAAGAGTGTGATAGTGCTTGATAATGGTCGAGGTATTCCAGTTGAGATGCACGAAACTGAGGGTGTGTCTGCCCTTGAGGTCGTGATGACCAAGCTTTACTCCGGTGGGAAATTCGATAACAAGACATACAGCGTGTCAGGCGGTCTTCATGGAGTAGGGGTGTCGGTAGTCAACGCCCTTTCTGAATCTCTGGAGGTTGAAGTTTACAGACACGGCCGTGTCTATTCCCAGGGTTATGAAAGGGGAGTGATCAAAGGCCCACTGGAGATTAAGGGTGAAAGCACAAGGACGGGAACAAGGGTATGGTTCAGGCCTGATCCTTTGATTTTTGAGACGACTGATCTCGATTTTGACGTCCTCTCAAGAAGGATGAGAGAGCTGGCTTTCCTTACTACTGGTGTAAAAATTACGATTTCGGAAGAAAGCTCAGGAAAGGAAAAGGTGTATCAATATGAAGGAGGTATCGTATCCTTTGTAGAGTGGCTCGATAAGAACAAGGAGATACTCCACGAAAAACCGATATATATCAGTGGAGAAAAAAACCAAATCTTTATAGAGGTAGCGTTTCAATACAACACTTCTTATAAAGAAAACATTTATACATTCGCAAACAGCATAAACACAAGGGAAGGAGGGAGCCATCTTATTGGATTTAAGGCTGCCCTTACGAGGAGCATCAATCAATATCTTCAAAGCTCTCCCATGGCCAAAACCTTCAAGGAAAAGCTCACCGGCGATGATGTACGTGAGGGATTAACCGCCGTATTGAGCGTGAAGCTACCCAACCCTCAGTTCGAAGGGCAAACAAAGGGTAAACTTGGAAACAGCGAAGTAAAAGGACTGGTGGAGAATCTGGTGAATGAGGGGCTGGGGAGCTTCTTTGAGGAAAACCCCGGTGTGATAAAAAACATTCTTTCCAAGGTAGTTGAGGCCGCGAGGGCGAGGGAGGCTGCAAGGAAGGCCAGAGATCTGGCAAGGAGAAAGGGAGTCCTCTCCGACCAGTCCCTGCCGGGGAAACTTGCAGACTGCCAGGAGAGAGACCCGGCCAAGAGTGAGATTTTTCTTGTGGAGGGCGATTCGGCAGGAGGCTCTGCCAAGCAGGCCAGGGACAGGAAGTTTCAGGCTATTTTGCCGCTCAAAGGTAAGATATTGAATGTCGAGAAGGCACGAATAGACAAGATGCTCTCCAGTGAAGAAATAAGGGTCATGATAGTAGCACTCGGAACCGGGATAGAGGAGGATTTTGATCTGAGGGGCCTAAGGTATCACAGGGTTGTGATAATGACCGATGCCGATGTGGACGGTTCGCATATAAGGACTTTGCTTCTTACCTTTTTCTTCCGTCAGATGCTGCCTCTTATAGAGGGCGGATATCTATTTATTGCCCAGCCGCCTCTCTTCAGGATCGCAGAGGGAAAAGTAGAGCATTATCTCAAAGATGAGGAAGCGCTTAACAGGGTACTCATATCAAGGGTAAAGGAAAGAGAAAAGGTGTTTCTCAGCAGTGGCGAAGCTATTGAAGGTGAGCTTCTTGGGGATATTATGCTGAGGTTGATTTCTTACTATGAAAAAGTTGAGGCTGTGATGCGCATGGGCTACAGCAGACGGGTAGCCGACTTGATAGCGTCAAACCGAGCCAGGATAAAGGGTGATTTCCATGAGCCTGCAGTAATAGCGCTATTTATTGAAGCCATGGAGGCGGGAGGGTTTTCACTGGAAAAAGCTCATACGGATGAGGAAGGCAGATATATAGAACTCTTTATTACCGACCGGCTCGATGGAGGGAGGGGCTTTTCAATTAGCGTGGATTTTCTGATGTCCCATGAAATAAAGGAACTGGTTGATTCTTATAGCCATTGTTCCGAGATCCATGGGCGAGGTCCCTACACGTTGGATGGAGAAGGGAAAAGAACCTATGATGATCCGCAGGAGTTGGTCAATGTAGTCCTGGAAAGGGCAAAGAAGGGATTAGTTGTGCAGCGGTACAAAGGACTAGGAGAAATGAACCCTGAGCAGCTTTGGGAGACAACGATGGACCCTGACAAGAGACGCCTCGTATTGGTCAAGGTGGAAGATGAGATGGAGGCGGACGGCACCTTTACCTTGCTTATGGGGGACAAGGTAGAGCCTCGCAGGGAATTTATTCAGAATAACGCCCTGAATGTGACTGAACTGGACATTTAGGGCTGAGGTGCTTGCATGAGTGTTGAGTCAAGATTGATAAGCGTAAATATTGAAGATGAAATGAAGAAGTCATACCTGGATTACGCCATGAGCGTAATCGTGGGGCGCGCGCTGCCGGATATCAGGGACGGACTTAAGCCGGTGCACAGGCGCGTACTTTTTGGTATGCACGATCTCAGGAATTACCATAACAGGCCTTACAAGAAATCAGCAAGGATAGTGGGAGATGTCATAGGAAAGTATCACCCCCACGGTGACGTGGCTGTTTATGACACGATCGTGCGAATGGCCCAGGACTTCTCTATGCGTTACCCCCTCATTGACGGTCAGGGTAACTTCGGCTCCGTTGACGGTGATCCTCCTGCGGCCATGCGATACACAGAAGTCAGGATGACCCAACTGGCTCAATATTTTCTGTCAGACTTAGAAAAGGAAACCGTCAATTTCGTGGCCAACTATGACGGCTCCCTTCAGGAGCCGGTAGTGCTTCCGACCACCATACCAAACCTGCTCATCAACGGCTCCGCAGGAATTGCAGTTGGAATGGCAACCAATATCCCCCCCCACAACCTGTCCGAAGTATGCGATGCCATATCTTACGTGATTGACAACCCTGAGTGCCGAATTAATGAGCTGATGGGTATCATAAAAGGTCCTGATTTTCCTACTGCGGGATTTATTGTAGGCATGAAAGGCATTAGAGAAGCCTACGAGACAGGCAGGGGCATAATCCGAGTTAGAGCAAGGGCGTTTGTGGAGGCAGCATCGCAGCAGCGCGAGAGGATAATCGTCTCTGAGATACCTTATCAGCTCAATAAGACCAAACTGTTAGAGAAGATAGCCGAACTTGTCCGGGAAAAAACCATAGAAGAAATAGCAGAGGTAAGGGATGAGTCCGACAGGGACGGCATGAGGATCGTTATAGATGTTAAGAGGGACGGTAAGGCTCCCGTCATATTAAACCGCCTTTACAAGTTTACCCAGATGGAGACATCCTTCGGGATAATACTTCTGGCGATAGTGAATGGAAGGCCGCAAGTACTGACCCTGAAGGAGATCCTTGAGCATTTCATTTCGCACCGCAGGGAGATCATAGTAAGGAGAACGATATTTGATCTCAGGAAGGCGGAGGAAAGGGCCCACATACTCGAGGGACTTAAAAAGGCGCTGGATTTCCTGGACGAAGTCATAGAGCTTATCAGATCTTCCTCCGATCCCAAAGAGGCCAGGGCAAAGCTGATGTCCTCATTCGATCTTTCAGAGATTCAGGCCTTGGCCATACTGGAGATGAGGCTTCAGCGCCTGACAGGACTCGAGCGCGAAAAGATAGACTCAGAATACCGGGATCTAATCAAGGATATAGCCCGATTCAAGTCTATTCTTGAAAGTCCCAGGATGGTGCTTGAGATAATAAAGGAAGAAATCCTTGAGGTAAAAAATGGCTATGGAGATCCCAGACGCACAGAGATCATCCCCGAGGAGGGTGAGGTAGTGCTTGAGGACCTCATTGCCGAAGAGGATATGGTGGTGACTGTAAGCCATGAGGGATACATAAAGAGGAATCCGGCAAGCCTCTACAGGGCCCAGAGGCGCGGAGGAAAGGGGATGACAGGCGCCAGGACAAAGGAAGATGACTTCATAGAGCATCTCTTCGTCGCTTCGTCGCATGATTATTTCTTGTTTTTTACAAACCGAGGGAGGCTTTACTGCAAGAAGGTTCATGAGATACCTGAGGGAAGCAGAACATCCAGGGGTAAGGCGATCGTGAATCTTCTGGACCTCCAGACAGATGAGAAGGTTGCCACAATATTGTCTGTAAGAAGCTTTGAGGAGGGCAGCTATCTTATAATGGCGACGAAGAAAGGGGTAGTAAAGAAAACGCCCCTTGTATCCTACAGCAAGCCAAGATCGGCGGGAATTGTCGCCCTCACGATACGGGAGGAAGACGAACTAATCGGAGCCAGGGTGACAAACGGCTCACAGAATATATTCCTGACCACCAGAAACGGCATGTCTATAAGATTTCAGGAGGAGGATGTAAGACCAACAGGAAGGGGGGCAATGGGCATCCGAGGAATCCGCCTTTATGAGGGCGACGAGGTGGTTTCTATGGAGGCGCTCGGTGAAGGAGCTACCATATTGACTGTGACTGAAAACGGTTACGGAAAGAGAACCCCCACTGGGGAATATAGAAAGCAGATAAGGGGGGGGAAGGGCATAAAAACCATAAAGACCAGCGAAAGAAACGGCATGGTCGTCTATGCCTATCAGGTTACTGATCAGGATCAGCTTATGATCATGACCGAGCAGGGAAAGATAATAAGGGTAAGGATAGAGGACATATCGGTAATCGGGAGGAACACCCAGGGTGTTCGCCTTATAAATCTATCTGAAGGAGAGAAGGTTGTGGCAGTGGCGAAGGTTGTGGAGGAAGTAATCTCTTTATGAATCTTGAAATGTCTCGCGTGAGTGTAATAGGCGCTGGAGGTTGGGGAACAGCCCTCGCCGATCTTCTTGCTGGAAAGGGTATGAGGGTAAGACTCTGGGTGCGAGAAAGGGAGGTCTTCGAGCAGATAAAGGATGCAAGGGAAAACAAAGAATTTCTGCCCGGCATTAAGTTGTCCCCTGGGCTGGAGCCGGTTCAATCATTCGAGGAGGTGATGGAAGGGGTTGATGTGGCTGTTATGGCGGTTCCTTCTCATGTGTACAGAGGAGTACTTGAGGGCCTCAAGCCTTTTTTTACCGGCCTTAAGTGTCTCTTGTCGGCTACCAAGGGCATAGAAAATGATACCCTTATGATTATGTCTAAGGTGAAGGATGACGTTTTGGGCGGTACATACAAAGGAAATTTTGCCTGTATAGCGGGCCCCAGCTTTGCCAGGGAAGTCGCGCTCAAGCATCCTACAGCAGTAACCCTTGCCACCTGCGACGGGCAGGTAGGTGAGTCTCTTCAGCAGGTTTTTTCTACGGAGTTTTTCAGGGTATATCTAAGCGATGATATCACAGGGGTGGAGCTTGGCGGTGCTCTCAAGAATGTAATTGCCATAGGGGCCGGCGCGGTGGATGGCCTTGGATTCGGCCACAACGCAAGAGCGGCGCTGATCACAAGGGGTCTTGCGGAGATTACCAGGCTGGGAGTCGCCATGGGGGCTCGGCCGTTCACATTTGCGGGACTGGCCGGCATTGGCGATCTTGTGCTTACCTGCACGGGTGACATAAGCAGAAACAGAACAGTGGGCCTGCGCATAGGAAGGGGCGAGCGGCTCGATGAGATTACGTCGCATACTTCAATGGTGGCCGAAGGCGTAAGAACCACGCTTGCGGCCTACCGCTTGGGACTTAAACTCAGAGTTGACCTTCCTATCATTGATGAGGTTTACAGGATCATCTATGAGGGAAAGGATCCCAAGGCGGCGGTACGTGACCTCATGACAAGGGAGCTTAAGGCCGAAAGGGGCCATTATAGGCAAGAGTGCTGAGGATAAAGATTCCGGGCCTATGCTGGGTGTGCAAGGACGGTACAGGGCTGTCAGCGCGTGAAGGTTTTGTGGCGGGGAATCTCCCCCTCTATCATGTAAATAACCTCTTCAGCTATGTTAGTCGCGTGATCTGCTATCCTTTCCAGGTGCCTTCCAATAAGCAGAAGGTTTATCAGGGAGCCTGCTCTATCGGGATATTTTTTAATAGTGTCCTTTATGGAGTCATAGAATCGCCTATTTAACTCGTCCACATCATCGTCCATAAGGCATATCTTGTATGCCGAGTCCACATCAAGGGCCACTAGGGCGTCAAGAGACATCCTGAGCATTGTCTCCGTCTTTTCGGCCATCACTGAATAATCAATGTCCACCGGCACAGGCGGCCGTCTTGTTATGATCTGAACACGTTCAGCAATGTTAACTGCCTCATCACCTATGCGTTCTAGATCATTATTGATTTTTATTACCGCAGCTATGAAACGCAAGTCAACTGCAACCGGTTGATGCAGAGCCAAAATTTTTAAGCAGTCTTCCTCTATCTCTACTTCGGTCCTGTTGATGATGTCATCGTTCTTAATGACACTCGATGCTATGTCGCTGTCTTTTAACTGCATGGCCTTGATTGCAAGATGCACGGCTTCTTCCACCATGGCTCCAAGATGCAGTATAGCCTTCTTAAGTTTTTCAAGCTCTACTTGAAGATGACGGGTCATTTACTGTTCCTTTCCTGTAATGAAGCCGCTTATCCGAACCTGCCTGTAATATAATCAGAGGTTTGTTTGAGTTTCGGTCGGGTGAAAATGATGTCGGTCTTATCCATTTCAATAAGGTTTCCCATATAAAAAAAACCTGTAAAATCTGAGATCCTGGCAGCCTGCTGCATGTTATGGGTAACGATTACGATCGAATATGTATCTTTAAGTAACTGAATGAGGTCCTCAATCTTTTGTGTGGCGATCGGATCAAGAGCTGATGCCGGTTCATCCATAAGAAGCACGCTAGGCTCAACCGCCAATGCCCTTGCTATGCAGAGGCGTTGCTGCTGGCCCCCTGACAGGCCCAGAGCCGATTGATGCAGTCTGTCCTTTACCTCCTCCCAGAGCGCTGATGCCTTAAGACTCAGCTCCACCTTTTCCTCAATTATCCGCCTGTCCCTTATGCCGTTTATCCGAAGCCCATAGGCGACATTTTCGAAAACGGTCTTGGGAAAGGGGTTGGGTTTCTGGAAAACCATACCGATGTGTCTTCTCAGATTTACGACATCAATGCCGGCTCCATAAATATTGGTGTCCCCAAACAGAACCTCACCTTCAACCCTGATTCCAGGTATGAGATCATTCATACGGTTCAGGCATCTCAGAAGAGTGCTTTTCCCACACCCTGATGGGCCGATCAGGGCTGTCACCCGGTTCTTTAGGAAGTCAATTGAAACATTGTTGAGTGCACTGAAGCTACCGTAATAGAAGTTGAGATTCTTCACGGCCATTATGATTTCTCTTTCCTTGGAGTCCGGTTGTGTCATTTTCGTCTTCTCAGCTTTGAACGGTATATTATTGCCACGAGATTAAGGCCTAAAACCAGCATGATGAGAACAAGCGCAGTTCCAAATTGAAGCGGCCTTGTTTTCTCTATCTCCGTTCCAGCGGTTGCAAGGACATATATGTGGTATGGCAGAGCCATTACCTCATCGAAGATTGATGACGGCAAAGAGGGGGTAAAGAAGACTGCCGCAGTGAACATAATAGGCGCAGTCTCACCTGCTGCCCTACCAAGTCCCAGGATTGTGCCGGTTAGGATTCCAGGAAGCGCGGATGGCAATACCACCCGGTAGATGGTCTGCCATTTTGTTGCTCCCAGTCCAAGTGATGCCTCCCTGTAAGTTTCCGGCACCGCTCTTAAAGCCTCTTCCGTGGAAGAGATGACGACCGGGAGGGTCAAGGCGGATAGAGTGCAAGCTCCTGCCAGAATGCTCACTCCCATCCCCAGATAGATTACAAAAAATGCAAGGCCGAACAATCCGAAAATCACAGAAGGGATACCCGCGAGGTTGTTGATGCCGAGTTTTATGGCCCTCAAGAGTGGGCCGGGGCTGGCATACTCCGTAAGATAAACTGCCGAGGCAACCCCGATTGGCACAGCGATCAGAATCGCTCCCAAACTCAGATATATTGTGCCTATTATGCAGGGAAGTATTCCCCCTTCAGTCATGAGGTTAGAGGGGGGCTGTGATAGAAAGGTCCAGTTGATGGAACTCAAGCCTTTCAGCGCAATGAAGCCTACGACTATGATAAGGCCGCAGGCGCATATCAATGCGGATATCCTGAATAGTAAAAAGACAATAATCTGTATCGCCTTTCTTCTCTTTTGGGAACCGCTGATTGATGAAAAATCGGATGCCTTCACAGAGTTGCTGCTCCCACCTGTCGGTACTTATGAGATATCCTTTCGGCTATGATATTGAATATGAGTGTAAGGAGAAACAACACGATGCCCGTAGCAAAAAGGGCATAGTAATGGTCTCCGCGAAAGGGGGCCTCAGCCATCTCAGCGGCTATACTTGCAGGCATGGGCCTTACAGGATCAAAAAGCGATGTGGGAATCATTGCGGCTCCGCCGGCAACCATAAGCACCACCATTGTCTCCCCCATAGCCCTGGACATTCCCAGTATGACTGCCGTGGCAATGCCTGATATTGATGCGGGAATAATCACTCTTACTATAGTCTCGAGATGGGTCGCCCCAAGGGCAAAGGATGCCTCCTTTAGGTCCCTGGGCACGGCGAAGATGGCATCTTCAGATATGCTTGTTATAGTCGGAACCGACATGAAGGCCAGCATAAGGGAAGCGTTAAAAAGATTCAGACCCGTTGCAAGATTGAATGTCTCCTGAAGCAAAGGAGCTACTATCACCATACCGAAAAAACCTATAACCACCGAGGGTAAGGCTGCAAACAACTCAACAGCGGGTTTAATAACCTCGCGCATCTTCGGCCTTGCTATTTCGGCAAGATAAAGGGCCGTCAATACTCCAAGGGGTATGGAGATAACGGATGACACCGTCGTTACCAGGAGGGAGGCAACGATCAGAGGAAATATTCCGAAATCAGGGGGATCTGATGTGGGGTACCAGAATTTACCAAATAGGAATTGATGGGGACTGACCTGCTTAAAGATCGGGATCCCCTCGGAAAACAGGAAAAGCACTATGAGGGCTAGTGTCACTATTGATCCCGTCGCTATCCCAAGGAAGATAAGCCTTATTATCTTCTCTTTTCTGGGGCGGCTTTCCCCACTGGAAATAGCGGCTAGGAGATTATCTGTTGACCCTGACACCAGGTTTCCTTTCTATTATGTCGCACGCTGCCAAGAGGATGCTTTGAATCAAAGGGATCATGCACAGCAGGCCGGGTATCTATACCCGGCCTTGTCAGTTTAAGTGTTGTCAGTCTAAATGAAAATGTCTTCAACTTAACGATCATTTTTCATTGTGACCGGCCAGGGCATGGGTGTTAGTAAAGGGAAACGAAACCGACCTCTGCTATCAGCTTCTGGCCCTTTTGGGGATTAACAACGTAATTTATGAACTTCAAGGAATCTCCGGTTGGCCATCCCCGTGTAAACATATAAAGGGGCCTGCTAATGGGGTACGTGCCGTCAAGGGTTGTAGTAGGGGAGCCCTTGACTTTGTTGACCATAACAGCCTTTACGTCATTGTTCAGGTAGCCAAGCCCGATATAGCCCACAGCATTGGGATTCTTTGCTACTGCCTGTGCTACGGCGCCGTTGGAGGCCTGCAGAAGTGCTCCTGGATAGACCCTCGCGCCCAGAAGTACCTTTTCTTCCCATACCTCATAGGTCCCTGAAGATGTGTCTCTGGAAATCACTACAACAGGTCTGTCGGGCCCGCCTATCTCTTTCCAGTTTTTTATCTTACCTTCGTACATGTCCTTGAGCTGCTGAAGAGTCAGGTTAACGATGCTATTGGCAGGATGCACTACGGGTACAATACAATCATACGCAACCGCAAACGGAACCGGGTAGGTTCCTTTTTCAACCGCCATTTTTACTTCCTTGTCTTTTATGAAACGGGAAGCGTTGGCAATATCCGTCGTTCCGTCAATTATCGCCTTGACGCCGTTACCTGACCCGCCGCCCTCTAAGGTGATTTTAACGTCGGGATTTTCCTTCATATAGGACTCTGCGACCTTTTGGGCTATGGGGAGCACCGTCGTAGATCCCTTGATTACAATGTTACCAGCCAACGCCGATGTAGCGAAAAAAAATAACAGTGTTATAGAGATAGCTGCTTTATAAAAAATATTTTGTTTCATCTGAATTACCTCCTTGCCTAGGGCATAAAATTGGATTAAAAATAGCTCGCAATTTGTTAGAATTTCGTTAGATCCTTATTAAGATTAGATTGGATATATTCCATAACACCTCCCTTCTTTCTTAAATGCTAGTGTCATGAATTAGTTATAGCCATTATTTATGAGCATAAGATTAGGGACGGATTAGTTTTTGGCTTTTGGGAAAAGATGAGCGAACTGTTTGGAGTTAGCGCAGATACATTAATTCTTATTGTGGCAATGCTCCTTGCCTGTTATATGGCGGCCAATATAGGCGCCAATGACCTTGCGAATGCAATGGGCACCTCGGTCGGTTCAGGGGCATTGACAGTAAAGCAAGCCGTGATTGTGTCTTTTTTTCTCGAACTTGCGGGAGCTTCCCTGGCCGGGGGGCACGTGACAAATACCATCAGGAAAGGACTGATAGATCCGGCGTTGCTTTCCAACTCACCGGAACTACTCCTTATAGGCATGTTCTCAGCTCTTCTCGCAGCGGGTATATGGGTTCATACGGCCACTCTGCTGGGGTTGCCTGTTTCAACGACCCATTCCATAGTGGGCGCTGTGGTGGGGTTCGGAATACTGGCGGTAGGATTCTTCAATGTTTCTTGGAATATGGTGTTTACTGTCGCTTTGAGCTGGGTGGTCTCTCCTCTGGCAGGAGCAATAATCGCAGGGGCGATATTTTACTTATTAGACAGCAAAATCCTTCGCTCGGCGGCCCCTTATCGCTCCGCCAAAAGCATGGCTCCATATCTCCTTGGGACTGTTGTATTTGTGATTGTTCTTTCTGTGATATATAAGGGACTGAAAAACCTTGGTCTTAACTTCGATTTCCTGGAAGCTCTCTTGATTGCTTTACCCATATCCCTTGCAGGAGGTTTCGCAGGGGCAGCGCTGCTTTCGAGACTGGGAGGGCCGCAGTGCAGGTGGATAAAAGGCAGCGAGGTTGAGAAGGTTGAATGCGTTTTCGGATATCTCCAGATAATGACCGCTTGTTACGTGGCCTTCGCCCATGGCGCGAACGATGTTGCAAACGCGGTGGGCCCTCTTGCTGCCATTTTCAGCATTGCTCAGACCAAGAGTGTCGTGATGCAGGTGGAGGTGCCTCTCTGGATGTTGGCCCTTGGAGGGTCACTGGTGGGAGTTGGTCTTCTTATCTTCGGTTCAAGGGTTATGGAAACAATCGGCAGGAGGATAACGGAAATAACCCCGGTCAGGGGTTTCTGCGCGGAGTTCGGCGCTGCTACTACGGTACTGCTGTGCTCCAGGCTGGGACTTCCTATCTCGACCACGCATGTCCTTGTGGGCTCCGTAATTGGCGTGGGACTCATGAGAGGAATGGGTGTCCTGGACCTGCGGGTCATAAAAAATATTATGTATTCTTGGTTGGTTACGCTTCCATTCACGATAATTCTTTCGATGATCATTTACAGGCTGCTTGTCTGGGCAATAGTCTAGGTTAATGGAGATAAGGCTATGCGTACAAGTTTTATGAACCTTTTTTATAAATCGCCCTTTGTGAACCTCATCAAACATGCGGAAAAGGTCATTGATGCATCCAGGATGTTTAAGGAGGCAGTGGATCTCTATTTAGAGGGAAAGTATGACCTTTTTGAAGCGATCACGGATCAGGTGGCCAGAGTGGAATCCGAGGCCGATGCCATTAAGCGCAACATCCGTGGCCACATGCCGCGGGGTGTCCTGATGCCTGTGGATAAGTTCCAGTTCTTCATGTACCTGCGGGAGCAGGATTCCGTGCTGGATCGAGTGGAGGAGGCCTTATACTGGCTCTCGAACAGGCATCAAGCGTTTGATTCGGAGATCAACGAAGACCTGAGGTTTTTTGTCGCTACCACGCTTCCCGCAATGGAAAAGCTCAAAAATCTTGTGGAAATGGCTTCGGGATTCTTCCGCAGAGGGTCGGAAGAAGAAAGAGAAACTATTAAATCAATGATCCGTGACGTAAGGCAGCTAGAACACGAGGCGGATCATTTGGAGAGGGAGCTTAAACGAAAGATCTTTAACCGCATAACGGACGCAATCCAGGTCTATTATCTTATAAGGCTGGTGGAAATTATAGGCTCAATAGCCGACCATGCCCAGAATGCAACCGATATGATGAGAGCCATGATTTCCAGGTAGGATGGTGTAAGGCCTCTTATGAGTGCGGTATGATCCCTCTCTCAATTATTCCGAAGCAGGCAAATGTATCGTGAAGGTGCTGCCTTTTCCGGGGACGCTTTCAACTGAGATCCAGCCGGAATGGGCCTGTACAATGTGCTTGGCAATGGCCAGGCCGAGTCCGGTACCGCCGCTTTCTCTGCTCCTCGCCTTATCAACGCGGTAGAATCTCTCGAATATACGGGGGAGGTGTTCTTTGGGTATGCCGCATCCCTCATCAATTACACTTATTACGGCTTCATTTTCAATCCGACCGGCCTCTATTCGCACATCCTTTCCTTTGTCGCTGTATTTGATAGCATTATCCAGGAGGTTGACCAGTGCATGTTCAAGCAAAGCGGGATCCATCCTCAGGAATAGCTCTTCCTTGAAATCGTCTCGGAGATTTATCTCTTTTTCCTTGGCCATGACCTCACAGGCTTGGAGGGCTGAGACAACTACATCGTTAAGCGAAGATTTTTCGAGGCGCAGGGTTCCGCGATCCGGTTCCTGTTCAAGTCGCGACAGGATAAGAAGATCCTCGATAATGGCATCGAGTCTGGTAACCTGTCTTCCTATGATGGAGAGAAACCTGGCGGATTCGGCTGGATCATCAATGCCGCCTTCCTGAAGGGTTTCTACAAATCCCTTGATGGCGGTTATGGGGGTTTTTATCTCGTGGGAAACATTGGCGACGAAATCCTTTCTGACCCTTTCAAGCCTTTTAATGGCAGTTATATCGTTCAAGGCAAGGACTACTCCGGCCTCGGCTCCGGCTTCATCCTGAAGCATGGTTGCCCTGACGTTGAGGTGGCGCTCACCGTCACCCGCAAGGGTGATCTGGATTTCAGCGGGTTCATGTTTTTCCATGGCCTCCCTGACCAGTTTATGTATAAGAGTGCTTCTTACGACCTCCTGAATGCTTCGTCCCAGAGTAGCAGTAGCGCTGCAGCCGAGAATCGAGGCCGCCGCATTGTTCATCCTGATTATTTTTTCTTCTCTATCCACTGCGACAATTCCCTCCGAAATACTTGAGAGAACCGCCTCCATCTCGTTCCGCTGAATGAGGATGGTGTCAATTCTTTGCTTCAACTGGGCCGCCATGTCGTTAACAGCCTGCGCAAGGGTTCCTATTTCATTAGGGTAGAACGACCTCAGTCTGATGCCCAGATCACCTCTGGAGAGATTGCGGACCCATTTTGCGATGTCTTCAACTGGCCTGGTTATCTTGCGGGATACAAGAAAGCTTAAAATTGCCGCACAAAGGGCCGTCAGGAAAGCCACTGCCATGAATCTGAATATTAAATGCCTAAGGGCTTCATCTACTGCGGTCATTGGAGAAGCCACCCTTATGACGGCTATGGTTTCCTGCATATTTTTGACTGGCGCAGCAAGATAGAGCATTTTTTCGTGGATTGTAGGGCTGGGCCTCTGGGCAGTGCCGATCGTCCCTCTGAAAGCGGAGGCGATTTCCGCCCGGTCTGAGTGATTATCCATGGCCTTGGGGTCACTCGATGAATCGGCAACAACCCTTCCACGAGGGAGCACGACCGTGATTCTGGCCCCGCTTCTTATTCCAAATTCCTTGCATGCGTGTAACAATTTCGTTTCGTTAAGCGGGTCAATAAACGGTTTCAGAACCATCTCCGATAGGTAGGCCTTGTCCTTGAGTTCATTCAATAGTTGATTGAGAAAGGACTGCCTGATGGTTTTTACAGCCTGCCAGGCGACAATACTGAATGATCCTATGATGACAATAAAATAGGAAAGATAGATTTGCCATATGAGCCTTTTTCGAAAAGGCATTTTTCACTCCTTGAGCCTGTAGCCTATACCCCTTACCGTCTCTATCAGGGAACCCGCCTCCCCGAGCTTCTTTCTGAGGCCGACAATCTGAACGTCAACGGCGCGGTCAGTCACGAAATAATCTTCTCCCTTAACTGCATCCACGATCTGGGAACGCGTGAATACCCAACCAGGTCTTCTGGCCAGTAAGTGCAAAATAGAAAATTCGGTAAATGTGAGCTGCAAGATCTTGTCATCAACTGTAACCTGATGTTTCCCAGGGTCTATAAATATGTTATGGATGTGTATCGCCTTTATTGTTTCAGGATCTTCCTTGGTATGTCTGCGCAGGAGGGCCTTTACCCGTGCGAGAAGAACGCGAGGACTGAAAGGCTTAGTAACGTAATCATCGGCCCCAATCTCCAGCCCTATGACTATATCAGGCTCTTCCCCCCTGGCGGTGAGCATGATAATTGGGATGTCCCTGGTCATCTGATCTCCCTTCAGGAGTCTTGCCACCGTAAGTCCGTCCATTTCGGGAAGCATCAAATCAAGAAGAACTGCTGAGGGCTTTCCCGTCCTCGCTAGGTCTAGTGCTTCTTCTCCGGTCTTGGCGCGCAGGACCTTAAAGCCACCTCGTGACAATGTGTGATCAACGAGCTCCAGTATGTCTTCTTCGTCGTCAACAACTAGGATAATTTCCTTGGCCATGGTATTACTAAATCTCCAAATTTATGGTATCGTGATAAGAATTCTGCACAAGTAAGTTAGCATAGCATCAGAAATTGGTAAAGATTACGTTAGTAATCCATTGCCTTGTAAGGGCATTGCTAGGCTATTGAGGGTTTGTTTGAAAGGAGCGATAGATGGCGACAATCATGCCGAAGGGCGAAGCGATAAGGCAGGCAGTCAAATGGATATCACAGATGTGCAGCACAGGAGAAACCGATCAGATGGTGAAGTTAATAGAGGAGGCATCGGTAAGGTTCAATCTTTCCCCGAAGGAGGAAATCTTCCTGAGGTCATATCTTTCAGGGCAGAAAGGGGATTCGGGCTCAGACATCTGAGACTTTTTAGGCCCCGAACCCAGAGGCTCACTGGTAGGGCTTACCTTCCCAAATAGCCGAAGGGCCTTTGGGCCTCATTTTGGCAACAACTCTACGAGCGGCCTTGATAAAGAGCAAAAGGGTTGCCAGGAAGAGGCTCACGCCAGCCGCTATCGGCATGACCCAGCCGGGCGCTCCGCGGGCCTTCAGTCCCATCCAGAAGCTGGCAAAACCCAAAAGGAAAAGGTAGCCCGCAGCAGCACCCCCAGAGCCGAGGGCTAAAACTCTAAATAGATTCTTCCAGGGAAAGAGATGTTTTTGGATCACTTTTCAAGTCCGCGGATTTTTCCAGTCAGAAATTCAACCTGTTGCTTCAGCTTGCGGTCGGCCTTCATCCTGTGGGCTATAAGTTCGGTTGCGTATATCACCGCGGAGTGGCTCCTGTCAATGGTCTTGGCGATTGATTCTATGGACTCCTCCGTGTGCCAGCGGCATAGATAGATATATATATTCCTGGGAAGAGCATGTATTCTTTTTCTTGACCTGGAACGGAGTTGATCCGGCTCAAGTTTGAAGTAACCGCACACTATTTCCCTGATGTCGTCAGGGGAGGTAGCTCGCGAGTCAGGCACAAGACACTTGAGGACGTCCTTTGCGAGATCAAGATCCACCCTGTCTCCAAGAAGATCGGCTCTAGCCTTGAGGCATTTCAGCGCACTTTCAAGCCTTCTGACATCTCCTTCGATACGAGTGGCCAGCAGTTCGATTATCTCCTCGGATAGAGACAATTGAAGTTTCTGGGCCTTTCTGAGAAGTATATCCACCCTTGTTGCCTTATCAGGTTTTTCAATTTGTGCCACAAGCCCTCCCGTCAACCTTGAGGATAGCTCTTTTGAGAGGCTGGGGATATCCCCGGGCGGCAGGGAACTTGTAAACATAATCTTTTTGTTGTCGTTGGCCAGCGCATCGAGGGTGTAAGCCAGTTCACTCTGGATCTTCTCCTTGCCGCTAAGGAAGTGCACCTCCTCCAGTAGCAGCACGTCACATGCGCGTCTGTATTTTTCCTTGAATTGGTCAATGCGGCTGTTCTTTAGAGAGGAGATCATTTCATTTGTGAAATCCTCGGCTGTGATATAGAAGAGCCTGGTCTCGGGCCTGCTGTTCAATATGAGATGCCCTGCGGCGTGGGATAAATGAGTCTTTCCAAGTCCCGTATTGGCAAGCATGAATATGGTCTGGCAAGAGCTCTGAGATTCAAGGGCGAAGTCCATTGAGGCGGAGTAAGCAAATTCGTTGCTGCGGCCGACTACAAACTGATCGAAAGTAAAATCCTGGTGAAGCAGGAGCCTGCCTCCGTTACTGGGGTTGAAGTTGGGAAGAGGCAATTGAACGGGTTTGGGGAGGGGCTCTGAGGTCTCTTCGGTTGCCTTGTGGCGCGTCTGTACCTCAAGAGTGATATCGAAAGATCCAAGTCCGGCAGCCTTCAGTCTCTCTTTAATAAGGCCGGCGTAATTTTCCGCCACCCATGCCCGTGTGAACTGGTTCGGACAGCCCAAGACCAGACGAGCATCATCCGTTTTTTGTAAGGTGAGGGGATCTATCCAAAGGGAGTAGGAACTCTTTGGCAGCTCATCTTTGAGCCGGGTCTTAATGTCTTCCCAAAGGATATTCATTTGGCTCTCCCAAAAAGCAAACACGGTAAAGAGGTTATTTATAAGATGCGGCCAAGGACTCATCAACCATGCCTTGACGGATAGCCAAAACGATAGGAGGGAGTTTTACAGTATAGGATTGCTGGGTGTCAAAGGCCGTTTCCTGGAAGAATAACTTACGACTGGTGTGCCCCTGGTTGATTTGTAAGGGCTAGGCACTGCTAAGGTTTTGGGGTTATGCGGATAACTTTTTGTAATCATAGGTTAATCGTCTTTGGCGGTTCCGACGCCGTTTTGGGCAGTTAGCAGGCCATCGGTTTTATGAGTGTCCCCCGGCCTCAAGGCCGAGGTCCGCCATGCTCTCCATTTCGGTCAATTTTTAAGTTTTTTGTTCCCGAATGGTTAAATTTTAGCATCTGATCAGAGGGCAAGGCCACGCCTTAGGGACCTCTGAGATGGAGGAGCCTAAGTCGGCCGTGTTTTCAGGCTTGAACACTTGGGAACCAGAAGCCGGGGTAAATCCCGAGCGCTAGAGGGGCAGACATCCCGCGCCTATAAACCGTCAATTTTCCCTGAGCCGGTTTCAGCTCACCGCAGCAGATGAAAATACAGCAGCGCATTTTTACGGTATCCCATCGGTCCGAAATGCTTGTGAGGCGAAAAGGTTTTGAGAGGATTCTCTGTAATAGCTTATGAAATGATTGCAGGTGAGGGCTGCCAGGGAGTAACATGCCAGCAGGTCGCTATAGGGTACTTAAAAAATCATATCTGAGGATGGGAAAATTGAAGTGGCAAAGCTGAATATACTGGTTATGGCAGGTGGTTGGTCAAGAGAAAGAGAAGTTTCATTAAAAAGTGGATCTGCTGTTTATAATGCATTAAATAAGGAT
Source organism: Desulfatiglandaceae bacterium (assembly GCA_041753575.1). Taxonomy (GTDB): domain Bacteria; phylum Desulfobacterota; class DSM-4660; order Desulfatiglandales; family Desulfatiglandaceae; genus CG2-30-51-40. The sequence goes on from JBGSUA010000236.1 coordinate 47,297, forward strand.
AAATATAAAGCTGAGATGTTTGACCCTTCAACGGGTATTTCAAGCTTGATTCAGGCTGTCAAGGAGGTTGATCTTGTATTTAACCTGCTTCATGGCAGATTAGGTGAAGATGGATCTGTCCAAGGATTGCTAAATATATTGAAGATTCCTTACATTGGTTCGGATGTCCTTGCAAGTGCCGTGGCGCTGCATAAAGGTATATCAAAAGAGATATGTCGTGCGGCCGGTCTACTTGTCCCGGATGCGGTTTTACTGACAAGGGGCGAGGAGTGGAGTTACGGAAGGATCTCGTCGAGACTTGGGCTTCCTGTCGTTATAAAGCCTGTCTCAGAAGGCTCCAGCATAGGCATATCAATATGCGCTAATAAGGATGAGGTCTCAAGAGGAATAAGAAGGGCACTTGAATGCGACAGGGAGATTATAATAGAGGAATATATAAAGGGGCGGGAGATCACATGCTGTGTCTTAGGCAACGATGTCCATGAAACCTTGCCTCTTATCGAGATAATTCCGCAAAAAAGGGCTTTCTTTGATTATGAGGCGAAATACACGTCAGGGGCAACAATGGAGATATGTCCCGCGGAACTTGAAGAATCCCTTACCAGGAAGGCATCCGGTTGCGGGGCCAAGGCTCACCATGCACTCGGGTGCTCCGTGTGGAGCCGCACCGATATGATTATCAAAGGGGATGCCGTTTATGTCCTTGAGACCAATACAATACCGGGTATGACTGAAAACAGCTTGTTTCCCCTTGCGGCCAGGGCCGGCGGAATGAGTTTCTCAGACCTTCTGGATAGATTGATCCGGCTAGGTCTGGAAAGATATATGACACCCTAGCAGATCCTGGGAAGCTGCTCCCCTGTGAGCATCGGAAGGATTCTTGTTCCTCCCACCCTGGTCTTAATGAGTGTCGGTGCGACACCCCTCTCTGCAACCCTGCCTATAACCTGTGCATCCTTTCCCAGGTAATGCCCCTTCATGGCGTTTAGGATCTCAGGGGCTTCGTCTTTTGAAGCGAAAACAAGAACCTTTCCTTCATTGGCCGCGTAAAGGGGGTCAAGACCCAGCATCTCTGATGCGGACTTTACCGAAGGCGTAAAGGGAAGGCGGTCTTCTTCGATTAGAGCTGTTACACCGGAATTTATTGCTATCTCATTGAGAGCGGTTGCGACTCCTCCCCTTGTCGGATCCCTGAGACAATGCACAGCTCCCGGAGAGGCCTTCAGTAAGGTGGAGACAAGACTGTTGAGAGGCGCAGAGTCGCTTTTAATGGGGGAGGCAAAAGACAGGCCTTCCCGGCAGGCAAGGATGGCCATCCCGTGGTCTCCAATGGTGCCGTTTACTAGGATGACATCTTCGGGTCTTGCGTTATGTGTGCTGACATTTATTCCGGCCGGAACAATCCCAATGCCTGATGTGTTGAGAAAAATCTTATCCACATGGCCGTGAGGAACTACCTTGGTGTCTCCGGCTACCACGAGAACCCCGGCATGCCTGGCCGCCTCTGCCACAGAATCTATGATTCTCGTCAAATGATTTATGGGAAAACCTTCCTCAAGGATAAGCGAGAGGGTTAGGTACATGGGGGTGGCGCCCCTCATGGAAAGGTCGTTGACGGTGCCATGGACGGCGAGAGAGCCGATGTCTCCTCCGGGGAAAAAGATGGGATCAACCACATAGGAATCCGTTGTAAAAGCTACTTTTGTTCCGGAGAGGTCCATAACGGCACTGTCTTCGAGTGTGCTCAAAAACTCGTTATCAAGCCGGGCTATGATTATGGAGGATATGAGTTCATTTGAGGCAATCCCTCCGCTTCCGTGGTCAAGTTCAACATAACCTTTTGCCATGACTGTATCTCCTTCCCCTGAGAAAGGTTCTCCAGCAGTGTGATGCGCTTCTCCCATTTTTCCATTGTCCGGGATGTGTCAGACTTTAGGCGGCCTACATGCGCGTGTCAAGCAAACCCTGTCACCTTTGCGCATGATGATATTTTCCCACGAAACACAATACCGGAAGGTAAGGGTTCACAGGTTCCGGGTTGAACGTTAACGGTTGGGGATAAGGACAGAATTGATGACCCGAAGACCCGGCAAAACATACTGTTTTTGCCACATGGCTTCGATTGGGCCGCAGGTTCTAGGGGTTGGGATGGTAAGCACGGGGGTTTTCATTGGACAATGCGCGTGTAAATAGGGAATCCGGGGAGCAAAAATGCAACCTTGAACCTCTAAACTTTTAAACCAGTGAACAGTTATACCGAAAGATGTCGAACCCAGTAAGGCGCCGAGATGGCTTCCAGTAATGGGTTGTGCCGGGTGTTTCACGTGAAACATCGTTTGCCCTTTGCATGATTCCTAATTTGTGCTATCAAGTGGAACCATTATCCCCAGTTAAGGAGTGTCCATGGGACGTATCATCTCCATAGCCAACCAGAAGGGCGGGGTCGGAAAGACGACGACTTCCGTCAATCTGGCGGCTTCTGTGGCGGCCGCTGAAATGAGATGTCTTCTTGTTGACTGCGACCCTCAGGGTAACGCTACAACCGGCACAGGGGTGACGAGGGCATCCTTGAAGGCAGGGCTGTATGAGGTGCTGGTTGATTCCTTAAGCCCCGAAAAGGCCATTGTGGAAACCTGTATGCCCGGATTGCATCTTTTGGGTGCCACGGGTGACCTGGTAGGCGCTGAGGTTGAGATGACCTCTATGGAAGGGAAGGAATTTCTGCTTAAAAGAGCGCTCGGAGGATTAAAAGAGAGATATGACTTTGTAATAATTGATTGCCCGCCGTCGCTTGGCTTTCTTACCATAAACGCCTTGACGACCGCGGATTCGGTCCTTGTGCCTCTGCAGTGTGAATATTATGCCCTTGAGGGACTTTCTCAGCTTCTTAGAACAATCAAGGCCGTAAAAAAGAGGTTGAATCCTTCATTGGAACTTGAGGGTATCCTCTTGACCATGTACGACATACGCAACAACCTGGCCCATCAAGTAGCGCAGGATGTGCGCAGGCATTTTGGCTCAAGCGTCCTTGACACGGTTATTCCAAGAAATGTGAAGTTGAGTGAGGCGCCAAGTCACGGAAAGCCGGTCATACTATATGATATAGGCTGCCGAGGGGCTCAAAGCTATCTTGCCCTTGCACAGGAGCTTATTAAGAGGAGTGATAGAAGGGATGACAAAGAGAAAGGCCTTAGGTAAAGGCCTGGACGCACTTATACCTGACGTCTTCGACCTGGAGGATGGGTCAGGAAGGTTTTACCAGTGCCCGATTGAGGCAATAGAGCCTAACCCTTACCAGCCAAGGCTTGACTTTTCGGATAGAGATCTCGAGACCATGGCCCAGTCCATAAAGGAAAAGGGCATACTGACGCCGCTTCTTGTTGCCAAGACGGAGGATGGATATCAGCTTATTGCAGGGGAGCGAAGGTGGCGTGCTGCCCAGAGGGCGGGGCTGGACAGGGTGCCGGTCGTCATAAGGGAGGCGGCTGGAGCCGAACTCCTTGAGCTAGCCCTGATTGAGAATATCCACAGAAAAGATTTGAATGTCGTTGAGGAAGCCCTTGCCTATAGAAGGATGATAGACGAGCTGGGTGAGACCCAGGAGACCATCTCAAAGAAAGTAGGCAAGGACAGATCCTCTGTAGCTAATATTATCCGGATTCTCTCTTTGCCTCAGGCAATGCAGAAGGATGTAATTGAGGGAAGGCTGAGCGCCGGCCATGCGAGGGTTCTTGCGGGTATAAAGAGTGCCGCTGCACAAAACCGGATCAGGGACCTTATAGTGAGCAGAGGGCTTTCGGTACGGCAGGCGGAGGCCCTCGCAAGGAGTGCCGCTTCGGGGATGTCTCAAAAGAAACCGGCTGCCGATGACAGTTTTTATTTCAGGTCATTGGCGGATCAGATAAAACGCAGTCTCGGGACAAAGGTAGAAATCCTCAGAAGACGCATGGGTGGAAGGGTGGTAATACACTATTTTTCGGATGAGGAACTGGATCGGCTTATTCAGCGTCTGTCATGATGTCCCTCACCCCATCTGGGCTCAATTCCCTTGCAGATGCGCTCGATATTGTCTTTGTGCCTGAAAAGTATCAGCAAGGCGGTTAGAAGCGATGCGGTTAGAAGATAAGGGCCTTTTTCCGAGATGAACAGGATGATGGGTAAGGCGAACGCAAAGACAAGACTTGCGAGGGAGATATAGCGACAGAGCACCGCTGTCGTCATAAAAGCGGTGAGAGCCAGCAGCACCGATACTGGACTCAGGGCAAGCCAGACGCCTATCGTGGTCGCGACTCCTTTTCCGCCCTTGAGGGCAGTAAATACAGAAAACTGATGGCCTATGACGGGAGCAAGCGCAATGAGCATCAAAGGCCAGGAGCCTTCCTCCGATCCGCCGTATCTGAGGAATAATGCGATCGGCAAAACCCCCTTGGACATATCCAGGATGAGTGTTAATACGCCCCACGAGGGACCCACAACACGACCTACGTT